>JAITIL010000138.1 GCA_031279475.1 Prevotellaceae bacterium | reverse complement strand
CCGCATCGTTGAACTGGCGTCGCTGTATTCTATCGTCAATACCGCCTACCTGACTAAAACCATGCGGCAAAAAAAGGAATTGCAACGTTATGTCATTTTGATTAGCGTACTGTTCTTCTTCCTGGTTATTTCGGGTTTTTATGTTTACCGGCAAATGAGAAAGGTCTCCAGAATTAAAAGGGAGCTCTATGAAACAAACCTGAAATTAGCCGAACTGAATAAACACACCAAACACATCAACAACCAATTGCAAAAAGTGAACGCGCAATTGTCGGAAGTCAATCACATCAAAGAAGAATACATTGCCCAGTTCTTCGATATTTGCTCCGGATACATCGACAAATTAGAAGATTACCGGAAAATGCTGTACAAAAAGGCCGGCAGCAACCAGCATGAAGAACTGTTCAAAATACTAAAATCAACCACCCTGGTTGATGAAGAGCGGAAAAAACTCTACGAAACATTTGATACGATATTCCTTAACCTTTACCCTTCCTTTGTAGAAGATTTTAATTCGTTACTCATTCATGAAGAACAAGTTGTTTTGAAACCGGGGGAACGGCTAAACACGGAACTTCGCATCTTTGCACTCATCCGGCTGGGCATTACCGACAGCATGAAAATTGCCGGATTCCTGCGCTATTCGCTGAGCACTATTTACAATTACCGCACTAAGGCGCGGAATAATGCTATTGTTTCGCGCGATGAATTTGACGAAATGCTGATGAATATCGGCGCTATCCAGGAAAAAAGATAACTTTATTCATTCCATTTTCACTACTTTTTTAACCATACCGGCAGATTATTAATATTTGGTTAATAATTGCTTAATGTTGTTAACATACTCCTTTTTTATCCCTAAGTTATTTTTGATGTGTTTTTCCATATATATTTACAACTATATATTGTTAAAGTACCATATAACTTCATGGAAAATTTTAGCATCAAATCATTAGTGTACAAATTACGCTACTTGTCGGTTGTTTTCTTTCTCCTTGTTTCGTGCGGTGATAGTGGAAACATACCGGCGTCAGATACGAACAATGATGCAATAACGCACGACGCGCTCATTTACCTGTCAACTGCTTCACGGTCGATGACATTCAAGAAAACCGGCGTAAACTTCAATACGGGGCTCAACATTTTTCCTTATACCATTACGTTACATCCAGAAGAAAAATACCAGCAAATGGATGGTTTCGGGGCAGCTATTACGGGTTCCACAAGTTTTAACCTGATGCAGATGGAGGCGACCGACCGTGCAAAGTTCCTGAAAGAGGTGTTTGATCTGATAGAAGGGCGAGGCTTCAGCTATGTACGCGTTTGTATCGGCACTTCTGATTTTTCGCTTAGCGATTACACTTGTTGCGACAACCCCGGCATCGAGAATTTTGCCCTTACTTCGGAAGAAACGCAGTATGTCATTCCTGTGCTCAAAGAAATTCTGGAGATTAACCCTACATTGAAGATCATGGGCTCGCCATGGACATGCCCGCGTTGGATGAAAATAAAGCACAGGAACAAGACCTCTTCCCCGTATAATTCATGGACGGGGGGACACTTAAATCCTTTTTATTATCAGGATTACGCCGAATATTTCGTAAAATGGATTAAAGCGTTTGAAGCACACGGCATACCTGTTTATTCCATTACGCCACAAAACGAGCCGCTCAACGGCGGTAATACTGCGTCGTTGCACATGGAATGGGACGAAGCACGCGATTTTGTGAAAACAGCATTGGGGCCCAAATTACAAGCTGCCGGATTGGATGTGAAAATATACGTGTTCGACCACAATTATAATTACGACAATATTACCAGCCAGCAACAATATCCGCTTAAAATATATGAAGATGCCGAAGCGGCGCAATACATAGCCGGTGCTGCTTATCACAACTATGGCGGCTCACAGGATGAGTTGAATTACATACACGACCGGCGTCCCGATAAGGAACTGGTATTTTCCGAAGCCTCCATCGGTGAATGGCACGATGGGCGCAACCTGAATAGTAATTTTGTAGGAGCTGTTGAAGAAGGTATAAATTTGGCAAACAAATGGTGCAAGGCGGTTATCGTATGGAACCTGATGCTTGATATGGACAAGAAACCCCACCGCCCAAAGGGTTGTTCTACATGCTACGGCGTAGTGGACATTTCAACCGATTACAAAACCATCACGCGGAATTGTCACTATTATGAAATCGGACATCTCGCTCAAGTTGTAAAGCCCGGCGCCTACCGGATCAAAGCTGACGGATATGCGGAAGATGGACTGCGTTATGAAGCCTTCCTTAACGCCGACAATAGTTATGCATTGGTTGTATTAAATAAAACAATATCGGAAAAAAGTTTTACGGTGAATGATGGCACGCATTCTTTTTCTTATAAATTGCCAGCCAAAGCGGCTGCTTCAATAAAGTGGAAATAATGAATAATCCTAATAAAACCAGGAATTATGAAAATGAAAATCAAACATTTATTATCACTACGCCTGTCGGCGTGGGCGGTAGCGATGATGCTTGTTGCGTTTCCTGCCATAGCGCAACAACAATCTATCAAAATAAATGGTATAGTGGTGGATGTGGAAAAAAACCCGCTTGTCGGTGTGAATGTGGCGGTAAAAGGCACATCCACCGTGGCGATCACCGACGAAGAAGGCCGTTTTTACCTTGATGTGCCGGATAAAGCGGCAATACTGCTCTTCTCTTACATCGGTTTTAAATCGCAGGAAATCACAGTGGGCCATCAAATCAGTTTCCACGTTATCCTTCTGGAAAGTATAGAAACTCTGAATGAAGTGGTGGCCACCGGATATGGTGCGCAAAAGCGACTATCCATCGTAGGGTCCATTACCACCATTGAGCCCCAAAAACTAAGGGTAGGAACAACCCGTTCGATGGCCAATAACATGGCGGGACAATTGGCGGGAATCATAGCGGTGAGACAATCAGGCGAGCCCGGTTATGACGACTCACAATTCTGGATACGTGGTATTTCGTCCTTTGCTGGTCAAACCACGCCATTGGTGCTGGTAGATGGCATCGAGCGGCATTTAAACGATATCGATCCGGCGGAAATAGAATCTTTTTCCCTACTGAAAGATGCTTCGGCCACCGCCATGTATGGCGTGAGGGGCGCTAATGGCGTTATCCTCATCAACACCAAACGGGGGACAGTGGCAACGCCTTCCATAGACTTTCGTATAGAACAATCGATACAAACGCCCACCAAATTGCCTGAGTTTATGCGTGCGGCAGACCAGATGACGTTGCTTAACCGGCTGGCCGTGGAGGAAGGCAGACAGTCCCTTTACACAGATGATGCCATTTACAAAACAGCCACTGGCTACGATCCCGATTTATATCCCGATGTAAACTGGTTGGATGCTGTAACCGACGACTATGCCTACAATACCCGCGCCAACCTGACAGTGTCGGGCGGCAGCCAGATACTGCGCTATGCCATGGTAGCCTCCTACTTTAATGAACATGGGATTATGGCTACCGATAAAAATCTCCCTTATGACACCGGCACCCAACTCGAGCGGTATAACTTACGAGCCAATGTGGATTTGGATGTAACAAAAACAACCCTTTTCCGGTTTAATATCGGTGGTTATTTGCAACACCACCGCAAACAAACGGCCAGCACAGAAGACATCTTTAACCACGCCTTTGAAATGACTCCTTTTGTGCATCCTGCCGTTTATTCCGACGGCACCATTCCCAGAACGCCGCTTGGTAAAAATCCATGGGCAGAAACTACTCAGACAGGATATTCCAGAAATAACAGTAGTAAATTAGAATCGCTCTTTTCCATGGAGCAAAACCTAAAGATGCTGCTGCCTGGATTAAAAGCGAAAGTAGTATTTTCTTTTGACACCTATAACGCGAGTAGTGTAGAGCGGAAAAGAACACCCACTTATTATGCACCCTCTATGGGCCGTGACATGGATGGGAACCTGATCCACGGACAACCTTTAAACGACAGCGGAACGGAATCGCTCGGACACAGCAACGAGGGTGGATATGGCAACAACAGCGTTTATCTGGAAACAACCTTAACCTACGGGCAAACCTTCGCTGAAAAACACGCGGTAGACGCCTTGTTACTCTACAACCAGCGAAGTTACGACGATGGGGGCATTCAGCCCTATCGCAACCAGGGTATTGCTGGACGTGTGTCATATACCTATGACCGCCGCTATATCGGGGAATTTAATTTTGGTTACAATGGTTCCGAGAATTTCGCCAAAGGACAACGGTTCGGCTTCTTCCCTTCCCTGGCCCTCGGATGGTATATGTCGGAAGAAGTATTTATGGAGCCATACAGGGACGTCTTCAACAAAATTAAATTTCGCGGATCTATTGGAAAAGTAGGTAACGACAAAATCGGGAGCGACCGCAGATTTGCCTATCTTACAACTATTAATAGTAGCGCTTCCGGATATAATTGGGGCCAAACGGGCAATTTCTTTCGGCAAGGGGTAAGAGAAGGCGAAGTGGGCGTAAGCAACCTTACTTGGGAAACCGTCACCAAAATAAACCTGGGCTTTGAATTGGGGTTGTGGAACACCATCGACTTGCAAGTAGATATGTTTAAAGAACGGCGCGAAAATATTTTCATGCAACGACAAACCATTCCCGAACAGGCCGGATTTATTTCCCTTCCCTGGGCAAACTACGGAAAGGTAGATAATCACGGCATCGACTTGTCACTATTTATTAACAAACAATTTAACCGGAACTTTTTTATGAGTTTTCGAGGTACTTTTACCTATGCAAGGAATAAAATCATTGAATGTGATGAGCCGGAATCCGTAATTGGCACGTACCGCTCCCGTACTGGTACATCCGTGAACACCCTGGTGGGACTGATTGCCGAACGCCTTTACACAGAAGACGATTTTGACAACCTTGGCAACTTAAACGACGGCATTGCCATTCCACAAGTGAGTAACAAAGTCCGGCCAGGTGATATAAAATACATAGACCGGAACAACGACGGATATGTCAATGAATTGGATGGCGGATATATCGGCGGCACGGAAATTCCCGAAATTGTTTATGGATTCGGCGCAAACATGAACTGGAAAAATATTGACTTCGGCTTTTTCTTTCAAGGTGTTGCCGAGGCCTATCGTATCATAGGAGGCAACAGTTACTTTATTCCCGGCGGCGGACAAGGCGCAATGGGCAATTCCTACGCCACCTACATGGATGCATGGACGGAAGAAAACCCTTCGCAGGACGTGTTCTGGCCTCGCTTATCGTTCTCTGAAAGTTTAAATAATACGGCACCTTCCACATGGTGGAAAAAAGATATGAGTTTCCTGCGGCTGAAAACGGTGGAACTGGGATATACCCTGCCTGAAAAAATTAGCAAAAAACTCCGCGCACAAACTATTCGCTTTTACATCAGTGGGAACGATGTGTTCTACTTTTCAAAATTTAAACTCTGGGACCCGGAACTGGGCACCAATAATGGGTTGAAATACCCTACCATGCGCTCGGTAATGCTCGGCGTAAATTTTCACTTTTAAATCTTGACCGTATAACAACGATAAAAAGTAATCGCTATGAAACTATATAAACATATATTCATCATCTTATTGGGAAGTCAACTCGGTCTGTCGTGTACCGGCTTTCTCGATAAGGAACTGGACTCGGAGTTAACCCTGTCCATGGTATTTGAAGACAAAGCCCGCATGGAGGGATGGCTGGCCAATGTGTATTCCGCTATTTCTCATCCGACATGGGACTACCTCCGCTCAGGAGAAGGATGGGACGTAATGGGTGACGAATTCACCCCGTCGGAACGCTGGCGCAACTATGGATGGCAAATGATACCCCGCATACTGGGCGAATGGACGCCCGTGTCGGATTGGTATGCCAACTATTGGGGAAAATTTCCGCAACACATCCGCACCGCCTACATCTTTATGGAAAATGTAAAACCGTTACCCGACCAGGGTATATCGGCACGAGAAGTGGAATATATGAAAGCCGAATGTCGTTTTCTCGTGGCCTATTACTACTATTTGTTGGTAAATACTTACGGCGCTATCCCATTTCAACCCAATTACATCGCATCGACTAACGCTGCGGTGGCCGAATTGGCGACAGGACAAATGCCCTACGATGAGGTGATTGACTGGATTGATAAGGAACTTGTGGCCATATCGAAAATATTGCCTGCTCACTACACCGAAGCCAACAAATACGGGCGGGCTACTTCTATCATGTGCCTTGCCGTACGCGCCCGCATGCTGTTGTTTGCCGCCAGCGACCTGGTAAACGGCAACTCCGACTATGCCGGCTACGTAAACAATGAAGGAAAGCCGATATTTAACGCCGTAAAAGACCCCACGAAATGGACAAGGGCGGCCACAGCCTGCAAGGAACTGATTGACGCTGCCGAAGCGGCAGGGCATGAATTGTATATTGAACGAAATACCGACCGTAGTATTGACCCGTTTATGTCGTTCCAAAACCTGTTCCTTACCGAATATACAAAGGGAAACCGGGAAATACTCTTCGCCCGCCCCAGCGAGCCAAACAGAGATTATGAAAAACATGCTACACCAAGCGGTAGCGGCGGCAATGGTGGGCTGGGTGTTACCCAACGGTTAGTTGATGCTTTCTTCATGAGAAATGGATTGCCAAAAGAAGAAACAGGGTCGAAATACGTAGAAACCGGCTTCTCTATCCAGGACGACATACGCAATACCAGATGGAACGGCTGCAAAGAGGGAGGAGTTATTACTGAAATCGGGACCTACAATATGTATTGCAACCGCGAGCCGCGCTTTTACATTACAGTTTATTACAATGGCGCCTACTATCCTAACGCAAAAAGAAAGTTGGAATTTTTCCTCGGCCAACAAGATAATGCCGGAACACACGATGCTCCACAAAACGGCTATCTGGCACGTAAGAAAACCAGTCCATTTACCACTTTCTCGCCGACAGAATCCTACGTCTATCGACCGGAAATCCTTTATCGACTGGGCGAAGCCTACCTCAACTACGCCGAAGCCCTCAATGAAAGCAACCCGGGGAATTCCGAAATTTTATTATACCTGAATAAAATCCGGGAACGTGCAGGCGTACGCCAATACACTACTGGTGCTACAGACGATGACTTCATCCATGTGGATAATAATCAAGACGCCATACGCAAAGTAATACGGGCGGAACGCTACGTAGAGCTCTGCTGCGAAGGCACTCGCTACGATGACCTTCGCCGCTGGAAAAAAGCAGAAGAATTGTTAACCGGACCTTTCGACGGAATGAATTACCAAGGAACAAATGCCTCCACATTCTACCAGCGCACCATATATCAGACCAGACAGTACAAAAAACAGTTCTACTGGTTCCCTATCAATCAGGGACAAATGGATAAAAACAGCAATTTGGTACAAACACCATATTGGACAACAGCAAATTAATATTAACTAAAAATTAAAGACCATGAAGAAATTAGTACAATGTTTAATTATGATTATGCTCCTCTTTGCAGGATGCAAGAAAGAAGAGAACATTACATTGGACCCGACAAGACCGACAGATCAAATGTACCTTACAGCTACGCCTGCAGGTCCAATAACGCTTGATCAGGAACAACCCGATGCCGAAGCTGTCAAGTTTACATGGGCGCAAGCAACAAACAGAGGAACTGGAACATCCATCACCTACCGTTTCCAGTTGTCGGTGCAAGGCAAAAGTGCCGTATGGGAACCAAGCGATAATAATGCGGTGCAACAGCGCGACGTCAGCTTTACACATGCTGAATTAAGCAAACTGCTTACGGGAACACCTTTCAACACTACGGCAGGAGAGCCGGCAATCATTGAAGCTAAAGTGGTGGCCGAAGTGACCGCTTCGATACAAATGCAACCCGAGATTTCGACCGTATCCGTAACGGTTACACCTTATGGAGAACCAAAGAACATCAATGGAGAACGCTTGACGCTGGTAGGCGACAATGAGGACCTTTACAGTGTGGACATGGACCTTACCCAGAACCAAACCCTCACAGTGGGCGGTATGGATATCTCCGACTGGTGGATCGACCCTGACTTCTTCGAAAAAATCAGCGCCAGTACCCTTAAGTTTTTACCCATAGCCGGCAAATATCGCATTCTTGCCGACTTCGAACGTAAATACTTCAAAGTTCAAGTCATGAGAGGGAGTACACTGGCTAGCTTGCAAGAAGACGGCTCCGGTGCCATCTGGGCAATTGGCGGTGTGGGCGATCCCACTATCACTGATTTAGTGGACTGGCGACCCATCGAAGCTGTTTGCCTAGCACCCATGGGTAACGGAAGATACAAACTTTCGGGCGTAGGGGGACAACGTTTTAGAATCAATGAACTCGGCATTAAATTCTTACCGGAACATAATTCCTGGAGAGCCATCAGGCGGCCGGATATTGAGGAATCAGATCTCAATGCCGCTGATCCCAGATATGCCCCGTTTAACAATGACTTCATTTGGGTAGATGGTGGCGATAATGCGCATCTCAATAACGAATGGAGGTTGGTAAGCGGCAATACCTACACTTTTATCATCGACGTGTCGGACGGTTGGCAGAATATTAAAATCAGCATTGAAGAAAACGGCACATCGCCCACTGTTCCACCTGAGAATTTTCCTGTAACCATTAACGGCACACCCATGACCAAAGTTGGCCTCAGTGGTAATTACAAGGCTGAACTGGAAATTCAACAAAACCACCCGGTAGTTATCGGAGGCATAGAACTAGAAGAATTGGCCGATTGGTGGATTGACCCCGACTACATTGTCTTTAATGAAAACATACCCACTTTTTTACCCGTTAGCGGCAAATATCGCGTTACAGCCAATATTCATATGAAATATTTCAAGGTGGAAGCCATGATTGGCAATGATCTGGCTACCCTGCAACTCGACGGTTCCGGCGCCATTTGGGTGATTGGCGAAGGATTGGGCAAACCTTCTATTGTAAAGAACCCCGTGGGCTGGGTCCCGGAAAATGCACTATGCATGGCATCACCGGGGTACGGATTGTATCGCATCACCCTTAAGACTGGCGAAACACTCAATGCAGATGAAATTGACTTTAAATTTTTCTACCAACCTCGCTTGGAATGTGGATTTAAAGACGTGCCAGACCAAGATTGTCTCAATTACGGCATATCTACCACCAGTACATTGGTACAAATAGCTCAAGACGGTTACGTGAGACTTATAGAAGGACAGCGGTTTGAAGCGAACGCCACCTATACTTTTACCATTGACTTGACGCCAATACTTGAAATGCGTCCGGTAACGCTAACGGTAGACAAAATCAACTAGAATGAAGAGTGAAAATAAGGGTTAGGCAAAATGTTTAACCCTTATTTTTATAACACAAACATGAAATAAACAAAACTATTCTCGTTTTATTAATAATTTCCATGAAAAAACATCTCATAATACCGCTGTTATGGTTAATGGCTTCGCCGCTGTTTGCACAAACGCCCGCCTACCTTAATCCTGCCGCGCCGCTGGAAGACCGCGTGGAAGATGCGTTGCAGCGCATGACGCTCGAAGAAAAAGTAGCCGTGCTGCATGCGCAGTCGAAATTCAGTTCGCCCGGTGTGCCGCGCCTTGGTATCCCTGAAAACTGGATGAGCGACGGCCCGCACGGTATCCGAGCCGAAGTGCTGTGGGACGAATGGTACGGCGCAAATTGGACGAACGACTCGTGCATTGCCTTTCCTGCATTGACGGCTTTGGCGGCTTCGTGGAATCTGGAGATGGCGGCGTTGTATGGCAAAAGCGTCGGAGAGGAAGCACGCTACCGTAATAAAAACGTGTTGTTGGGACCCGGTGTGAACATTTACCGCACGCCGCTCAATGGGCGCAATTTTGAGTACATGGGCGAAGATCCATTCCTTGCCTCCGCCATGGTTGTACCTTATGTGCAGGAAGTGCAGAAAAATGGCGTAGCGGCCTGCGTAAAACATTTTGCGTTGAACAATCAGGAAATCTACCGCGACCACGTGAACGTGCAAGTGAGCGACCGTGCATTGTATGAGATTTACCTGCCCGCCTTTAAAGCCGCCGTGCAGCAAGGCGGTGCGTGGGCAATCATGGGCGCGTACAACCAATACAAAAACCAGCACTGTTGCCACAACCAATATCTGCTCAACGGCATCCTGAAACGCGACTGGGGCTTCGACGGCGTGGTAGTGTCCGACTGGGGCGGCGTACACGACGCCGAACAAGCTATCAACAATGGACTGGACATGGAATTCGGCACGTGGACAAACGGATTAGACTGGGGCAAAAGCGACGCCTACAACCATTACTACCTTGCGCAACCCTACCTGCAATTATTGAGAAGCAGCCTGGCCGACGAAACAATTTTGAAGGATAAGGTGCGCCGCATCCTCCGGCTAATATTCCGTACCACGATGTCACCCACTCGCTCGTATGGTTCTTTCGGCACACCTGAACATGCCGAAGCGGGGCGCAAAATTGCCGAAGAAGGCGTCGTGTTGTTGCAAAACAACCGGAACGTGTTGCCGCTTGATTTATCGAAGACGCAACACATTTTGGTCGTAGGTGAAAATGCCGTGAAGCGCATGACAATTGGCGGCGGCTCATCGTCGCTCAAGGCAAAATACGAAGTATCGCCGCTGGCAGGCATTCAAGCGCGTGTGAGCAACGCCGCGCAGGTAACATACATGCAGGGCTACGAGTCGCCGGTGGAACGCGAACAGGATGTGAAAGACGCGAAGAATCCGCAAGCTAAAATTATCGACGCCAAAGTACTCCGCGCCGAAGCGGTGAACGCGGCAAAAAATGTAGACGTTGTACTGTTCATCGGCGGGCTGAATAAGAACGGCGGGCAGGACTGCGAGGGCGCCGACCGCGCCGCGCTGGCAAGAACGTTATTTACCACGACGATATTTTTGTGGGCTATCGCTGGTTAGACAAGGAAAAAATCAAACCGCTGTTCGCTTTCGGGCATGGATTAAGCTACACTACTTTCCAATACGGTAAAGCTGTTGTTGATAAGAATAAAATCACTGCTTCTGATGTTATTACCATTACGCTACCGGTAAAAAACACCGGCACGCGCGATGGCGCCGAGGTGGTACAACTCTACATCAGCGACAAGAAATCATCACTGCCGCGTCCCATAAAGGAATTGAAGGGGTTTAAGAAAGTCTTTTTGAAAGCCGGCGAAGAGCAAACCGTAACTTTCTCTATTGACCAAACGGCACTGCGTTTTTACGACGACGCCAAAAGCGTATGGGTGGCTGAACCGGGCGAATTTGAAGCGCTCATCGGCACTTCGTCGGCAGATGTTAAAACGAAAGTCAAGTTTATGCTACAGTGACTTCAGGATTCAAAGATTTCAAGATTTAACATTTTTTTGACGTCGGGCTCTTCGCCGGTAAAAAGACGATAAGCGGGAATGGCCTGGTGCAACAGCCAGCGGCTTCCGTCGATATAGGTGGCGCCGGCGTTGCGGCACAGCGCCTGCAAGGGTTTATTCGCATAATCGGCGTCTAACACCGCCTGTTGTGATTTCAGGTGTAAATGTGCGGCCACGTCGGCCGCCGCAGGCAGGGTGTTTATAATCACGTCAAACCCGTCGCTGTGCTGTAGCGCATCTGTCAACGACAGTGCTGTGGCGCGAAACAACTGGGCTGCCGCTTCGGCGCGGTTGGTCGTTCGGTTGGCTATGGCCAACGTAGCGCCCGCATGCGCCAACGCACAGGCCGCCGCGCGTCCCGCGCCGCCCGCGCCAAGCACCACACATCGCCGTCCGCCTACCGTGACGCCGGCCTCCGCCAGCGCGCCCGCCACGCCCTGCACATCGGTGTTGTAACCCCGCAGCGCGTCTTGCTGCAAGACTACCGTATTCACGGCCTGCAACAGGGCGGCGTCTTCACTGAGCGACGCCATAAAGGGCAACACCTGTTCTTTCAACGGCATGGTAACGTTCATGCCTAACAAACCATGCGCGTGGAATAAGCGCATGGCCTCTGCCGCCATAGTAGCAGGAAACAACTCATACTTGTATTTCCCATGATACGCTGCATGAAACAGCGCCGGGCTTTTGCTCTGCGAAACCGGCATGCCCGCCAATCCAAAACGTTTTACAACCGAAGACATAAGAATTAAGAATTATGGATTTGTCTATTGTCCGTGCTTAAATCCTCGTTGCCGCATGGCTTCAAACGTCAACACGGCCGTGGTCACCGACACATTCAGCGAGTCGATTTTTCCACGCATGGGGATTTTTATCCGTGCATCGGCGTGTTCCAGCCAAAAGGCGGTGAGGCCGGTGGCCTCCGTGCCCATCACAATGGCGCAGGGTTGCGTAAAGTCCGCTTCGTGATACGCTTGCGCGGCTTCCAACTCGGCGGCAAATGATTTAATACCTTTGGCTTTCAGCCAATGCAGTGCGCTTTCGGACGAACAGGCCACCACCTGCCGGGTAAATATACACCCGATACTCGAACGAATGACATTCGGGTTATACAGGTCGGTATGCGGATCACAAATCACCACCGCATCAACGGCGGCGGCGTCGGCTGTGCGCAGCACAGCGCCCAGGTTCCCCGGCTTCTCCACCGCTTCCATGATGATGACAAACGGATTGCTCGACAACTTCACGTTATCCAATAAAAGTTTATTCAATACCATCACCGCCACCAACCCATCCGAGTTTTCACGGTAGGCCATTTTGGCAAACACCTCGCCGCTCACTGGATACACACGGGTGGATGCAGGCAACGAATGTTCAAAAATAGTGGCCGTGCCTATCCGGTCGCACACAAAAAGCGAATCCAACTTGTAGCCCGACGCCAACGCTAATTTTATTTCACGTGCACCTTCCACCACAAATAAACCATGTGCGTGCCGCTCCCGTGATTTCTCTTTTAGCTCAAGTACACTGCCGATTTTAGCGTTACGCAGGGACGTAATAAGCGCTTCTCTCATACTATCGTATATATATAATTAATCAATTATGAATAACTTCACCAATCAATGTAGCCGAAGAACAACGCACGATTTTAACTTTCACATACGTGCCAATATCACATTTATCTTTCGGGAAAACCACTACTTTATTTTGCGGCGTGCGGCCGAACAGTTCCCTGTCCGAGCGCTTCGACACGCCCTCTATCAAGACTTCCCGCACTTGTCCCACTTCCTGCTCATTGCTTTTCAATGATAGCGTATTGTGCAACGCAATAATCTCATTCAGCCGGCGCGTTTTTTCTTCCGGCGGCACATCATCTTTCAAATGACGGGCAGCCTTCGTATTCGGCCGTTCTGAGTACTGGAACATGAACGCCTGGTCGAAGCCCACCTCCCGCATCAGCGAGAGGGTGGCCTCATGGTCTTCCAAAGTTTCGCTGCAAAATCCGGCGATGACGTCGGTGGAGATGGCGCAACCGGGAATAATTTCCCGGATTTTCGCCACCCGCGCCAAATATTCTTCCCGCGTATATTTCCGGTTCATCAGCGTCAACATCTGCGTGCTACCCGACTGTACCGGCAAGTGAATATGGTCGCAAATATTCGGATACATCGCCATCGTGTACAGCACGCCATTGCTCATATCTTTCGGGTGCGACGTGGCAAAGCGCACGCGCAGCTGCGGGCTCACCAAAGCCACTAACTCCAGCAAGCGCGCAAAATTTATTGTTTTCAACGGGTCTTTGATATCCGCCCATGCATACGAATCCACATTCTGCCCCAGCAGCGTGACTTCGCGATAGCCGCGCTCAAACAGCTCCTGCACTTCGCGCACAATGGTCGCCGGCTCACGGCTTCGCTCGCCGCCCCGCGTATAAGGCACCACACAGTAGGTACACATATTGTTACAGCCCCGCATGATGGACGCAAAAGCCGTGACGCCATTCTTATCCATCCGCACAGGCGAAATATCGGCATACGTTTCTTCGCGCGACAGCAGCACATTGATTGCTTTTTGCCCAAGCCCGGCCTGCGCCGTCAAACGCGGCAAGTCGCGATACGCGTCGGGGCCTGCCACAATATCCACCACTCCTTTTTCCAACAACTCTTCTTTCAACCGTTCGGCCATGCAACCCAGCACACCTACTAATAGCGCCGGATTGCGCCGTTTTTGCTGGCGGAACACATCCAAACGCCCCCACACCCGCTGTTCGGCGTTCTCGCGTATTGAACAGGTGTTGATAAGCGCCACATCGGCCTCCGCCAAGTTATCTGTCATATCGTACCCCGCCTGCTGCATAATGGCGGCCACCACTTCGCTGTCGTTCACATTCATTTGGCAACCATAGGTTTCGATATAGATGATTCTTTTGTCCATAATTTCGACAAATTTACATGAAAAATTTGAATTTTACCTAAAAACAATTTCACCCTTTTTGTTGCATGATTTGCTCTATTTCTTCTTTGCGCAGGCCGGTAATGGCTTGGATGTGCGCCATAGAGAAGCCGCCGCGCTGGGCACTAAGCGCCATTTCCCTAATGGCTTCGGCTTTGCCTTTTTCTATTCCTTTTTGCAAACCAATAGCTTCGCCCTCAGCCAGGCCTTCGACTTTGCCTTTTTGCAAACCAATAGCTTCGCCTTCAGCCAGGCCTTCGACCTTGCCTTTTTGCAAACCAATAGCTTCGCCTTCGTCTAAAGCGTCGAGAATATACGTGCGCTGGGTACGCACGGAATCCCAATATCGGTCGTACATTTCAAGTTGTGCTTGGGTATAGGAACTGCTCTCCAAATATTGCACCGCCTCCTTGGTTATTTCCTCCTCCAACAACTCTGGCGGTATCGCTCTCGCGTCCTCGTGGACTTGGGTCAGGAAGGTCAACCATAAATTATACAACCTCTTCTCTGCCTTGTTGCCGGGACGGAATTTCGGCAATTCGATAAACACCAACTCCAGCCCCTCAATCCGCTTTTCCGTGTGCTCGATGTTGACAATCTTGTAGTCGTGGTAGAACACTGACGGATCGGGGTCGAAAGTCTCATTGATGAAGCTCAGCGCATATACCGGTTGCAGGAGCTTATATTCCCCTTTGCGTTTCAATTGCCTGACGTACGCCTTTGACGCGTTGAACAGCACGCGGCTCTTGAAGCTGTCGGTCCAGTGCATTTGCATCTCTACGATAAAATGCCGCCCGAAGTTGTCTTTACAGCGTACATCTACGATGGAGTCTTTCAGCACGGGGATTTCCGGCGTCAATTCCGGTTGTTGATATTCTAATTCAACGATTTGCCGCGACGCCTCCAGGGGCAGCATGCTATTGAGCAAACTCATGCACAGGTGCTTGTGCTCGCCGAAGATGCGTTTGAAAATCAGGTCGTTTTTTGGATCGAGGTAATGCGCCATAATTAAATAGTGGTTGAATATGCAGCAAAGGTAATAAAAAAAACTTATTAATGTGCTAATGTGATGAATTGTTTAATGTGACTAATTAAAAACAGACAATAGAACATAAACTTTTAGATGATAGATGAAAAACAAATGAGGGATAAATTATTATCTCTTATTTACCTAATTATTCAAACACAAAATACTAAGGCAAAAATAATTAGACGGCAAAGGAGTAAATATAAAATTTTTCCGCTATCTTTGCACAAAATTATCCTTTATGAAAAAAATTATTCTTTTTTCGTTTGTACTCTTGATGGCCTCTTCGTGCGTTAAATTGGAAGAAATCAACATCAAAGATGCAAAAATTGAAAATGTGTCGATCAAAACCATGGCGAATATCGGCCTCGACCTTGTCCTCACGATTGAAAATGCCAACAAAAAAAATATCATCATTGACGACTTTGAACTTGATATATGGCTGGGGGAAACGTATCTTGGCCTTATCGAATCTACCGGCAAAACAACCCTCCCGCCCCAATTCAACGGCAATTTCGCCATACCGCTCCAGGTGTCGATTACCAACCTCGCCGCACTAACTGCCATCGGCAATAATTTCGACAGTATGCTTGATAAATTTGAAGTAACCGGTTTTGTCAAAGTCAAGGCAGGTACGTTCACCAAGAAACATAAGGTAACAAAAACAACCATCAAGAATTTACTCCGGAGTTTATGATGAGCCCAAAGAAATTTTTTATTGCAACAATTTTTCTGTTGGCGCACGGGGCGCTTGCGGCGCAGGAACGCGCAGACAGCCTCGTACACCACCCCGACATGTTGTTATACCTTCAATCACCGGCAGACAATGGCAGTCACATTATCCTCAGGCAAAGCACGGCCATAAAGGAATTGTTCAATAATTATGTAGTACGAAACCACTACAAAAAATTACAGGGTTTTCGTGTACGGATTTTCTTCGACAACAGTCAAAACGCCCGCCAGCGCGCCCTGGAAGCGGAAGCGAATTTTAGAACGCAGTATCCCGACGTGCCCACTTATTATACTTACCAAAACCTCTACTTTAAAGTGACGGTAGGCGATTTCCGCACCAAATCCGAAGCCATGCGCTTTCTCCGCACCATTGTAGACCAATATCCCGGCGCTTTCATTATTAAAGATTTCATAAACTATCCGGCATTATGACAGATGCGCTGAACCATGAATGTGGCATTGCACTCATCAGGCTGCGAAAACCATTAAGCCACTACAAAAACAAATACGGCACGTGGTTTTATGGGCTACAACGCCTGTATTTGCTCATGGAAAAGCAGCATAACCGCGGACAGGACGGCGCCGGCGTGGCTGCGCTGAAATTGGATACTCCTTCCGGCCGTCCTTATATCGACCGTACGCGGTCGAACTCCGCCACGCCCATCCGCGACGTGTTCGATACTATTAATAACGCCACTGCCGTGCTCGAAAAAAACCACGACGTCGATGAGCAATGGATTAAGGAGAATGTGCCATATCTTGCGGAACTCTACCTCGGACACTTGCGTTACCGCACACACGGCAGCCTGTCTATCGAGTACGTGCATCCGGTGGTGCGCCCCAGCAATTGGGAATCGCGCAATCTCGTGATTGCCGGAAATTTCAACCTCACCAACGCCGATGAAATTTTTAATCATCTGATTGAAATCGGACAACATCCGCGCGACTTGTCAGACACGGTGACTGTACTTGAGAAAATAGGGTTTTTCCTCGATGAAGAAAATGAACGGATATATAAATTATTGCGTGAAACGGAAACCGACAAACGGAAAATAGCCCGTTTGCTGGCCGAACAACTTCACATCCCGAATGTGCTGCAAGCCGCCACCCGTCGCTTCGACGGCGGATACGCCATCGGCGGCCTCATCGGTAACGGCGACGCATTTGTGCTGCGTGACCCGCATGGCATTCGTCCCGCGTTCTATTACACGGACGATGAAATTATCGTGGTAGCCTCCGAACGCCCCGTGATTCAAACAACCATGAAAGCGCACACTTCTACGGTGAAAGAACTCATGCCCGGCGAAGCCATCATTATCAAACGCAACGGGAATTGGGAATTGCAACAAATACAGCAACCCGAAAAACGAACCGCCTGTTCTTTTGAACGCATTTATTTTTCACGTGGCACCGACAAATATATTTACCGCGAACGTAAAAAACTCGGGGAACAACTTGCGCCGCAAATTCTCAAAACCATCAATTACGACCTCGACAATACCATTTTTTCCTACATCCCCAACACGGCCGAAACCGCCTTCCTCGGCATGGTAAAAGGCTTGGAGAATTTTCTCATTGAAGAAAAGAAAAAACAACTCCTTGCACTTGACAAAACCGCAGACAACGAGGCTTTCCAACGCATCATGAACAAGCGCCTGCGCGTGGAAAAAATAGCCGTGAAAGACGTGAAAATGCGCACCTTCATCACCGAAGACACTTCGCGTAATGACATGGTGGAACACGTGTATGACGTTACTTACGGCGTGGTGCGGCGCGGTATCGACAGCCTTGTAATCATTGACGATTCTATTGTGCGCGGCACCACGCTCAAACAAAGCATCCTGAGAATACTCGACCGGCTCGACCCCAAAAAGATTGTAATCGTAAGTTCCGCACCGCAAATACGCTACCCCGACTGTTACGGTATTGAAATGTCGCGCATGACCGAGTTTTGCGCATTCCTCGCCGCTATTGAACTGCTGAAAGAGACCAAACAGGCCGCCGTGATTGAAGAAGTGTACCGCAAATGCAAGGCGCAACAGGGCCTGCCCAGCGAACAACTTGTAAACCATGTAAAAGACATTTACCGCCCGTTTACCGCAGAACAAATAGCCAAAAAAATAGCGGGAATCCTGCGTCCGTCCGACATCAGGGCGGAAGTGGAAATTGTATATCAATCTATCGAAGGCTTGCATGCCGCATGCCCCAACCACACCGGCGACTGGTATTTTTCGGGCGACTACCCCACGCCCGGCGGTCACAAGGTAGTGAACAACGCATTCATTAATTACTGCGAAAACGGTGTATAGCACTTAGTTAAGAACTAAGAACTAAACGGTAAGGATTTAGCCATAAAACAAAAATAAATTTTATAACACTTTTTAACAACTTTATATTTGGAGTTAAAAAAAATATGTTTACATTTGCCCCGGTAAATGTTATTGTTCTTTTTATATTTGTTGGCGCTGGCTTTTAGTCCTTGAATTACGAAATTTGCGAAATTTTAATGAGATGTTTAGAGCATAAGGTTGGCGCCCACACTTTTCTTTTTTTAATCCATTTTATTTATTATTGTAGAAAGACCGGTGTGGGCCTGGTTTATTTAAACATCCGGTTTCGCAAAACCTCGTAATTAAATAAATTATCTACGGGCTCGCGCTACCCTTATGGAGTTAAGAAC
>JAITIL010000007.1 GCA_031279475.1 Prevotellaceae bacterium | reverse complement strand
ACAGTCATCATAAAATTGTGGGTGTTATTGGTTATTATCTTATCGCAGGTATCCTGTAACGAATACCTTGATATTTTACCCAAAGGACAAAAAATCCCCACCACGCTTGCCGATTTCGAAGCCATGTTAAGAGATGAGTATAGCGTTCACAGGGTGGATGCCGGAAATGCCATAAACCTGTTAAATGACAGGTATCAAACGGTAGCCAACCTGAATTATTCTCCGTTGATTAAGGCAAATTACATGTGGGACGAAAGCGCAGACCGCATATACCTGAATAGTTCGGATGAAACGGCGTATTACGCCGGTTATGCTTCTATTTCGACCTGCAACCTTGTTATTGAATATGCGCCAACGGCGACCGAATGTACCGATGCGGAACGCGCCGAAGTCATAGCCTACGCCAAAGTGTTGCGCGCCATGAATTATTTTAACTTAGTGAATTATTATGCCGACACGTATGAAAAAAGTACGGCTTCTGCAAAGAACGCCGTGCCGTGGATTACAAGCGCAGATGTGAATGCGCCATATCAACAATTGACCATACAAGGAATTTATGACCACATCCTGAACGATGTGAAAGAAGCATTACCCTACTTGAAATCCACATCGCCCACGCCGTTACATCCCAATCTTGGCGCCGCGTATGCGTTTTACGCGCGGGTGTACCTGCAAATGAACAATTATACCGAAGCCTTGCACTATGCCGAGTTGGCCTTAGCCGAAAATGACGCGCTTTATGACTGGACGGCCTATTATGACGAACATGCCTATGAGATAGAAGACCCCGACGAATATACCCCGATGCCTTCGCCGGCCGATCACTATTATATTGAAAATTATATTTTCAGGCATGGGGCAGATTCGTATCACTCAACGGAAAGTGGTATATCAGTGGAACGGAAAGCCCGTTTTGAAGAGGGGGATGCCCGCGCTGCCGCCCGTTGGAAAATCCAGACTGTTGGAGCAGAAACGTATTGCACAGGCACTACTACCGGATTTTTTAATGCAGGCGGAATTACCACTACCGAAGTGTACCTGATAAAAGCCGAGTGCCTTGCCCGCGCCGGACAATACGGTGATGCGATGGCTGCACTTAATAAAGTTCGTGAGAAACGCATTCTTGCCAACAAATATACGGCGCTTTCGGCTTTAACCGAGGAAGACGCGATAAACCACATTCGCCGCACCAAAGACAATGAGCTTATATTGACGCTTATTCCATTTGCCGATGCGCGCAGGTATAACCTCGAAGCCAAATATGCGCGTACGCTGAGCAAGGTGGTGGATGGAACCACGCTGACGCTGTCGCCCACCTCTCACCTGTGGACGATGCCTTTCCCAATGGGCGCCATAAAAAATCCGGGCAACGGAACAATTACCCAAAATGTGAATAAGTAAATCTGAAAAATTAAATGGTATGAAAATTATTAAAAAAACAACGCTATTAAGTATAGCCTGCGTGATAGCAGCGGCGTGCAGCCAAAAGCCCGCTACATCATACACGATTGCGTGCAACCTGCAAGGAATTCCCGACGGCACGGTAGTGGAATTAGTCCCCGCCGCCACCTACAAAGAAGAAAAGCCTGTGGCCGAAGGCGTCGTAACCGGGGGCAAAGTGATATTGACGGGCGTAGCCGGCGAGCCCCGGCTGTTTAGCATCCAAATAGCGGAAAAGAGGGTAGCAAAGATTATGGTTGAAAACGGCAAAATCATATTGACCGGCGAGGCGACAAAATCCGAACAGGACGGCGATATTACCTATACCTTTGACGATATAGTGATAAAAGGAAGCAAGTCGCATGACCTTTACCTGCAAAAAACGGCGCCCAGAAACGGATTAGATTCAATGTACAGGGCTTATCACGAAAATAACAAAGCCATCTCCGAAGCAATAAGCGCAGCCAGAGCGAATAAAAACAAAGCGCTTTTGGATTCGTTATATACCACAGCGGCGTATAAAAAATTAGCGGCAGAGGAGAAGGATTTTTTCGACACGGTGGAGCGCATAACAAAAGGCGCCATCATGGATAATAAAGATTCATGGTGGGGGCCGATGTTGATGCTCGATTTTATGTCTTATTTTACGGAAGAACAACAGCCGTGGTATGACGCATTTTCGCAGGAAGCCAAAGACAGTTATTACGGCCAAATTGTTAAAGAAGAATTATTCCCCGAAGGGTTTACGGGAAAGCCTTTGCCGGCTTTTACCCTTGTTGGCAAAGACAATAAAGAAACCACAGTAGCAAGCCTTAGCGCAGGGAAAAAATACATACTGATTGATTTTTGGGCGTCGTGGTGCGGGCCTTGCCGCAGGGAAATACCCAACTTAAAGAACCTGTATAAAAAATATGCACCAAAAGGGTTTGAGATTATCAGTATCTCCACCGATAAAAAAGCGGCGGACTGGGAGAAAGCGCTCAAAGAAGAAAAACTGGCGTGGCCTAACTATTTGGACACAAAAGGAGAAGCCAACGACGCCTGTCGTGTAAAAACCATTCCCGCCATGTTCCTGATAGACGATAAGGGAATTGTGGTAGCCGAAAAAATCAGGGGTGAAGAACTGGCACAGGAATTGTCCGGGTTATTTAACACCGTGAGTGAATAAGGCCTGAATGGAATTGAAAGGACGTAAAAAAATAATAACTTCAGTAAAAAAAGTAATGCCGGCGATTGGTTCGATACAACCAATCGTCGTTGCGCTGTGTAACAAAAAAAATCGTAATGACACCTCAACAACGTATTGACGAAATCGGCAAACTCGTAGGCAACACCCCCATGGTGAAAATCACCTACACCTGCAAAGGCAAGCCACGCATACTGTTTGCCAAATTAGAGTATTTTAATTTCAGCGGCAGCATCAAAGACCGCATGGTACACCATATTTTGAAGAAATCGTATGCCGAAGAATTAATCAAGCCCGGCGACCGGATTGTGGAAGCCACGAGCGGCAACACCGGCATTGCCTTTGCGGCGCAGGGTCGCGCCTTAGGACATCAGGTGGTGATTTTTATGCCCGACTGGATGAGCAGGGAACGAATATCGCTCATCAGCAGTTATGGCGCGGAAATCCGCCTGGTGTCGAAGGAAGAAGGCGGCTTCCTGGGCAGCATTGCGCTGGCCGAGAAGATGAGCCAGACGCACGCCCATGTGTTTTTGCCGCGCCAGTTCGACAATACATGGAACGGCGAAGCGCACTACCTGACCACCGGCCCCGAAATTTGGGCGCAAGTGAACCGCTTCGGCTTAAAACCCGATGCGTTTGTGGCCGGTGTGGGCACAGGCGGCACTATCATGGGCGTGGGCGCCTACCTGAAAGAATACAATTCGTATATCAAAGCGCACCCGCTTGAACCGTCGAACTCACCCACGATGTCGACCGGGCATTGTGTCGGGAAGCACCGTATTCAAGGCATCTCCGACGAGTTTATTCCGTCGATTGTGCAGCTCGACCAACTGGACGAAATCGTTCAGGTGGACGACGGCGATTCTATCATTATGGCACAAAAGTTAGCCGCAGTGTTGGGTTTGGGCGTCGGCATTTCATCGGGCGCAAACTTCCTGGGCGCCGTGAAATTGCAGGATGAAAACCCCGGCATCAACGTTGTTACCGTGTTCCCGGATTGCAACAAAAAATACCTGTCTACCGATTACGGCAAACCGGAACCTGTAAAAGAGGGTTTTTTATCCACCGACGTCGAATTGATTTCCAAAGAAGTTATTACTTTTTAAACGCAGCCATAGACGTTGAACGTTCCCTGAATAACGCTTAGTTCTTAACTGTCAACTAAAGTGGTTTGATTTTGTCGATGATTTCGTAGGCGTTATCAAAGCCGGCGCTTATTACGCGGGCGTCTAAAATACCGTCGTAATAACCCGACAGGTGTAAAATTTCATACGCACTGTCTAAATATTTCAGCAGTTTGCCGTCGAGTTTGGCGATATTCCGTGTATAAAATTCAATCGACCGGCGGCGTTTCCCGGGCATTTCCACATCTTTGAGCATAAGGTACGTGTCGAGCGCGTGGAGTACGCCGTTGTAGGCCGTTCCGCAGGCGGTACGCACGTATTTCCGGTCGGAGTAGAAATTGTCTTCCTTCTTCGCTTTCTGCAACGTTTCTTTGGCGTTGTTCATGTAGCGTATCGCTTCCGCGTAACTCTTTTGCTTTAGTTCCTGTTGTTCTTCGATTGACATATTAGTGGCTTTTAGAATGATGGCAACAAAGGTAAGAAAGAATTTTAAAATAAGCAAGATAATACGAAAAATATACTAATTTTGTATGACTAAGCACAATTTCCTTTGAGAGGCATTTACATACACATTCCCTTTTGCAAGCAGTTATGCGCCTACTGCGATTTCTATTCCAGTATCTCGCTGGAAGGGAAAGACGACATGTTGCAAGCCTTATTGCACGAAATGGAACTGCGCCGCAATTATTTTCCGGCCTCAAACCAAGACCCCGTTACGCTCTACTTTGGCGGCGGTACGCCCAGCTTACTCACTCCGCAGGAACTGAAACTGTTGTTACAAAAAGCGCAAGCTGTTTTTAATGTGAAAGAGTTTGTGGAAGTTACGCTGGAAGCCAATCCCGACGACCTTTCCCCGGCCTGTCTGGAAGCGCTGCTTGCTACCGGAATAAACCGGTTGAGTATCGGCGTCCAATCCTTCACGCCAGCACATCTGCAATGGATGCGCCGGCGGCACACCGCTGCGCAGGCGGCGGACAGCGTGAAGTACGCCAAGGCGGCGGGATTTGTCAACCTTACCATCGACCTGATGTATGGCCTTCCGGCATTGCGCACAGAGGAGTGGGCGCACACGCTAAGGCAGGCGTTGGAATTAGACGTGCCGCACATTTCGGCGTATCATTTAACCATTGAGCCGCGCACCCTGCTCGGCAAACAGGCGGAAAAAGGCCTGCTGCAACCGCTCGACGAAGAAGAGAGCGAACGGCAATTCCTGTTGCTGCATCACACGTTAACGCAAGCCGGGTATGTGCACTACGAAGTGTCGAACTTCGCGCGGCCGGGCTACGAAGCGTTGCACAACAGCGCCTATTGGCAACAGCAACCCTACATCGGCGTCGGGCCGTCGGCACACTCGTTCAACGGCGTGGGCAGGCAGTGGAACAAAGCCAATAACAAGCAATATGTGGCTGCATTGGCGCAGGGGCTCCCGTTTTTCGACAGCGAAACATTAACCCCCACCATGCGCTACAACGAGTATATCCTCACCGGGCTGCGCACGGCACAAGGGGTGAGTCACGCCTACATTCGCCAACATTTCGGCGAACAATATGCCGGTTATTTTTCCAAACAAAGCAAATTTTATCTGCAAACCGGCAAATTAAAACAGTTGCAGGACGGAAGGATATATATTCCATCCCCGCATTTTTTCGTGTCGGACGCCATTATTGAAAGCTTGTTTTTGGCAAACGACTAACCTTTCCAGCGGTAAGTGTCTACCGTGAAGCCGGCAAGTTGCAGCACACGGTCAACCACCGTATCGGCCAAGTCGGCCGGGGTTTGCGGACGGCTGTAAAACGAAGGATTGGCCGGGCATACCACGCCGCCGGCTTCGACAATCCGCTGCATATTTTGCAAATGGATGAGGTTTAACGGCGTTTCGCGCGGCACGAGAATAAGTGTCCGCCGCTCTTTCAGCATCACATCGGCGGTACGGCTAATCAGGTCGGAGGCCAGTCCGCCGGCAATTCGCGCCAGCGCGCCCATGCTGCACGGCGCCACAATCAGCGTGTCGAACAACGACGACCCCGAAGCGAAAGGCGCAAAAAAATCGTTATTGTTGTATTGCGTAAAAGGAACCGCACGGAATGCCTCTTCCCCCATTTCGTAACGAAACACCTGTGCGCCATTACCGGTAAACACCACGGCAACCTCTACCTCTTCCAGCATCGACAGCTTGTCGAATAAGCGTTTTGCATAAATAGCGCCGCTCGCCCCCGTAACTCCTATAACTACGCTGCGCCCCATCATTTGTTCATATACCTGCGGCGAAACCACAACTCAAACACCGGGTCAACAAACACCGGTTTGTTGTTTTTGCCGAATTCCATAATTTCCTTCTTCTCCAGCGCTTCGCGCACGCGCGCAATATTCGCCGACGAGTGAAGTTTGTAAACAGCCAGTGATTCCGCCGAACTAAAACGGTCGGTACCATCAATCACCGCCCGCATATAATTCAGCTGCGAGGGACTTAAAGCGTCGGTAATCATCTTAAACAGGCGGTGGTTGTAATCATATAAGTCCTCAATAGATTTGTTCACCACCGTTTCCGTTACAAAACCGCGGGTATTGAGCCAGCAGAGATGCGAGAGTTGTTGCACGTAGTAAGGATAGCCGCACACCGTACGGCACACCTGTTCGGCAAATTCTTTGGTAATCACACGCCCGCTTTTCGAGTAGGATTTAATGATGTAGTCAACGGTCAACTTTTCGTCGAGCGGTTCCAGCGGAATAATCTCGCCAAAATTATAAAAGGAGCTGTTTGCTGCAAAAAGTTTCCGCATGGTGTTTTTCCGGCTCCCACAAAGCAAGTAACAAACATTGCGATGCGCTTTCCACGCTTCCGCTAATTTTTTCTGAAACGCAGGCGTATTGTCGAAACACTCCACATCCTGAAAGTCCTCAATACACACAATCACACGGACATTTTTCAGCGTGGCCAGCGTTTCGGGCAAGTTTAATATTTCATCGGCATGGCTCATCAACTGTGATTCATCAAACAGCAAATGTATCTCGTTTTGCCGCGATTCGTCAATAGTGATTTCGGGTTGCGTGTGTACGCACAACTGCTGCGCGGTCAATGTCCACTCGTCGCTGGTGGTGCATAACGTGCGAAACAGCGCATTGGCCAGCGCGACATAAAACGCCGCTTCATCGCGCACATTGAACAGGTTGAGATTACAGGATTTAAACACCGTTTCTTTTTGCAGATGAAGAAAGGCGCTCATCACCAATGATTTTTTCCCATAGTTGGGCGGCGCAATAAGCACGGTATGCTGTGCATTCAACAGGTTGGCCGACAACCACGCAAGTTCATTTTTCCGTCCAACAAAATTATCAGCCAGCACGGGCCGTGAAAAAACAAAGGGGGAATCCATAGTATTTAATTCGATTCAAGGATGCTAAACAGTTCGTCAAGTTTAGGCGTAAGGATAATTTCGGTACGGCGGTTTTTCTGACGAACCACTGGCGCTTTTCCCGTGCTAAGCGGTGCAAATTCGGCATGCCCCGAAGCGATTACGCGCTTTCCGTCAATCCCCGATTGCAATAAAACGCGCACTACCGTTGTAGCGCGTTTCACACTCAAATCCCAGTTATCTTTTAAATCGCCCTTGCCACGGTAGGGCACATCATCAGTGTGTCCTTCAATCATCACATTGATATCGGCATTTGCACGCAACACATTGCCCAATTCCTTAATGGCTGCAGCGCCCTGCGGATCTATATCGTAGCTGCCCGATTTGAACAATAATTTTTCATCCATCGACACATATACTTTCCCATTTTTCTGCGTCACGGTTAATCCCTTATCGGCAAAGCCCAGCAAGGCGTCGCTCACTTTAGCCCTCAGCGCGGCCACCACAGAATCCTTGCGCGCCAGAATACCTTCAAGTTCTATCAACCGGCGGTTGCGTTCTTCCATTTCCGTCTGCATACGTTCCAATTCCGCTTTACGGGTTTTAAGTTCGTCTTCGCGGCGCTGCAATTCTTCCTGATCGCGTTGGATCTGCCGCGTCATGCCCGAACTTTCGGAAACACGGGCG
Organism: Prevotellaceae bacterium; assembly: GCA_031279475.1. Classification (GTDB taxonomy): domain Bacteria; phylum Bacteroidota; class Bacteroidia; order Bacteroidales; family UBA932; genus JAIRLC01. The sequence continues at coordinate 6,929 of JAITIL010000007.1, read as the reverse complement.
GCGCTGGTACGGTTAAACATGTCGCGCAATTCACCCAGTTGTTTTTGCAGGCTTTCATTTTCTTCTTTTAAAGACTGCACATCCTGCATATTCATTTCCAAACTGCGGGTACGCGCAGCCAATCTCGCCCGTTCCGTGTTTAATTCATTCAGCCGGGCATTTAAAATATCACGGTCGCGCGACACGCTCAGATAATCGACTTCCAATGACTCATACTTTTGTGTGGATACACACGACGAGCTTAAAATAATACCCGCCGTAAGGAATAAAACCAATCTGTTCTTTATCATCAGAATGTTTTTTAAAGATTATGCTGCAAAGATACTAAAAACGTCAAAAAAAATTTGCGGAACAAATAAATTTTTATACCTTTGTAGCCCGTTTTTTACGGGAAAACAAATAATTATGACAGCTAAGCCGAAGAAAAAGAGGCGGTTAAGGTCGTCCGCTTACTGTTGAAACTTTAAAAACCAAATAGATATGTACGCTATTGTGGACATTGCAGGGCAGCAATTCAAAGTAGAAGCCGGAAAAACATTATTTGTTCATCGCTTGGAAGGAGAAGAAGGGGCAACCGTCAATTTCGACAAGGTATTCCTCACTGACGCCGAAGGCAAAGTGGCCATAGGCACCCCTACCCTTGAAGGGGTTTCGGTAAGCGCAACCATCCTGAAGCATGTAAAAGCCGACAAGGTGATTGTGTTCAAGAAAAAACGCCGCAAAGGGTACAAAAAGAAAAACGGCCACCGCCAACCTTTGACACAAATTAAAATTGAAGCTATTTCGTAATAAGTTTTACCAGTAAATAAAAAGATATGGCACATAAAAAAGGCGTCGGCAGTTCCAAAAACGGACGCGAATCACATAGCAAGCGACTTGGCGTTAAATTATTCGGCGGCCAAACGGCCAAAGCCGGAAATATTATCGTACGTCAACGCGGCACGGTGCATTATCCGGGCCAAAATGTGGGCATAGGGAAAGATCACACGTTATTTGCCTTAATTGACGGGGTGGTGGCGTTTCGCAAGAAGGCCTGCAACCGCTCTTATGTTTCGGTATTGCCGGCTATAGCGTCGTAGGCGGTGCGCATATAGCACCGCATTTAAAACCATTTTTCCACTACAGTCCAGTCAAGCACTTCCCAAAAAGCGTTGAGGTAATCGGCGCGACGGTTTTGGTAATCCATGTAGTAAGCATGTTCCCACACGTCGGCGCAAAGCAGGGGGTTGCCCGTTTTGTTGTGTAAGGGGTTTCCGGCATTTTGTTCTTGTGTAATCAGCAACGTTCCATTTTCCTGTCGCACCAACCATGTCCAGCCCGAGCCAAAGAGGCCAATGGCCGATTTGTTGAACTGCTCTTTAAATGTCTCCAACGATCCAAATTGTTTATTGATGGCGTCGAGCAATCTGCCCTCCGGCGTCTTCCGTGGCTTTGGGGAAAGGGCCTCGAAATAAAACATGTGGTTCCATACTTGTCCCGCATTGTTATACAAAGCGCCCTCCGACTCTTTTATAATTCGGTCGAGCGACGCATTTTCAAATTTCGTACCAGCTATAAGATTGTTCAAATTGTTGATGTATGCCCGCACATGCTTCCCCCAATGCAACTCCATGGTCTGCTTACTAATCACGGGAGACAAAGCATCTAACGCATATTCCAGTGTTGGTAATTCATGCCTCATGTTCACAAAGTTTTCTTATACATTCACAAATTTCATGCCAATGTTGAAAAAATTACTACTTTTGTGTCAAAATAAAAAAGCAACATGTTAACGCTTAAATTCATTCGTGAACACACGGATCTCGTTATTGAAAGATTGGCTGTCAAACGTTTTGATGCAGCAAGCCTCATCAGTGAAATCATTAAAACCGACGATGAACGAAAGGCGCTGCAAACACAGCTTGATAAGAACCTCGCCGAACAAAATACGATAGCCAAACAAATTGGAATGTTGATGCGCGAAGGGAAGAAAAACGAAGCAGAGGCCGCCAAACAACAGACGGCGGCGCTGAAAGAGCAATCGAAAATTTGGGAACAACAGCTTGCCGCTACAGAAAAAAAACTTGATGAAACCATCGTGTTGCTGCCGAATTTACCGCATGCCACGGTACCTCCGGGGCACACGCCGGAAGACAATGTGATACTGCGTGAAGGCGGCGTAAAACCTGTGCTGCAACAAGCTTTGCCGCATTGGGAATTGGCCGCAAAATACAACCTTATTGATTTCGACCTGGGTGTAAAACTCACCGGCGCCGGATTTCCGGTATACAAAGGACAGGGTGCAAAATTACAGCGTGCATTGGTTTCGTTTTTCTTGAACGCCAATACTGCCGCGGGCTACCTCGAAGTGCAACCGCCGCTGATGGTGAACGAAGCGTCGGGCTTTGGCACCGGGCAACTGCCCGATAAGGAAGGACAGATGTACCATGTCGCCGTCGATAATTTTTACTTAATTCCTACGGCCGAAGTGCCGGTGACGAATATCTACCGCGATGTGATTTTCAATGCGCTGGAATTGCCGGTAAAACTGACGGCCTATACGCCTTGCTTCCGGCGCGAAGCCGGCTCCTACGGTAAGGATGTGCGCGGCCTCAACCGCCTGCACCAGTTCGACAAGGTGGAAATTGTACAATTCCAGTTGCCCGAAAACTCCTACCGGACGCTCGACGAGATGGTGGCGCACGTGGAAGGCATAATTAAAGCGCTGGAGCTCCCCTACCGTATCTTGCGGCTTTGCGGCGGCGACATGAGCTTCATCTCCGCGCTCACCTACGACTTCGAAGTGTACTCGGCGGCGCAGGAACGGTGGCTCGAAGTGAGTTCGGTGTCGAATTTCGAGTCGTTCCAGGCCAATCGCCTGAAAGCGCGCTACCGCGACGATCAAAAGAAAACACAACTGGTACACACGCTCAACGGCAGCGCGCTGGCCCTGCCACGCATTGTGGCCGCCCTGCTCGAGAACAACCAAACGCCCGAAGGCATTCGCATCCCCGCCGTATTACAGCCTTTCATGGGTGGCGCGGTGTTATAAGGTTTCAAATATTTTTATGTAAGGTGCATGGGCGAAAAATTCAATGTCCGACATCAGGTTAGCGATTCCGGTAGGAACGGGAGGAATAAAGACAGCGTTATTCTAATTTTTGCATATATTTTTTGAATAAGAATGTCGTTATTCTAAAAAAGCGCCATGAAATTAGAATAACGGGGAACTTATTCTAATTTCCACAAAAAATTTGAATTGTGATTAAAAAATAATCCCCAGATAAAAAAATTAGTCACATTAGCACATTAATTGTTAATTTTCTCCAGCACCACGTTGAAGTGCCGCTCCTTACCGTCCCTCATTACCAGTATCTCAATTTGGTCACCCGGACGGTAACGTGCTATCTGCTCCTGCACAGCCGACGTGTTTTTCACCACAATCCCATTGATAGCGGTGATGACGTCACCTTGTTTCATGCCGGTCTTTTCGGCCACACTGCCTGCATAAACCCGTATAATCAATACCCCATCAAGGTTCTTTAACTTCAACTTTTCGCCGGCGGCATCGGTAATGTTGGTCATCACAATGCCAAGCATGGCGCGCTGTACAACGCCGTGCTGCACGAGGTCTTCCACCACTTTTTGCACAATAGCGGTGGGCACGGCAAACGAATAGCCCGAAAACGAGCCTGTGGGCGAGGCAATGGCCGTATTAATCCCCACCAGTTCGCCGCGTGTGTTCACCAGTGCGCCGCCGCTATTGCCGGGATTTACCGCCGCATCGGTCTGGATAAACGATTCAATTTTATAGCGACCGTCGGGCGACATCATTTGGCGGCCTTTGGCGCTCACAATGCCCGCCGTTATCGTGGAATTTAAATTATACGGGTTCCCAATCGCCAGCACCCATTCGCCCAAGCGCAACGAATCGGAATTGCCAAAAGGAAGAAACGGCAAATTGTCGGCGTCCACTTTCAATACCGCCACGTCGGTGGCGGGATCGGCGCCGACTAATCGCGCCGGCAGCGTGCGCTTGTCATACAGCGTTACCTGGACTTCGTTAGCGTCTTTAATCACGTGGTTGTTGGTTACGATGTAACCGTCGGTGGTCAGGATTACGCCAGAGCCGGAGCCCGCCTGCACGCCTTCATACCGGCGTATGGGATATCCGAAGAAATATTCCATGACAGTGTTGCGTTTAAATACAGACACGTGCACTACGGCTTCCACTGAATGTTCGGCGGCATACGTAAAGTCGGGCCACGCCGATTGGTTGATGGCTACTTCCCGGTTGCCCGGCATTGGAAATTCACGTTTCCTCTCCGGCATTTTTTGCTTCTCCTGCGCCACGGCATACCGCGCACACCAACCGCCGGAAATGCCACCCACAACGATGGCCAACAAAATAAAAAACACGATACGTTTCATACTATCTATCATAATGGTTTATTATTAGAATATTCTTTTTCACAAAAGTTTAATTTACTTTCCGGCTTGCATGAGAAAAGCCGGAGTTGCCCCCGGCTTTGTATCTTCTTATCATTTTATTTCATTGATTATTCATCTTTTTCCTGCGCTTCATATTCTTTCAGCAGTTTCTCCTGCACTTCGGCCGGCACCTGCTGATATTCGGCAAATGTCATGGTGAACGTAGCGCGTCCCGACGAAAGCGAACTTAAAGTGGTAGCATATTTATTCATTTCGGCAAGCGGCACACGGGCTTTAAGCACTTCAAAACCTTTTTCGCTGTTCATGCCTTCAATCACTGCGCGGCGGTTTTGCAGGTCGCTCATCACATCGCCCATGGCGTCGGCGGGCACCAGCACTTCTACATTGTAAACCGGCTCCATGATTTTCGGCGCGGCCTTTTTGAAGGCATCCTTAAACGCATTGCGCCCCGCCAGTTTGAACGAAATTTCATTGGAGTCAACCGGATGCATTTTACCGTCATACACAAACACTTTGATGTCGCGGGCATACGAGCCGGTGAGTGGCCCCTCTTCCATTTTTTCCATAACCCCTTTCAGGATAGCGGGCATGAAGCGCGCGTCGATAGCGCCGCCCACGATACAATTGTAATAAACTAACTTTCCGCCCCAATCGAGGTCAAACTCTTCCTTTCCTTTCAAGTTCAACACCTTTTCCTGTCCTTCGATTTTAAACCGGTTATTCTCGGGAGCCCCCTCTATGTAAGGCTCAATGAGCAGGTGCACTTCACCGAATTGTCCGGCGCCGCCCGATTGTTTTTTGTGACGATAGTCGGCTGCGGCTATCCTGGTAATGGTTTCGCGGTAGGGAATGCGCGGCGACAGCAAATCTACCTCAATTTTATACACATTGTTCAGCTGCCATTTCAGGATGTTGATGTGGTGCTCGCCCTGTCCACTCACAATGATTTGTTTGAGTTCCTTCGAATATTCCACCAAAATGGTTGGGTCTTCGGCATGGGCGCGGTTGAGCGCCTCGCCAAGTTTCTCATCGTCTTTTTCCACTTTGGCTTTAATGGCCGTGCGGTATTTTGCGGGCGGGAACTTGATGGTGTGAAACTGCCATTCTTTTCCGCCGCCATTAAGCGTTTGATTGGTTTTGGTATTTTTCAGTTTCACCGTACAGCCTATGTCGCCGGCCTCCATTTCGGTTACTTTTTCACGTTTTTTCCCGGCCACGGCATAAATAGCCGTAAGGCGTTCTTTGGTGCCATTGGCGGCATTTACCAAATCCATACCTTCCGTGATTTTTCCCGACATCACCCTGAAATACGACACTTCGCCCAAGTGCTGTTCCACTGCCGTTTTGAAAATGAAAACAGAAGGCGCACCAGCCGTATCGGTAGGCACGATTTCATCATTTACCGTTTTATAATCACGCGCTTTTTCGGGCGACGGCGCCACATTGATAATAAATTCCATGAGGCGTTTCACCCCAATATCTTTCTTTCCCGACACACAGAACACCGGCATCACCTGGCGATGGACAAGGCCTGCACGCAAACCCGCCCGTATTTCATCTTCCGTCAGCACGCCTTTATCGAAAAATAATTCCATCAATTTTTCATCATGTTCGGCCGCCACTTCTATCAGTGTTTTGTGCAATTCGTTGGCGCGTTCCTGCTCTTCGGCGGGGATGGGCAGGTCTTCGCGCGTACCATTATCGTCCTTGAAGCGGTACATTTTCATGGTGAGCACATCAATGAAGGCGTTGAACGACACGCCCGGATTCACCGGATACTGCACCAACACCATTTTGTTGCCAAACGTTTGTTTCATGCTTTCAATGGCGTCGTCCCAGCTTGCTTTTTCGGCGTCGAGCTGGTTCACGGCCAAAATCACAGGTTTGCTGTGGCGTTCGGCATACCGGGCAAAGATGTCGGTACCCACTTCCACCCCCTGTTGTGCGTTGATTACCATCAACCCCGTATCGGCCACCTTGAATGCCGATATCACGCCGCCCACGAAGTCGTCGGAACCCGGCGTATCGATAATATTCAACTTGCGGTCCATAAATTCCGTGTACAGCAACGTGGAATAGATGGAGCGCTGGTACAGTTGCTCTATCTCCGTGTTGTCGCTCACGGTTGTTTTTGCTTCGACCGTCCCCCGACGGTCAATGACTTTTCCCTCGAATAACATGGCTTCGGTCAGCGTGGTCTTGCCCGAGCGCGTCCCACCCAGCAAAACCACATTACGGATGTGATCGGTTGTATAGCTTTTCATACTTTAAAAATTTGACTTTCAAAGTTAAGACTTTTTTTTGAAGTTCCAAACAATAGGGGTAAGATTTAACAGGAAAAAACGCAGGGAATGGCCGGTGGTAATCAAGCATCCCCTTTTTTTACAATCCGGTTTATTTATTGTTGTGTTCTCAAGTTAAGCGTAAAGTGTAAGGCGTTAAGCGAGCTAATGTGACTAATTAAAACAACGCTGTAACTCTTAGCTTTCAACTCTCAA
>JAITIL010000032.1 GCA_031279475.1 Prevotellaceae bacterium | reverse complement strand
TGTCGCATCACACATGCACCGACCTACCGAACTGCTGTCCGTGTATCGTGATGATGGTGACGTTTATTTGTTTTCATATCTTTAATAATTGATGCAAAGGTACAACAATTATTGGAATTGCAAAATTATTGCAATTTTGTTGCATTATCAAAATTATTATTGTAACTTTGTTGCATTAATAATTTTCTTATGAGCAGGCAAAAAAGAAATACCAAGACAAAGGAAATGGTGATGGACGTGTTCGCCAATGCTTCGTCGGCGCTTCGCTATGACGAGCTGGAACAACAGTTGTCGGGTCAAATGAACCGCGTGACTATCTACCGGATTTTGCAAAGTTTTTGCAACGACGGCAAGGTGCACAAAATCCCCGACAGGGACGGAAAGGTGTACTACGCGCTGTGCCAGGATTGCGAAGCAGGGCATCATCACGACAACCACCTGCATTTTCGCTGCGTGAAGTGCGAGAGCATTATTTGTATCGACAAGCCGGTGAATATTCCGGGTCTTCCCCGCGGATACCGCGTGCAGGATGTGTCGTGTTTCGTTTCAGGTTATTGTCCAAACTGTCCATCTCCTATCCATGAAAATATTCCTACCGGCCGCGCTGTGCATGATGTTGCTTGCGGCAGACGTGTGCGCCCAACACGCTAACGACAGCATCCGGACGACTATCGAACTGCACGCGGTAACCGTGGAAGGCCACGTCGACGCGGAGAGACGGAAAACGCAACCTCAAACGGTAATGGTAGCCGATGAGGAATATCTGACGGAAAACCGCAGCCACAGCCTGATGAGCAGCCTGGAGAAACTGCCCGGCGTCAAGGCGTGGCAGATAGGACAGGGTTTTTCAAAGCCGGTAATTCGCGGGCTGGGCTTTAACCGCGTGGCGGTAATGGAATACGGCATCAAACAGCAGGGACAGCAGTGGGGCGCCGACCACGGTCTGGAAATCGACCAGTATAATGTGGAACGCATCACGCTCATCAAGGGGCCTGCATCCTTGCAATACGGCTCCGACGCCATTGCCGGCGTGGTGGTGATTAGCCCGCCGCCACCGAAAGCGGACGACGGCCTCTCCGGCGCCGTGCTGCTGACGGGCAGCAGCAGCAACCGTCTCATCGGAAGTTCGGCCGGCCTGAACTATCAGAAGGAAAACACGTACATCAAGGGACGGTTGACGTACCGGGACTTTGAAGACTACCGCGTGCCCGCCCGCTCGTTCCAATACCTCAACTGGACGTTCCCGATTTACAACGGCGTGCTGAAAAATACCGCAGGACGGGAGTTCGACGTGACTCTACAGGCCGGACGCAGTGCTGGTAAATACACCTCGTCCATAGCCGTGAGCAACGTGCACGCGAAAACCGGCTTCTTCGCCGGCGCGCACGGCTTGCCTACTACCGTTGCGCTGGAAGACGACGGGGATTATCGCAATATCGGGTTGCCGTATCAGGCGGTCAACCATTTCAAAACGGTGTACAACCAAACGGTGCAGCTGAGCCGCACGCAGAAGGTATCCGGCGATTTCGGGTTTCAATACAACCTCCGGCGGGAATATTCGCAACCTCACACGCATGGCTACGGGCCAATGCCGGAGGGCAATCTGGAGCTTGAACTCCGCCTGCAAACCGCCGGGCTGAACGTAGCGTGGGAATATTATTCATCTGCAGCGCACCTGCTCAGCGTGGGGATTAGCGCGGAATACCAGCACCACCGCATTGGCGGATATTCGTTTCTGCTTCCATGTTTCGAGCAGCTCACGGCCGGCGTTTTTGTGATTGACCGGTACCACTTTTCCGACGAGCTAACAGGAACGGCGGGGTTGCGCTACGACGCCGGAAGCATCCACATTCACCAGTACATCGACCGGTATTTGCCGGATGCGTATCAGCAGCGCAGTCCCGGCCTGGAAAAGGCGCAGGGCGACGCGAGTTTCGGCGCAGGACTGGCCTGGCGCCCCCATCCGCAGTGGGAAGTAAAAGCGAATGTGGGCAAAAGTTTCAGGATGCCGGCAGCCAACGAGTACGCCTCGAACGGCGTTCACCACGGCATGTTCCGCCACGAGTTGGGCGACAGCACCCTGCGCCCCGAACGTTCCTACCAGGCCGACTTTCACCTCGCTTTCCAAAAAGATTACGAGGGCTTCATCACGCAGGTGTCGTGCACCGTCAGCGGTTTTGCAAACTATTTCCCGAATTTCATTTTCCTAAATCCCACGGGCGCTTTTTCGTGGCTGCCCGACGCCGGGCAATATTACCGGTATGAACAGTCGCGGGCTTTCCGCGCGGGCGGCGAGGCGCAGCTGCATGTCGATTTTGCCGCGCGGTTCTGTTTGGAGAGCTCGGTCGAATACGTGCATGCCGTCGATTTGCGCAGCCGGTACCCGATACCGTTTACACCACCGCTGTACCTCGCCACCGGGTTAAGCGTCAGGTTGCCGGAAACAGCTTTCCTGCGCCGCACACGGCTGGCCGTCACACACCGTTACGCGGCCGCCCAGCATCGCGTAAGCCGCAACGAAGCCGCAACGCCGGGCTACCAATTGGTGGATGTGTCGGCGTCGTTCGCCCTCGCGGTGGGAAAACAGAAGGACGGCGCGAAGATTACGCTGCAACTGCAAAACCTGTTCAACACGAAATATCATAATCATATCAGTTTTTACCGTTATTTGAATGTGCCGGAGCCAGGGCGCAATGTCCGGCTGTCGCTCGAAATATTATTACCATAATTCAACCTTTTTATACACTTATTAAATCTAATTGTTATGAAAACAAAATTTTTTCTTTACGTTGCGATTTTCGCATTAACCCTTGCCGCCTGCAGCGACGACAAAGACACCACCGGCCCCGAAATTAAGCTGCTACAGCCCGAAAACGAAGCCGTCTTCACGAGGGGCGACGCTATTTCCATTGTGTTTGACCTCGCCGACCCGTCGGGCGTCAACGCATACAAAATCGACATCCACTACGCCGGCGATGAGCACGCGCACAGCCACGCGTTGGACGTTACCCCAGCCCATGAAGACGAGGAGGAGGAGCCTTGGGAATTTCTGGAGATTTACGATGACCAAAAGGGAAAAACGTCCGCTCATGTGGAAAAAACAGTGACTGTTCCCAATGACATCCACGGGGGTGAATACCACCTCGGCATATTGGCCACCGACAATGAGGGCAACGAGTCGCAGGCGTATATCGACATTGACATTGAGGAGTGAGTCTCTTTAACTATTAACTAAGAATGAATTAAACGTCCGCAGGACAAGTTTTTTCACCGGGCAAAAATATATGCAGTGCGTGGTTGCTACGAAGGTATGACTTTTTTCGAAATCTGCAAAACCTTGATAAAAATGTCATTCCTGAAAATACACCCGCTTCACGCGCCGGGAAATGTTGGTCAGCACTTCATAGGGAATGGTACCTAAAATTTCCGCTACGCGGGTAATGGGCTGTTGGTCGCCGAACACGATCACTTCGTCATTTTCTTTGGCCTCCACGCCGGTAAGGTCAATCATGCACATGTCCATGCACACGTTGCCGATGACCGGCGCCAGCGTACCGTTGACCATCACGTTGCCGCGCCCATTGCCAAATTTACGGTTTAAGCCGTCGGCATACCCAATGGGAATCACGGCTATGGTTATATTATGCCCGGCGAAATGGTTACGGTTATACCCCACTGTGTCGCCCGCAGGAATATGTTTAATTTGTGAAATGACGGTTTTCAACGTGCTCACATTTTGCAATTGCTTCTGCTCTTCCTGATCTACGCCTATGCCATAAAGGCCAATCCCTAAGCGCACCATATCAAACTGGGCGTCGGGGAAACGCGCGATGCCCGCCGAATTGAGAATATGGCTATACACCGGGTAGCGGCATGCCGCCTTAATTTGCGCCGCCATGCGCCGGAACGTTTCTATTTGCTGCCGGGTAAAGTCGTCGAACTGCGCATTGTCGGCCGCCGCTAAATGTGAAAACACGGAGGCAATACGCATTTGCGGCATATTACTCAACTCCTGCAACAATTGCAGAAGGTCTTTTTCTTCAAAACCCAGCCGGTGCATGCCGGTATCTAATTTGATATGAATATTCACTGGAAGCTGCGCCGGCGCCTGGTGTTTTACTCGCTCATGAAATAGCTGCAACACCCGGAAGCTGTATATTTCGGGCTCCAACTTATAGCGGAGCATGGCGTCAAGGCTCTGCATTTCGGGATTCATCACCATCACAGGCATGGCGATACCAGCCTTGCGCAGCGCCACCCCTTCATCGGCATAGGCTACCGTGAGGTAATCGGCCTGATGAAATTGCAAGAGGCTGGCTATTTCGTAACTTCCACTGCCGTAGGAAAACGCCTTGACCATAGCCATCAAACGCACGCCGGGAGCCAGTTTCGAACGAAAATAATTCAGGTTATGCGCCAACGCATTCAGGTTAATCTCCAACACGGTTTCATGCGCCTTTTGTTGCAGAACTTTGTCGATTTTCTCAAAAGCGAATACCCGTGCACCTTTCAGCAATATTGTTTCATCGTAAAAAGTAGATAAATCAACTTCACGAAGAAACGTTCCGGTATCAGGGTAAAACGTTTTCTCCATGGTGAATGTGCCGGCTTGCCTTGAAATCACATGGCCTATGCCAATTATCCGATTGATTTTTTTCGCTTCGAGCAAACGGGCTACCTCACCATACAAATTGCGTTCATCGCGCCCGCTCTGCAAAATATCCGACAGGATAATTGTTTTTTTAGGATGCTGTTGTTGCCGGCTCAGAAAATCAACCGCTATTTGCAGCGAATTGTAATCGGAGCTGTAGCTGTCGTTAATAACCGAGCAGTGGTTAATAGCTTCCTTCAACTCCATCCGCATTTCAATCACCGGAAGAGTCTTCATTCGTTGTGCAATCACGCTTTGCGAATAGCCCAGCAACAGCATGAGCGCCCAGCAGTGCATGGCATTTTCGAGCGAGGCCTTGTCGGGGAAAGGAATATCAAGCCGGAGCGTATCGTGCCTGTAGCTTGCTTCAACAGTGGTTTTATTCGACTGCGTTACCACGCTAATGAGCCGCAAAACGCTTGCCGGCGCATATCCCCAAGTGAATGCCGGCACGCCATTCAGTATTTTATTTTTAGCAACCTGCTGTGCAATATACTCGTGGTCGGCGCAATAAATCAGCGTTTGAACACCCTCAAACAGTTTCAACTTCTCTTCAATTTTTTGTGCGGCGTTCGTAAAATGTTCGTCGTGCGCTGCGCCAATATTGGTAAAGACGCCAATGGTGGGTTGTATCACTTTCCGGTGACGTTCCATTTCTCCGGGTTGCGACATTCCTGCTTCAAACAACGCAAACTCGTCGCCGGGCGACATTTCCCACACCGAAAGCGGCACGCCAATTTGACTGTTATAGCTTTTCGGGCTCTTCACCACTTTCCGGTCTTCCGCCAAAAGGTATGCCAGCCACTCCTTTACAATGGTTTTCCCATTGCTTCCGGTAATGCCTACCACCGGTATGGTAAACCGCCGCCGGTAAGCGGCAGCCAATTGCTGCAAGGCGTCCAGCGTGTTGTCCACCACCAAAAAATCAGCATCCGTGTGGTCTTTCACGCGTTCGGGCACATACTGTACCACAAAATGCCGCACACCCCTGCGATACAAGTCCTCAATATACTTATGCCCGTCGTTGCGGGCGCTTACCAGGGCAAAGAACAAACAACCTTCGGTGATGGAAACATTACGACTGTCGGTGAGCAGGGTGGTAATGCCGGCGTCATCGATGCGGCATGTTTCGCGCCGTGCATGAATAACAGCGGCAATTTCAGTAATATGAAAACGAATAGTTTGCACAAAAATAATATCTTTCCGCAAAGATAGCAAAAATATGCCTATTAATATTTTATTTTAATTTACTATCTTTGTGTTCATTTTCATAAAAAGTATGTTTGAGAATTTATCCGACAAAATCGAACGGGCCTTTAAGTTACTGAAAGGCGAAGGACGCATCACCGAAATCAATGTGGCGGAAACGTTGAAAGACATCCGCCGGGCGCTGCTTGACGCCGACGTAAGCTATAAAGTGGCCAAAACGTTTACCGACGACGTAAAGCAAAAGGCCATGGGGCAAGAGGTGTTGAAATCGGTGCGCCCCGGACAGATGCTTACCAAAATCGTACATGATGAACTGGCCACACTCATGGGCGGACAGGCCACAGACATTAACCTCAAAGGAAATCCGGCCATCATTCTTATTGCAGGGCTGCAAGGCTCGGGAAAGACTACTTTTTCGGGCAAACTGGCGCTAAACCTCAAATCGAAAAAAGGCCGGCAGCCCCTGTTGGCGGCTTGCGACGTGTATCGCCCGGCAGCCATTGAACAGTTAAAGGTGTTAGGTACGCAAATTGAAGTGCCTGTTTACACCGAAGAAGACAACCGGAATCCCGTACAAATTGCACAGAACGCCATCCAATATGCCAGGCAACGCGGTTACAACACGGTAATTGTCGACACTGCCGGCCGCCTCGCCATTGACGAGGAGATGATGAAAGAAATTGCCGCTATTAAAAAAGCTACCGATCCGAGCGAAACACTATTCGTGGTAGACGCCATGACCGGACAGGACGCCGTAAATACCGCCAGGGAATTTAACGACCGCCTTAATTTCGACGGCGTGGTGCTCACTAAATTGGACGGCGACACCCGCGGCGGCGCAGCCATTTCTATCCGCGCCGTAGTCAACAAACCCCTGAAATTTGTCAGCTCGGGCGAAAAAATGGAAGCGTTGGATGTGTTCCACCCCGACCGTATGGCCGATCGCATATTGGGTATGGGCGATATTGTGAGTTTGGTTGAAAAAGCGCAGGAGCAGATTGACGAAGAAGAGGCCCGCAGGCTGCAACGCAAGTTGGCCAAAGATCAATTTACCTTCGACGATTTCTACAAACAAATCCAGCAAATCAAAAAAATGGGAAACATCAAAGATTTGGCGGCCATGATACCTGGCGTGGGCAAAGCCATCAAAGATATTGATCTCGATAATGCTTCTTTCAAAAATATTGAAGCCATTATTCAATCCATGACGCCTGCAGAACGCGCAGACCCCTCTATTTTTAACGGTAGCCGGCGTAAGCGCGTGGCCATGGGCAGCGGCACCAACATTGTCGAAGTAAACCGCCTCATGAAACAGTTTGACGACATGCGCAAAATGATGAAAAACCTCAGCGGCGGCGGAAAGAATATGATGCGGGCCATGAGCGCCATGCGGGGACTACAACGATAATATATAATATACAATATATGATTATACTCGACGGAAAAGCCACGGCCGAAGCGCTGAAAAAAGAAATTGCACAAACCGTGCAACAATGGAAAAAAGAGGGAAAGAAAACCCCGCACCTTGCAGCCATTTTAGTGGGCTGCGACGGCGCCAGCGAAACTTACGTCAATAGCAAGGAACGCGACTGCCATGAGGTAGGCATGCAATCGACCGTTATCCGCCTGCCCGACGTCATTACGGAAGCAGAATTGCTCCAAAAAGTAAACGACATAAACCGCGACGCCGGTATCGACGGCTTAATTGTACAGTTGCCTTTACCCAAGCATATTGACGAGCAAAAAATTATTGAAGCCATTGACCCGGAAAAAGATGTAGACGGATTCCACCCCCTGAATGTAGGACGCATGGTGGCAGGACTACCCAGTTACATATCGGCGACGCCCGATGGCATCATAGGACTATTGGCGCGCTACCACATTGAAACGGCGGGGAAACACGTGGTCGTCATCGGCCGCAGCAACATCGTAGGACGGCCTGTGGCCAACCTCCTCTCCTTGAAAGCCAATCCCGGCAATTGCACCGTAACCCTCTGCCACAGCCACACCAACAACCTGAAAGCATTGTGCTTACAAGCCGACATCATTATTGCAGCCCTCGGCAAACCCGGATTTCTGACCGGCGACATGGTCCGCGAAGGCACTGTCGTAATTGATGTAGGCATTACCCGTGTAAAAGCGGCTACAAAAAATGGATTTCGCCTCGCAGGCGATGTAAATTTCAACGAGGTAGCACCCAAATGTAGCTACATTACACCCGTACCGGGAGGCATAGGACCAATGACCCGGGTATCTTTACTCAAAAACACCCTCAAGGCTGCTGCCAAAGAAGTATTTGCGTAATTTAACTACTCAAATCTTCAAATTCCCCGCCCGAAAAGTCGGAACCCTTGCGTTCTTCCCGCGGCACAATGTCGGGCGCATGTTTCTTAATGTACGCAATGACCTCATTCAGACCTTCTTCAAACTTCTCAAAATCCTCCTTATACAGGAATATCTTATGTTTCTCATAAATAAAACGCCCCTCACGGTCAACCCGGCGCTTACTTTCTGTTACTGTAAGATACAAGTCGCTACCTTTTGTTGCTTTCACATCAAAAAAATAGGTCCTTTTTCCTGCCCGTACCGACTTTGAATAAACGTCATCACCAGCATGTTCCGGAAAATCACTCCGATCAAAATCATCCATCATAACTACAATTTTTAATTAATTTACCATGCAAAAATAAAATAAATTATTACTTTATTCGTGTTTTAAATGTTAAAAAACTATCTTTGTACAAAATTTGTTATTTTATAGAATAAGAAGAACTATGTTGACACGCCGTTTTTTACGTGTAAAAGCATTTAAAATTTTGTTCAGTTATGCTTACTCTGACAATGATTCGCTGCTACATGCTGAAAAAGATTTAAGGGCCAGTTTGGAGAAAACTTACGATCTTTACCATTATTTACTTTCAGCTATTATTGCAGTAGCCGACTATGCCGAAGAACGCATAGAAATCGGCTTGCGGAAATTTAAACCCTCCGAAGCGGAAGCTAACCCAAATAAGAAGTTCATTAACAACGAAGTAGTTGCAATTCTCAGGGAAAACACGGCACTGCAAAAATACAATGCGAAACAGCATTTGAATTGGCGGGAACACGCCGATGTAATCAAACAAATCTATATAAATATGACAGAACATCCTTATTACAAGGACTATATGTCATCCGAAAACAATTCTTTCAATGAAGAGTTGCACCTCGTAGAAGAATTTTTCAGAAACGAATTTGAGGGTAACGAGTTAATAGAAAGTATGATAGAGGAAATGAACGCCTATTGGGCCGATGACATCGGTTTCGCGCTTATATCCATTATCAGGACAATAAACAGCCTCCGCCAGGAGCGGGATACGGAAAACATGCTCATGCCGATGTTCCGCGCTCCCGATGACGAAGAATACGTATTCGAACTGCTCCGCTATTCGTTGGAACACTTTAAGGAACATTCACAACTTGCGCATCAATACGTACAAAACTGGGAATCAGACCGCATTGCATTTGTAGACATGGCGCTCATTGTAATGGGAATTTCCGAAGCCCTTGCCTTCCCCAGCATCCCCGTCAAGGTAACCATCAACGAATATGTGGAAATTGCCAAATACTACAGCACGCGCAACAGCCATGTTTTTGTAAACGGCGTTCTCGACAAAGTGATTCAGAACTTACTGCATGAAGGCGTCATCAAAAAGAGCGGGCGGGGGCTCATCGAAGAAACAATCATAAAAAAACCAAATAACAAATTTAAACAAATATAATTTATGAGAACATTTGTATTCCTCCAAGAGCAAGGAGGACAAGGAGGCGGAAGTTTAAATTTCCTTTTAATGATGGGCTTGATTTTTGTGGTCATGTACTTTTTCATGATACGCCCGCAACAAAAGCGCCAAAAGGAACTACGCAAATTTCGTGAAGAGTTGAAAAAAGGAGACAAGGTGGTGACTTCCGGAGGTATTTACGGCACCATTGTTGAAATCAAAGACAACTGCGCCTTGGTTGAAGTGGACAAAGATGTAAAATTGCGTTTTGATAAATCAACGATATTGAAAGATATGTCGGATGCGCCTGCCAAGTAAAATAATAAACCGGAAATCGTATGTTTTCCTCCTTTTCGTACTGGGAGCAACCGGCGCATGCTTTATCAACAAGCTGTCAAAGGTGTATCCTTATCAGTTGTCATTTACGGCATGCGTGTACAGCAGTACGGAAAAAACGCCGGCAAACTGCGCCGAGAATCTTTTAAAAATCAGGGTGAGGGCAAGTGGTTTTTATATTATGAAACACCTGACCCGCTCCCCGCGCCTTAATATTGATATAAAAAAAACAAAAGCAGTGCGCACTTTAATTGAAGACCAGGTAGAATATAACATACCTACAAGCGCCATACAGGGCTCCATCAGAGAAGCCATAGGAAGTGAAGGGATAGAGGTAGACCATATTATTACCGAATCATTGTTGTTTGAAAGTGATTAACCAATGACAACCGTGGGACTAAGTGGTGGAATGGGTAGTGGGAAAACAGTGGTATCCCGCATTTTCCACACATTGGGCATACCCGTATTCTATGCCGACGCCGTAACAAAAGAACTTTACGACACCCATGAGGGAGTACGCCAAACACTGGTCAACCTCTTGGGCGAGGACGTCTATCAAAACGGTTGCCTGCAGCGTAAACGTATGGCCGCGCTTATTTTTTCTGACGGCCGCCTGCTTCAAAAAGTAAATGCACTGATGCATCCATTGGTGCTGCAACAGTTCCACCAGTGGGCACAACGGCAGCAAACGCCTTATGTGGTACAGGAAGCAGCCATTTTATTTGAAAGCGGGACAAATGAAAAAATGGATTACACCATTGCTGTAACAGCGCCGGAAGCGTTGCGTATTACACGCACAATGCAACGCGATAACATCCCGGAACAGGAAATAAAAAACAGGCTGCAATGGCAATGGCCGGACGGGAAACGCAACGCGAAAGCCGATTTCATCATTATCAACGATGAGCAACAGGCGCTATTACCGCAAGTATTAACAATTCACGAAAATATTTTAAAGCATATATGAAAACCAATTTACAAAAAGTATTGTACATTTCCGGCTACCCGGGATTATTTTCCTTAATTTCACAGGGCCGCAACGGTGTGATTGTAGAAGCCATGTCTGATAAAAAACGAATGAGCGCCGGCCCCTCCATGCGTGTAACGAACCTCTCGGAAGTAGCCATGTTTACCGATACCGATGAAATTCCTTTGAAAGAAGTATTGCTCAAAATTAAAGCTTGCCAAAACGGTGAACCCGCCATTGATCACAAATCGGACGCAACCGCCTTACATAAATTTATGGAAACGGTATTGCCCAACTACGACCGCGACCGCGTGTACACATCGCACATAAAAAAATTGGTGGAATGGTACAATATATTGCAGAAAAACGATATGCTCGAATTTGAAGACGACGAAAACGATACCAAAGAAGAAACGGAAAACAAAGAATAATCTTTATGCAGCCTATAAACTACGACACAGCAAAAGATTTGGGATTACTACCCGAAGAATTTGACAAAATCAAAGAAATATTAGGGCGCCTGCCTAATTTCACGGAACTTAGTATTTTCTCGGCCATGTGGAGCGAGCATGCCTCGTATAAAAACTCCATCAAATGGCTGAAAACACTACCAAAGAAAGGCAAACATATCTTAGCCGAAGCCGGTGAAGAAAATGCCGGGCTTGTAGATATAGGCGACGGTTTGGCCTGTGCTTTCAAAATCGAATCACACAATCACCCGTGTGCAGTGGAGCCCGTGCAGGGCGCGGCCACCGGCGTAGGTGGCATTAACCGCGACATTTTCACCATGGGCGCGCGTCCTGTTGCCCAACTCAACTCCTTACGTTTCGGCAATCCTGCCGACGAACGCACAAAATTCCTGCTGCGCGGCGTAGTAAAAGGCATCAGCCATTACGGTAATTGCTTCGGTGTACCGGTGGTAGGCGGCGAAGTTTATTTTGACGAATGTTACCATGTCAATCCGTTGGTAAACGCCATGTCTGTGGGGTTGGTGCGGAAAGGGGAAACCATCTCGGCCACCGCATCGGGTGCAGGCAATCCGGTATATATTGTAGGCTCATCAACCGGAAAAGACGGCATACACGGCGCCTCTTTCGCTTCGGCCAACATTACCGAAGATTCGGCCAACGACATTCCCTCCATCCAGGTGGGCGACCCTTTCATGGAAAAACTGTTGCTCGAAGCCTCGCTTGAGCTCATACAAAGTGGCGCCGTAGTGGGCATGCAGGACATGGGCGCAGCCGGCATCATTTGCTCCACAAGCGAAATGAGCGAACGCGGCGGGTGCGGCATGCGCATCAACCTGAGCAAAGTGCCCATGCGCCAACAAAACATGGAAGCATGGGAAATCCTGCTCTCCGAATCACAGGAACGCATGCTGGTGGTGGTAAAAAAAGGGGAAGAAGCTATCGTGGAAAACATCTTCAGGAAATGGGACCTTGCCTGTCAGATTATCGGGGAAGTTATTGAAGAAGACAAATTGGAATTTTATCACGAAGGCGAATGCAAAGCCGTAGTGCCCGCATCGGTATTGGTGTTGGGCGGTGGCGCGCCACAATATGACCGTGAATATAAAGAGCCGGCCTATTATCGTGAATATAAAAAATACGATAACAACACAGTGCCTCAGCCCGGCGACTTGAAACAAGTAGCCTTGGCATTAACCGCCAATCCCAATATTGCCAGCAAACGCTGGGTGTATGAGCAGTACGACTCGATGGTGCGCACGGTAAACATGAGCACCAACCGCCCTTCCGACGCGGGTGTGGTAAACATCAAAGGCACAAACAAAGCGCTGGCGCTATGTACCGACTGTAATAGCCGCTATGTAAAAGCCGATCCCGAAACCGGCGCCATGATTGCCGTGGCCGAGAGCGCGCGCAATGTCGTGTGTTCGGGCGCCGAGCCCTGCGCCATCACCAACTGCCTCAATTTCGGGAACCCTTACCACCCCGAAGTATATTGGCAATTCGTACAGGCCATAAAAGGAATGGGACGCGCCTGTGAACGTTTCGGCACGCCGGTTACCGGCGGCAACGTGAGCTTCTACAACCAATCGGAAATAAAAGGGAAAACGGAAGCCATCAACCCCACGCCAACCATCGGTATGCTGGGCATACTGACCGATAAAGCGCACCAAACCACCCTGGCTTTTCAACAAAAAGGCGACATGATATATCTGCTCGGCATGTCACGCGAGGACCTTGCTTCGTCGGAATACCTGTACAGCTACCATGGCGTTAAAGCCTCGCCGGCGCCTTATTTCAACCTCGATGAAGAATTTGCCTTGCAACAAACCGTGCTGGGCGCCATCAGGGCAGGATTGGTACAAAGCGCGCACGACGTGTCGGACGGCGGACTGTTCATTACCTTACTCGAATCGGCCATGCCCGGAAACTTAGGCTTTGATATGACAACCGACGCCGAAATACGCACCGACGCTTTTCTTTTCGGTGAAGCGCAAGGACGCATCGTGGTATCCGTGTCGCCCGCGCAGGAAACCCGTTTCCTCAATTTCATGGCCACGCAACCCGTACCCGTTACCACACTGGGGCATGTGACCAAAGGCGAACTAAGAATTGACGATGTGTCGTTCGGTTTTGTCAACGACTTCAAACTAATTTACGATACGGCGCTCACACAACTCCTCGACGGCCGCCCACAGCACGCGTAACGCAGATGAGCGCCCAAAGCCCCGATAAAAGCGTTGCACGCATAGCCGGCATGTTTAACGACATTGCGCCGCATTACGATTTTCTCAACCATTTTCTTTCCTTAGGCTTCGACTACCTGTGGCGGCGGCGACTTGTACGCCACATAGCGAAACGGAAGCCCCAGCACATCCTCGATGTAGCTACCGGCACCGGCGACCTTGCCCTATTGCTGCAACGCAAAACAAATGCCGCCGTAACCGGCATAGACATTGCCGGAGACATGCTGTTCATTGCAAAAAAGAAAGCCAGCAAACTTGAAAAACTATGTTTTATGCAAGCGCAAGCCGAAGCCCTGCCCTTCCCGGACGGCTCATTTGACGCGGTCACTGTGGCATTCGGCGTACGGAACTTTGAGAATTTGCGACAAGGACTGGCCGAGTTGCGGCGTGTACTTAAACCCGGCGGAGCCCTTGCCGTACTTGAGCTCGCCACGCCCCTGCCTTTTCCGCTGAAACAGCTCTACCGCTTTTATTCGTCCCGCCTTATTCCTTTTTTCGGCCGTTTGATTTCCACACACCGCACCGCCTACTGCTATTTGCCTCAATCAATAAACGCATTTCCGCAACGCGAAGCGTTTCTCTCCGAACTGGAGCACACAGGATTTACCACATTAAACTACTGTTCATTCACCGGAGGCGTATGCTGTTTTTACACTGCAAATAAAAAATAACTATCTTTGCAGCCTGGGCATGAAACATTTTATTTCGATATTACTCTTCATCGTCCTTACATGGTCGGCAACAGCTCAAATACAAACCGTTGAATTACACTTGCTGCATTATGATTATGTACGGAAATGGCGTTTCGGTTTCACCATTGGCGGCCACATTTTCGACTATGCCATAAAAAATTCCGAAAAGCCGGTCTTTGGTGACGTCCCGCTCATGGCCGAAGTAACCACGCCGGGTGTAGGATTCAACATAAACGGAATTGTCGATTACCGCATCATACGGAATTGGCACCTGCGTTCGGGTTTTGGCATTTGTTTCGGCCAGCGGGAACTTAACTTTTACCAAGGTGTGAACGGCCCGCTGGCACACACTTCACAATATGATTCCTATTATATCGAAATTCCCTTACTGCTCAAATTTTCCGCCAACCGGCACAGCAACTTCAGGCCTTACCTCATTGCCGGAACAGCAGCCCGCTACAACTTAGGCGGAAAAGTCAACCCCTCGAAAGGCGTGGTGATAGGCGTTGTACCCTTTGAGCCGTTCTATGAAGGAGGCTTCGGCTTCGACTGGTTTTTCTACTATTTCAAATTGTCGTTTGAAGTGAAATATTCGGGCGGGTTCACCAATGTGAAATCCGACAACATTGCCGAAGGATTTGAAGCCTACGGCGACGCCATCAGCCGCATAAATTCCCGGATGATATTATTCTCCTTCCACTTCGAATAACCACGTTTATCTTTATCTTGTTGTGGAGAATTCAAAAAATAAATTTTTATAACACATTTTAACATCTCTATATTTGGATTTCTAAAAAATGTAATTACCTTTGCACCCGAAAAAATTATCCGTTATTTTTAATATTTGTTGGCACTCGCTTTTAGTACTCTTTGTAAAGAAACTTGCAAACTTTCTAAATAATCTGATAGAAGAATAAAGTTAGCGCTCATGTTTTCCTTTTTCTTAAATCCAATTATTATTGTTGCTGGAAAAATAGGTGTGAGCCTGGTTTATTTATCAGCGTGGTTTTGCAAGACCTCTTTACAAAAATAAATTATCTATGGGCTCGCGTTATCCTTATTGAGTTAAGAACTAAGATTTTAAATTTTAGATTTACGATTAATTTTCTTAATCTCCTAATC
>JAITIL010000015.1 GCA_031279475.1 Prevotellaceae bacterium | reverse complement strand
ATACAAAAAGCTACGCTGAACGGAGAAGAATACGACAAGTGTTACCTCGATTTTTCGGCCATAGCCCGCGGGGATGTGCTGGAACTGTACATGGGCAACACGCCTAACAAAGAATGGGGAAAATGATTTTCGGAAATTTTTAAAAATACTGTAAAACTTAATAATGTGATTACTTAACTATTAAAATCTTTACCAATTATGAAAAGAAAACAAATTGTAAAACTGATGTTTTTATTGATACCGCTACTCATTAGCGGAGTTCAAATGAGAGCATCTTCTAACACCATCTTACAAACCCCGGAGAAAACCGTATCGGGTGTAGTAATTGATGAAAGCGGCAGTCCCATCGTCGGGGTAGTTGTGTCGGTAAAAGGAACCACAATAGGAACCTCTACCGATATTGACGGCGCTTTTTCATTGACCATACCGGCAGGGGCGGAAACACTGCAATTCTCTTTTTTGGGAATGAAGACTAAGGAGTTGCCTGTCGGCAATGAGTTACAGTTTAAGGTGACCATGGAATATGATGCGGTCGGGATTGACGACGTGATAGTCGTAGGATATGGAACGCGTACCAAAAAGGACATGTCCATTGCGGTCGGCTCCATAAAGGGCGAAGACTTGAACAACAGGACTTCGGCTTTTAACATCATGCAAGGCATAGCAGGGAAAGTAGCCGGCGTGCAAAACATTTCGATGTCCGGCAGGCCCGGCGGGTCGTCGGTATTACGCGTGCGCGGCATGGGCTCCATCAACGCCGGTAAGGATCCTGTTTACGTGCTGGATGGCGTAATAGGCGTGAATCCCGACATCATAAACTCGGCCAACGTGGAATCCATCGAGGTGCTTAAAGATGCGGCCGCAACCGCCATGTATGGGGCGCAGGGCTCGAACGGCGTTGTCCTCATTACCACTAAAAAAGGCAAAAAAGGCCAAGGGATGATCACCTACGAAGGCAAGGTGGGATTTGGCTTGTTGAACCGGAGGCTCGACCTGCTGAATGCCGACGAATACATGGAGATTCAACGGCAGGCTTACGCATACAGCGGTAAAACAGTGCCCCACCTGACGACGCCTATGGAAAACCTGTTCTATTATGCCAAAGACGTTTCCGGTAATTACCAGTACGACGCCAATGGCCTGCTGATGGCTTCGCCAAGATATGATACGGACTGGCAAAAAGAAGTTACCCAAACCGCCATCACCAACGACCACATCGTTTCCTTTTCATCGGCGAGTGACAAGACGAACCTATATGCCAGCCTCGGGTATCAGGACTATCAGGGGTTAGTGAAAGAATCGCTCTATGAGCGTTTGACCGGTACTGTAAATGTGAGCCACAAAGTTAAGGATTGGTTTCGTATTCAGTTGCTGGCCACCATAGGCAACCAGGAAGGCAACAATAACGACATGGAAGGCTCTTTCAACCAGGGCCCCCTCAGGAATATGTACGAAATGCCGCCCATTGTGCCTGTCAAGTATGAGGACGGCGAATGGGGCCGCAAACATGATTATCCGCTGTCGGAAGAGGCGGAAAACCCCCTCCTGCTGCTGCAAAACAGAAAAAACGAATGGAAATCCAATTTTGCACTGTTCAGCCTCAACGCCACACTGAACCTTACCAAAAAGTTGACGTTTACGGCGCAAGGCGACTATCAAGTGACCAACCGGAAAGAGATGAGTTATGCCAAGGCCGGGCTTTTCGATGTGAGCATAAACAATAATGGATATGCCGACATATCGAACAGCGATACTAAAAAATACAGTAGCGAAAATTATTTTACCTTTACCGACAGTTTCTTTGACGGACAGCTCAATTCTAATTTTGTGCTGGGCGCCAGTTGGTATTACAACCGCTCGGAAAACTCCTCTTCGGGTTCCGAACAGTATTTCGACGACTCGTTCGACTACTACAACCTGGCAGCGGGCACCACGTGGCATGAGCCGACTTCAGGCATGGACCAGAATACGATGAATTCGTACTATTTCAGGATGAACCACACGTTCAGGGACAGGTACCTGCTCGGTTTTTCATTCCGGACGGATGGCGCTTCCAACTTTGGCGCCAATAGCAAGTATGGGTATTTTCCCTCGGTATCGGCCGGTTGGCGCATTTCAGAGGAAAACTTCTTCCGGCCCGTAAAAGAGATTGTCAACCAGATGAAGCTCCGCGCCAGTTATGGCGTAGTAGGAAATGCGTCTATCCCCAATTACCGGACCATATCCCAATACAGTACCGGTTCGGTAATATTCAATAATGCCCTGAATTCATACGTGGTGCTCGGCAACCTCGGCAACGCAGACCTGAGATGGGAATCATCGCACCAGTTTAACGTTGGCCTTGATCTAAACCTTTTCAACAATCGTTTAGAGGTAATATTGGATTATTACCGCAAAGCCACCAAAGACCTGCTGTTTGAAAAGCAAGTGCCTTTCACGACCGGTTATTCGACCTCATGGACAAATCTTGGAGAGATTGTGAATAAAGGGTTCGAGGCCACGATTACCTCGCGTAATATTCACACCAAAGATTTCCTGTGGGTGACCGACCTGGTATTCTCTACCAATAAATTAGTTGTTGTGGACATAAACGGAGAAACCATCGACACAGGCAATAACACGATAGCTAAGGAAGGAGAAGAATGGGCGGCATACTCTGTGTACAGGCGGTTGGGCACCTGGAGTTTAGCGGAAGTGGCGGAAGCGGCTAAGTACAATAAGAAACCCGGGGATATTAAATATGAAGACGTCAATGGGGACTATGTGATTGATGAGGACGACCGGCAGATTATGGGCAGCGGTACGCCTAAAGGAAACTTTACGATGATTAATACATTCAACTACAAAGGATTTTCCCTGATGGTCGATCTAAACTATGTGTATGGGTTCAAGATTATGGGTATTGCGACCACCATGATGGAAAACCGGCCGTTGTACAGCAACAATATGAGAACCATGCTCCAGGCATGGACGCCCGAGAACCAAAACACCATGATCCCCGCTGTGCGGCTTCCTTCGGATCCCGGTTTCGGAGAAAATGAAAAGGATTCTTTCATGCTCTACAAGGGCGATTTCTTTAGGATTCGCAACATTTCACTATCCTACACCTTTAGCCCAAAAATCTTGGGGAAACTCAAGCTTGTTAACGACCTGTCGATAGGCGTATCCGTGGAAAACCTGTGGGTGTTTACGGAATATCCGGGCTATGATCCCGAAGTCGGGGCATTCGATAACGACAGGGGACAAAGTATCGACTTTTATTCTTATCCGCGCCCAACCACTGTTTCTGCTAATTTAAAGATCACATTCTAAAATAATTTGACGGTATGAAAAAAATAGTTTCAAAAATAAGTTGCTTAATTGCCATAGTGGTAATGGCAGCTTCATGTGATACATTTCTTGATGAGGACCCCAAAACGTTCCTCACGCCAGACTCTTATTTCCAAAGCGAAGAACAAATCGTGGCGGCGGTGAACGGACTATACACCTACCTGGACGATATCTTCAATGGAGATGTAGAAGTTGGCTCGCAAACCTTCCTTTTTATAGAATACCTGTCTGGATATGGCGAACGGCCGCGCGGAGCGGGAACGCAAGACCTGGCGCAGGCTACCAACCTGAATGTCGCAGAGAATAACGGATACGTTGAAAAACTGTGGGAAACGGCCTACAAGGCCATTGAGAACTGCAACAGCGTTATCGCAGGTATCGAATCGGTTGGCGAAGGGATTATAAGTGAAGACCGGAAGAACGAACTGCTGGGCGAAGCCTGTTTCCTGCGCGCCTACAACTACTTCAACCTCGTAAGGCTTTACGGGCCTGTCCCGCTGAAAATCATCAGTACATCCGACTTGTCGAGCGTGGCCATTGAACTGGCGTCCGAAGAAGACGTCTATACCCAGATAGACCTGGATTTGACAAAAGCCGGTGAACTGATGGCAAACAGCGCCTGGACGAGTAGTGGCGGAAGGGTTTCCAAAGGCGCTGTAAAATCATTGCTCGCCAAGGTTTACCTCACGATGGCGGGATATCCGCTGCAAAAAGGAACCGCATATTATCAAAAAGCCTATGAAACGGCGAAAGAAGTATATAAAAGCGACGCCTTCCGGCTGTTCAACACTTATGCAGAACTGAGAACGAATGAAAATACCGGCGAGCATATATGGGCAATCCAACGGGAAGCCGACAATGCAGGTTCTCCCGTCCACAACGATATGCTCCCTTATCCTGAACCGGCAAAAGCCATTTCAGCGAACTCGGCATACGGAGGGGGGCTGGCGCCCACGCAGGCGTTTTACAGCTCATACCCCACAGGAGATGGACGGAGAACAGAAAAGGCATTTTATTATACAGAACACGATGCGCTTGATGGCTCGGGGATAATTTCCCTTGGGAAACCGTACCTATACAAGTTCTGGGACAGCAATGCCGCATCTTCCGGAAAGTCGGGCGCCAATTATACGTTGCTGCGATACGCCGATGTACTGCTGATGATGGCCGAAGCAAAGGCGCAAGCCGACGGAGGAACGACGAGCGACGCCGACGCCGTTGACGCCTATTTTAAAGTAAGAAACCGGGCGCTACCCTCCGAATCAAAACCGGCGTCAATAACTGTTAATGACGTGTTGAAAGAACGTTTCTGGGAAATATGCTTCGAAGGACAAACCTGGTATGACATGCTGCGGACCCGGAAGGTCTTCAATCCTACAACCAGCCTGATTGTTGACATGATCGGGTATCAGCTTCCCGGCCACGGAAGCGCATTCGACACAGCGGATCTGCTGTTGCCGTATCCCATCCGGGAGCAACGATTGAACCCCAACCTTAAAAGGGATTAGCGTAATGAAGCATAACCCTAAATATATGGCATTATTGGCAGGTTGGCTGTGCCTTTTCATCTCCTGCCATGACGATGACGGTATAAAACAAAATCCTTTTAAGTACACGATTATCGTAAGCGCTTCGAATGCCGACACGCTATTTCTTTCGTGGGAATTTACCGACACAGCGCACAATTTCGAACATTACCGGATTGAGGTGGCTAAGTCGAAAGAGGGCGTCAAAACTGCCGGAAAAGAGGAAAGCAAGTGCTTTTTCACCCATGTACCGTATGACGAACCGGTGCCGGTGTCCATATCACTCATCGAGAATGACGAGCCTGTTAATACCTATTCAGCAACTGCCAAGATTGACGGCTTCGACAAGGTGATCGCAGGAATTATTATCCCGGATCGGGGCAGCGTCACCGCAGGCGACGGCATGTATTCGATCGCCCTGCCCGACGGCAGAAGCATTTTCCTGATGGGCGACTCCTATATCGGACCTGTGACCAACGGGCAGCGCTCCACTTCCGACCGCATGTACAGGAATACGTATATCGTGTATGACAACGGGCAGGTTAGCGCCATTTACGGGGCTAACGGCAATTCCAACGCTTCGGCGGCCGTGCCGCCATGTTGCCCCAATGAGAATAAATGGTATTGGCCCGGGCACGGATTTGTCGCCGGGAACAAACTCTACATCTTTCAGACCTTAATGTACCAGGGAGGCTCTGGCTCGTGGGGTTTCATGTATGAAACGACGCATATCCTGGAGTATGACCTGCCCAGCCTGCAACTAAGCAAGACTACGCCTATACCTTTCACCGGGTCAACAGACATCCATTACGGAATGGCTGCGCTCAATGATGGCGATTACATGTATATCTATGCGCAAGTAGATATAAGCAACAACTTGGATCCGGTATCCGAAGTATTAGTCGCGAGGACTACTTTAGCCAATTTATATGCCGGCTGGCAGTATTACAACGGCTCGGGCTGGAGTGCCAACGCTTCGGACGCCGTTAAACTGTCGGGGCTGAGCAGCGTGCCGGTTTCTTCCCAGTTCAATGTCTTCAAACTGGGCGACAAATATGTACTGCTTACCCAGCACAAGGCATACTGGTCGGGGGAAATATATACATTCATAGCAGACAGCCCCTACGGCCCCTGGAGAAACAAACAGCTTATTTTTGACGCATACGAACAAGGCATCCAAAATTTATTCACGTATAACGCAATGGCGCATCCGCAATTCGAGAAAGACGGCATGATATTGGTAAGCTACAACGTCAACACCGAGGTCTTCGCGGAACAGTTCAGCGATGTGAGCACCTACCGTCCCAGATTTTTCTGGGTGGAAATAGATAAAATATTAAACAATTAAACAGATTATTATGAAAAAATATGTATTAATTTTTGCAATTATTCCGGTGTTATTTTCTTTTTTAAGTTGTGATAACACCAACCGGCTGATAATGATTTCAGACTATCCGGCCGATTATGACATAACGTATGGTATAAGGCAGGTCATGCAATACGATGAAGTAAACATCAACGGCATAGACATTGCTGCGAAGCTCCCGTTTTTCGAAACCTTCCGGTTAACCATACACTACACCGACAGTAAAATAAGTGCAGTGACCTTATCGAATGGCGATATCCCTTTCTCGCCTTACGATTTTGACATTCCCGCCGGCAAAATGGCGTGTTACCTGGATACCGATGCGCTTCCCAACGAACTGCGTATAACCGGAACGAATAACGTGATCGCCTATTTTCAAAATGGGGAACTCAGCGTTCCTTTCAAGTTGAATTGTCAGGCGCTGGATTATAAATATACATTTAAAAGTGTTAACCTAAATTAAATTAAAAACGTATGAAACTCTTGAAAAAATGCAAATATTGGCCGTTACTTATGATCATGCCGTGTCTTGTGATAACCTGTATGACCATAGAGGACATTATCCATCCTGAAAACGCCCAAGTGAACAGCGATATTGAAATCACTGTTAAAATAAAAATCGACGCCGAAACGGACGGCAACAGTAAGTTAGCGTTCGGGGTATTGGCCCCAAAAAGTTGGGATATTGCCCACAATGCCACTTTGACGCTTACCACAACAGCGCTTTTCGCCGCCAATGTGGTTACCAATGAATCCATGACGGTGATATCCGCAACTGAAACCAATCCGACAGATGCCCAACCCTGGCCGGCTTCGTTTCAAAGCAAATTCGGGGTATTGGGCAATACGGGGCCGGTGGAGTGGGTCGTTTTTGAATCAAACACCACCTTCCAAATCCATGACCAAAGATCAGAGCAGGATGTGGTAAATGGTACCGTTAACATAAGGATTCATACCGGAAGCAGGGCGGTAAAACTCTTCATGGGCTATACCTTTTGTGGAAAGCAGTTTGGATTTAACAGCGAAAAATATCCTGATAGCCCGGTCGTGAGCGCTAAGGTGCTTGAAGTAACCGGCGGAACCGATCCGATATGGGATTATACTGTGGAGCCGCAGCTATCGCATGTGCCTGCGACGTTTAGCTTCGAGGATATATTCTCTATCAAATACAATGAGCCCAATTCCATGACGACAGGCAGCCTTAAAGGTGGAAATGCCTATCTTCTTGGAAAAGCGAAGTACAATGTAAACGGAGGAGCCCCCACGGAAAAAACAATAGACGAAACAAGCGGTAAAACGTTGATGGACGAGTTAGGCGACATGGGCCAAGTGACTTCATGGCAGAAATACATTTACCCGAAAGACTTTTTCGACTTGCCGGATGACGCCGTGATAGAGGAAATCCAGGTCTATTTCTCTAACCAGGATAAAAGTATTGTCATAGTGGATAATGAAACGAACGACAATTTTATCATAGAGCCAACCTGCCCATAAAACAATGAAAACAACAATAAAACAGGGCATCCTGGCAGCGCTGCTGTTCCTGTCGGTAAATTTTCCGGCTTTTGCCCAACAGGTAGCGCCCTTTCAGGAAGGCGACCGGGCGGTGTTTTTAGGGAACAGCATCACCGACGGCGGGCATTATCATTCCTACATCTGGCTGTATTACATGACCCGCTTCCCCGATAATCCGCTTACCGTCTTAAATGCGGGCGTGGGCGGCGACCGCGTTCAGGAAATGTATAAACGGCTGGACGATGATGTGTTCAGCAAACGTCCCTCCGTATTAATGGTTACGTTTGGCATGAACGACAGCGGTTACTTTGAATACAACGGCGATAATGCCGGACAATACGGAAAAGACCGGCTGGAAGAATGTCACACCAATTACCTGCTGTTGGAAAAACGCTTGCAGGCGCTTCCCAACGTGCGGGTAGTGATGATTGGCGGCTCTCCTTACGACCAAACGGCGCAGTTTGAAAATACCGCCTTCCGGAAGAAAAACGACGTGATGCTTCAAATAACGGATTTCCAGGAAGCCTCCGCCAAGAAAAACCAGTGGGAGTTTGTGGACTTCAACCGGCCGATGACCGAACTGAACCTGGAAGGACAAAAAACAGACCCTGCCTTTACGTTGTGCGGCGGCGACCGGGTGCATCCCGACAACGACGGCCACATGGTGATGGCTTACCTTTTCCTGAAAGCGCAGGGATTTGCAGGCCGCGAAGTCGCAACCATGCAAATTGACGCAGCGGGAAAGAAGATTATCCAGGCTAAGTATTGCCGGCTGTCTAACCTGAAAGTGTCGCCAACAACGGTAAGTTTCGACTATTTGGCCGAATCCCTGCCTTATCCCTTAGATCCGGTTGCCCGCGGGTGGGGACAGAAGAAAAGTCAGCGCGAAGCGATAAAAACGGTTCCCTTCATGGAAGAAATGAACCGGGAATTGCTGAAAGTCGAGGGGCTGAAAGGAACGTACCGGCTGTATATCGACGATATCACGATTGGCGAATGGACTGGCGAACAATTAGCCGCCGGCGTCAATCTGGCAGCCGAACACAAGACGCCGCAATACAAACAGGCGCTTGCCGTCATGTATTTGAACGAAGAACGTTGGGAAATCGAACGCCGCTTCCGCGATGAAGCGTGGGTGCAGTTTAACTTCTTCCAACCCCGCGGACTGCTGTTTGCCAATAACGACGAAGCCGTCCGGATTTTTAACGAACAGGCGCCGAACAACGCATGGTTGGCGGCAAAAACAGACCTCTACGCAAAAACGTTTCATCCCGCCGTTAGGGAAGCCTGGCAACAGCAAATGGACTTGCTGGTCGATAAAATCTATACCATCAACAAACCGGTTGTAAGGAAAGTCGTATTGAAAAAAATAAGCGATTAATTAATTCGAAAAGTTCGGGGCCGCCATTATGAAGAAACTCTTATTATCTATCTTATTTATTCCCCTCTTTCGGAGAGGATTGGTGGGAGGTCTGTTGTTGGGATGTCTCTTTTCCGCCTGCGGGTTTTCCGACAGGCTTAGACCTGTTGAACTTCAATGCGAATACCAAACCGAACCGGTGGGTATCGACGTGCCAGCGCCGCGTTTCAGCTGGCAGCTGCTCGATCCAAAACACGTCAGGGGACAGGCGCAGACGGCATACCATATTTTGGTGGCAAGCAGCCCGATAAAACGAACCCGAAACACGCTTCCGTATATATACGGAAGCCCGGGCGCACGGTTCAATTATTGGTACAAGGCAAATCCTTATTAATATTTAAAACGATGAAAAAGAAAGCAAAAAACGGAATGGACAATAAAATATTTATCCAAGTAAAAAAAACATCCTTTATCCTGCTGATATGCCTGCTGGGTACCGCTTGCGGCAAGAGCAACGCGCCGGCCGGGGAGCAGCCGTCGGCAAACACCATCCTGCTCGAAGCGCTGGACATGAGCAAGTGCGCCAGCCTCACGAACATTCACCCCACGCCGATCGACTATGATTTCAAGATGAACATCGCCACGCCCCGCAGTTACAAGGGCGGCATTTTCTATAACGGCGTGCAAACCCTTACGGAAAGCGCTATTTATATCGCCCTGGACGGGAAAACGCGCTCCTTTTCTGCCGATGTGGGCATAGACATGCTGTCGCCCGATGCGGCGGCCGAATTTTTCGTCATCGGCGACGGTCGCATACTGTGGCAGAGCGGCCTTATGAAGTCCGCCGACCCGGAGCGTCCTGTCCGTGTGGACTTGAAAGGCGTCAAGTCGCTAATCCTGAAAACGACCGGCGCACAGAGCAAGGTATATACCGACTGGGTAAACGCCTTCTTCACCTATGCCGGCGAAGTCCCGCGCACGGAATGGTCGCCCGAAATCAGGGACATCATCCGGGATACGAAAGCATTCATGGAAGAACAGAATAAAAAATATCCCGCCCCCCGCATCAACGGCGCCATGCGAGTGGGCGTCCGCCCCAACACGCCTTTTTATCATCCGATAGCCGTTACGGGCATCAGGCCGGTGGCTTTTCTGGTAGAGGGTTTGCCGGAAGGTTTGGCGGTCGATCTTCAGACGGGTATCATCAGTGGAACGCCTGTAAAACGGGGTGAGTACGACGTGCGGATTACCGCCGCCAACGCATCGGGGGAAGCGCAACGCACGCTGAAAATCATAGTAGGCGACCAACTGTGCCTGACCCCGCCGATGGGCTACGAGTCGTGGAACTGGATTGAAGGCCACGTGAGCGAGACATCCATGAAAGAAATCGGCGACGCGATGGTGGAATTTGGCTTCCGGGATGTGGGATACCAGTTTGTTGAGGCGGACGACGGCTGGGAAGACTTGATACGCGCCGCCGACGGGCGCATCACCGCCCATCCGTACCGCTTTCCCGACGGCTTGAAACCCTTAGGCGACCACCTCCATGCCAAAGGGCTGAAACTGGGAATCTATTCCTCGCCCGGCGCGCTTACCTGTGCCGGCTACCCCGGCTCGCTCGGCTTTGAAGCGCTGGATGTGGAGACATGGGTGGCGTGGGGCGTGGATCTGCTCAAATACGACCACTGCTCTTGCCCGGTAGAAGGCGGACGTCCCTTCGAACTGGCCTCGCTCATGGGAAATCTGCTGAAAACTTCCGGCAGAAGCATTGTAATGGAATTCGGCCACAACGAGCTTGACGGCCGTGACGCTGGCAACCACTATTTCCACACCGGCGGCGACGTTCGCGACACATGGAGCAATGCCGGCTATACCTGTTACGGGATGGGTATCATGGAAATCTTTAACAAGGCGGTGGAGTATGCCGATGCGCAAAGTCCCGGCCGGTGGGTGTATCCCGACATGCTGGTGACCGGCTTGTACGGCACAGGTCGCGCCGCCGCCCTCTGCTCCGACGGCAAGGGCTGTACCGACACAGAATACCGGAGCCAGATGAGCCTCTGGGCGCTGATGAGCTCTCCGCTGGTAATGTCCTGTGACCTCCGGCGGGTCAACCGCGCTACACTGGAGACATTGACCAACCCGGAAGTGATCGAAGTCAATCAGGACCCGCTGGGCGACTTCCCCAAACGGATCGGCGCGGAAAGCAAGCAGGAAATATGGGTCAAGGAAATGGAAGACGGCTCCAAGACGGTAGCCCTCCTGAACAAGGCCGCAGCGCCTGCCGAAATAACCGTTCAATGGAGCGACCTCGGCCTGAAAGGAAAACATACCGTGCGCGATTTATGGCAACGCCGGGACGTTGGACGTTTCGA
>JAITIL010000003.1 GCA_031279475.1 Prevotellaceae bacterium | reverse complement strand
CCCACGATGGGTCAGGCGTTATTCTGCAAGGCTCTTACACGGCGGACAACACGTGCGCCATGGATTCCTTGTATTACACCATTACGGGCGCAACTCATTATACAGGGCCGAAAAGCAATGAAATTAATCTGTTAAACAACTATACTTTTAACAAAGGGGTAAGTGTGGTGACCTATACGGTGAAAAACGCCCTGGGCCTTTCTTCTTCATCGACCTTCTCGGTAACCGTTGAGGATCAAGAGGCGCCGGTTATTACCTGTAAGAATGGCGACGTATATCTTGACGCTACAGGCCATGCCGTGCTTGATGTAAGTAGTACGCTAATTGCTACCGCAACCGACAATTGTGATGCAACGTCGTCATTGGTGTATAAAATCAGTCCGGAAACGTCGTCATCGTTTAGCTGTGCAGATTTGGGCGAAAAACAGGTAAATGTACGCGCCATAGATGTTTCGAATAATCATTCCTCGCTGTGTGCAGCTACGGTTACCGTGCATAATGACCAACCCCCGTTGGCGGTATGTAAACCGAAAGATACGGTGTATGTAAGTGTAAATAGCGGACAGTTGAACGCTTCGCACTTGGCGGCCGCCTCTTCTACCAGCCATTGCAACCAACAGTTGGCATACTATATTTTGGATAGTAATACGGATACAGGCCCCACCTATACGTCTAAAAACTTCCCTTGTACGGAAGGCGGAACAACACATACTGTTTATGTGGGTGTGGTGAATACGGAAAATAACAAAATGGCGGTATGCAGCACCGAAGTGCTGGTTACCGATACCGTATTGCAGTGTACGGCAAAGGGAATAGACACCCTGTACTTGCCGGCTACAAGTTGCAGTTATACCCTGACGCCGGCCATAGACGGGAATTTGATACCAATGAGTGTGGCTACGCCTTACCGGGGTTGCCAAGATATATTGCAGCCGGTAGCCGGAATGAAGTTGGAAAACAATAAAGATTTTGATATTTATAAGGAGCCCTTCCCGAATACGAAATTTGCCGCCGGCGTCCACGAAATAACATGGACATTAAAAGACGACTTTGGCATTCGCGCCACCTGCGAAGATGTTTTTGCGGTAATTGATACAGTCCGCCCCACCTTTTCTAAAACGTTGTCGGCGTCGACCTACTACCTTGCGCCGGGCTCGTGTGCCGCATCGGTGAACTGGTCGCCTCCCGGGTTTACTGACAACTGCACGGGAGTAACCTTGCGCCGCACGGACGCTTTGGGTGGCCCACTGCTGGATTTGGCGGCAGGCGACTATCTGATAAAATATGTGGCGGAAGATAAGGCGGGTAATGTGTCGAGAGATACGAGTAAAATACGCATCACCGTGACAGACCAAAATGCCCCGGTCATTGCAGAGATAGCAAATACCATCATGCAAGTGGATAACGCCACCGATTGTTTCGCTACCGTGCCGGCGGGTGGATTGCGCCCGGAAATTTCCGGAGTGTGCCTAACCGGCTCAACCGTTACCTACACCGCCAGCCATGCAGGCGCCGTACCCGGGCCAAACACTATTGTTGACGTCGCAACCGGCTTGGGCGGCGTGCGGTTTAACGTGGGCGCCACCGCCGTAACCTACACGGTAACGGCCGCCAATGGCAAAACCGCGCAACGCGGATTTACTGTGCATGTGCAGGACACCGTGAAGCCGAAAATCACATGCAAATCCGATTTATTGCGTAACTATGACGTCGACGGCAAGTATAAAGTATCCGAAAATGAATTGGATGTTACGGTAGCTAAGAAATGTGTGGCTCTGTCTACCCTGCTGGCGACCATTGACGGGGGCGGAACTACTTACGCTACACTGGCCAACCATATCTTCACTGGGAAGTCGAGCTTTGCCATTCGATGGACGGCCACCGATGCGGCCGGCAATACGTCTTCTTGTGACTTTACGCTAACCATGGACGATAATATTCCACCGGTGTTTACCTCATTCCCCGATACCATAAGGGTGAATACCAATACGGACGATTGTGGGGCTAATGTGAGTGCGGCGCAACTTGCCGCCGTTTACACAGACAATGTTACGCCTGCGGCAGACATTGGGGTCGCACATACGATAACGTACAAAGGCAACCAAACGGTGGATACTGGACTGCTGCCGGAAATAGCATTCCAGCATGATACCACCAAGGTTACCTACACGATTACCGATGCGGCCGGAAATAGCTGCGACAGCTCATTCCTCGTGATTGTGATTGACAGTGTGCCGCCGGTGTTGTCTTGTCCGACCAACGTTACCGGACTTAAGATTGCTGCTCCGTTAACCGGATGTGTAGCTTTACCGACTACTCTGACGGGTCTTTCCTACAGCGATAATTGCGGCGCGGTGAAAACCTTGTCGTGGAGCGTAACCGGTAGCCGTGGGGCGCAAGACACGTCGTCAAATTACGGCGGAACTAATATTAAGGAGTTAACCTCTTACCAGTTTGCGGCGGGAACCAATACGGTGCGTTACACCGCCACCGACTCGTCGGGCAATACCGCTGTGTGCAGTTTTACCGTAGAAGTGGCCGACGAGGTGCCTCCGGCATGCGAGAGCGTGTCTTCCTATACCTTGAAATTACAAGGAACGCCAACTACAACCCTTGAAGCCCAATGGATAGACAACGGCTCAACCGACAATTGCGGTGCGTTAACTTATGCACTGTCGGTTCCTGCAGATGCAACCTTTGGTTGTTCCGACATTGGGAAAGTGCGTGACGTATATTTGGTGGTTTCCGACGACTTTGGCAATAAAAGCCAATGCGACAATCCAACCAAAGTATCGGTGGCAGATACCATTGTCCCGGTAGTGCACTGTGAGGGCGCCATTACCGTGTATCTTGATGCACAGGCCTCGGCAAGCCTTACGGCTATTGACCTTAAAGACACAGGCAATCCGGTAACGGATAATTGTACCGCGTCCGACCAATTACAGTACGCTATTTTGCAGGCCGGTGGAACGACTGCAACGGCGGATAGCATTTTTGACTGTGCGGCGGTGGGGCAAGCCTATACTTTGACCTTGCGTGTGCTGGACGAAAGCGGCAATGCGGGAACGTGTACGTCGGTGGTAACCGTGCGCGATACGTTGTTGAAACATCGCGGAAAGGTAACCATCCCGGCCGACCAGGGCGCCTGCGTGGCGACCTTGAGCGACACGCTCAATCCTGCAATAGTGTCGGGTTGCAGCGCGGCCACATTAACCAACAGTAACAATACCGCTACGTATGCGGGAATAGTATTGTCGGTGGGTACGCATTATGTGACCTGGACGTTGGATGACGGAAAGGGCGTAAAGACCGTAAAGACCGTGGCAGACACGATTATTGTAGCGGATACCCAAAAACCGGTATTGGACAGAGCCGTCCTGATGAAAGATATAGTCTACTCGACCACCGCCGTATGTACTACGGACGTCGCCGTATCATGGATGGAACCTGACAACTTTATAGGTATGAATCCATCGGACACGTTGGCGAAAGACAATTGTACCGACGCCGGGAGTTTAACCTGGCATCGTGTAGATACCAACCTAACCCGTGTGGTAAACGGCTCCGGCACTGTGCCGGCAGGCCGCTGGATTATCCGGTATGTGGCGGAAGATGCAGCGGGCAATCAATCGGATACCCTGGGCTTCTTTGTGGTAGTGAACAATAATAATACGCCGGTCATTACTAATTGTCCGGGCAGTGAAAATGGTGGTAAAGACACTGTTTTTGTCGCTCCGGGTGCGTGTACGGCCACCGTTCCTGAACGTTTCACACCTGCTGTTTCCGGTTTATGCCCGGGCGCCGATTCGCTAAGCTATGCTTACACCTTCAACGGGGGAGCTGCTGGCAATGGCGCAGGCAGCCTTGAAGGGTTAGACTTGCCGGCAGGCCTCTACAGCGTAACCTACACGGCCACGAACAAATTTGCCAGTACAGATGCATCCGCCGCCACTGCTACCTGTATGTTTACGCTGGCGGTAAGGGATACCATAAAGCCTGCGTTCACTTGTCCGTCCGGCCAGTCAAGAAATCCCGAAGGCCTTTACTATACGGTAGGTGGTACGGAATTTGACTTGGAGAGTGTATCCGATAATTGCGGCGTGGCCTCCATAACGCATGATTTTGGCACTGGCGGAGGAGCATCCCTGGCGGGCGTGCAAATTCCTGCCGGCAGCGCACCCACTATTACATGGAAGGTGGTTGACGTACACGGCAATGCAGACAGTTGTGAATTTACGCTCACTATTGGGGATAAGGTAAAACCCAACATCACATTAAACGAAACGCCCACCGTTTATCTCGACAATACAGGTAACGGCGTTCTGTTGAAAGATTTGGTTATTATACACATGAGCGATAATGCAACCGACTCCAGCGCTATTGCGACCACCTTAACGCCTTCCGGCTTTACGTGTGCGGATATCGGCAGTGTGCCCGGCACGTTTACGGCCACCGACGCCGCCAAAAATGATACCATAAAGGCCATTACCATAACGGTGCGCGATACAATAGCGCCCACGTTTACCTTGCGTAACCCCACGGTTTACCTGGACGCCGCCGGCAACGGCAACTTAACCATGGATTCGGTGATTGTGGCGCTGGCCGACAATTGTACGCCGCGTACGTCATTAGATACCTCGTTGATCCGCACCTCCTTTACCTGTGACGACATTGCCCTTTCGCCCGTCACAGTGACCTTCACGGCAAAGGATAAACATGGTAATGAGAGGTCTGGAAATGTAGCGGTGACGGTCACAGATACCGTCAAACCGCAAATTACGTGTGTGAGCGGTTTAGTGACAAAATCAACGCGCGACACAGACTGCAACTATCAAGTGAACGCCGGTGAATTTGACCCCACAGTGGTTGACCGTTGCGGCGGCTATACCCTTGTCCACAATTATGGCGGCGGCGGCGCTATCCTGGCCGACACGTTGCTGCCCGCAGGCACGCACGCCATTACCTGGACGGTAACCAACCTGAGCGGCAACATAGCCACGTGCGATGTGACGGTGAAAGTGACAGATACTGTGCCGCCGGTATTTACTGTTTGCCCGTCATCCGTAACAGAAATAATACTTAACTCATCTTGTACCGCCACGGCGACGATAGAAACGCCGGCGTATTCCGATAACTGTATGCTTGACTCTTTGACCTGGTCGATAAGGCATGCAGGCGCGTTGCGTGATTCTTCCAATGGAGTTTCCGCGATAAATATCATTCCGGCTGACTATCAGTTCTCGGCCGGCACGAATGTGGTTACGTATATCGTAACCGATACATCGGGTAACCGTAGCGTATGCAGCTTTACGGTGCCGGTGAAAGACGTCGTTGCGCCGGTTTGTGCCAGCGTGGCTGCCTATACCCTCAAACTGCAGGGGCCCGGCACTACGACGTTAGACCCGAAGCTGATTGATAACGGTTCATCTGATAACTGCACCGCTCCCGCCGACTTGAGTTTCAGCCTCTTTGGCAATCCGGACTTCACCTGCGCCGATATCGGCGCCCCGCGTACTGTGTATCTCTATGTAACCGATGTTTCCGGATATAAAAATACCTGTAGTAGTCCCACAACCATTACGGTGATTGATACCATTGCGCCGGAAGCGAAGTGTGTGGCCGATACCACGCTTTATGTGGACAGCAGCGGCGAAATATCGTTGAGCGCAGCCTCGCTGGATAAGAACAGCACAGACAATTGCTCGCCGGTACTGGCTTATTCGTTCCGCCGGATTGATGTGGCTGATACGACGTATGCCGCCGACACCACGTTCAAATGCGCCAACATTGGCACATTTGGTGTAACGGTGGCCGTGGCCGACGCCTATAATAACAGGGGAACCTGCACCGTTCAGGTAACGGTGAAAGATACCCTTAAGCCGGTTATTCATAACCGGGGCCAAATTACCGTGCCCACTACCGGCACTACCGGCTGCGCGGCTGTATTGTCGGATACCCTTAATCCTGTCATAAAGGCAGGCAGCATTTGCCAAACGATTAGTGGCGTGACAAATAGCGCAAACAACGCCGATACTTATGCCGGCTTGTCGTTATCGGCAGGAACGCATGAAATCACGTGGACGGCGGTGGCCAATGGATACACCGCCACGGCGGTAGATACCATTACGGTGATTGATACGCTGGCGCCGGCAGTCAAAGGGCAGATGACGGCTATGACTGTATCTGCCGGCCTAAACAACTGTGAATCTGAAAACCCTGTTTCCTGGATGCTTCCTGAAAACTATACGTCTAATAGCTTGGTGGAAGACAACTGTACCGCTTCAGACGCGTTGACGTGGACACGTGTGGACGCCACCGGCATAGTTTTTGGGGAAAGAGCGCCTGCAGGGATATGGAAAATACAATATGTGGCTACCGACGAAGCCGGCAACCAATCTGACACTGTGGGCTTTGTGCTTACCGTCAAGAAATCGGCTACGCCCGTGTTGGATTGCCCAAGCGGTGTGATAACCCTTGATATCGACGCTGCCAACGTGTGTTATGCCACCGCTCCGGCTACATTTACGCCAACCATTACCGGTTTGGGATGTAATGTGGACTCGCTGGCGTATAAGATAACCGGCGGCGCCCTTACGGAAGAAGGCGCAGGAAGCCTTGCCGGCCGCCAATTGCCGGTAGGGCAGCATAGCGCCACCTACACGGTATTCAACCGCACCGATTTATCACAACAAGCCACGTGCGCCTTTGAAATCGAGGTGCGCGATACGGCAAAACCGGTAATAAACGTGCGCACGGCGGTAGATGCGTATCTTGAAGCGTCGGGCAGTTATACCTTGCCGATGGATTCGGTGATTGTGTCATTGAGCGACAATTGTACGCCGCGCGTTGCATTAGATACGTCGTTAACCCGCGATGTGTTTACGTGCGCCGATGTGGGTGCGCCGGTTACGGTAACCTTTAAGGCGAAAGACGGACAGGATAATGAAACATCGCAAACCATTACGGTGAACGTGTATGATACCCTGCCGCCGGTAATAAATGTGCGCACGGCGGTAGATGCGTATCTTGAAGCGTCGGGCAGTTATACCTTGCCGATGGATTCGGTGATTGTGTCATTGAGCGACAATTGTACGCCGCGCGCTGCATTAGATACGTCGTTAACCCCCGATGTGTTTACGTGCGCCGATATGGGTACGCCGGTTACGGTAACCTTTACGGCGAAAGACGGACAGGGTAATGAAACATCGCAAACCATTACGGTGAACGTGCGCGATACAATCAAACCGGTTGTAACCTGTAAACCGGATACGGTGGTGGCCATTAATGCCGCCGGCGATGCGGTTACGCTCACTGCCAAATCGCTGGTAACAGCTACGGCTATGGGCTGTGCGGCCAATACGGCTTTAACCTACAGCTTCAGTAATTCGGCAGCCGACCCTGACAGGACTTACAATTGCACAATGCTTGGCTCCCACCCGCCGCTCGCCATTTACGTAACGGACGCCAACAACAATGTGGCTTCGTGTATGGTAACGGTGACGGTGAAAGACACCTTGCCGCCGGTGATTACGAAGAAAAATTCGATTACTGCCGCAACTTCCCCGGTGAAATTGACCATAGCCGATGTGCTTGCCGGGGTGACCGATAATTGTACGGCCAGCCCCGCCGTGACATTTAAAAATGCCACGTTGGGTAGCACCACGTTCACCTGTGCCAATAACGTAGGATGGATTTATGCGGAAGATGCAAGCGGAAATAAAGACACTGTGGTATTTAATGTAATCTTTACTTCGAGCGCTCCGGCAACGGTTACGGCGCATGATACCACGTTATATCTCGATGCGGCCGGTAAAGCCGCGCTGTCGGCCTATGAGGTGGTGAAAACCGTTGATGACGGGGCATGTGTAGACGAATCGGTATTTGAAAATCCGGCTAACGGACTGCTTACCTTGAGCCAAACCTACTTTACATGCAGCGATGGCGTGCAAACCGTAACCATTTATGCACAGGGTGCGGCTGACACGCCGGGCTCGGCTACCTTTACGGTGACGGCGCTTGATACCCTGAAACCGGCCATTACTTGCGCGTCTGGCGCTTCCGTAAAGGTGGATGACGCGACTTGCAGGTATAAAGTTACAGGCAACGGGTTTGATCCTGTAACAACGGAGGACAATTGCAGCGTTATGAGTATCCTCCATGACTATCAGGGCGGCGGCGCTACCCTGGCCGACACCTTGCTGCCGGTGGGCGCCCATACCATTACCTGGACGGTTACCGACGCTTCCGGCAATAGCGCAACCTGCGAAACGGTTATCACCGTGGATGACAGCAAGGCGCCTGCAATAACGTGTAAAACAACCGGCTATGTTGCCTATCTGGATAACGGCGGCAGTGTGGTTGTTGACGCTAAAGACCTGGTAGATGTGACCGAAGAATGTGCGCCGGTCATTGCGCTTACCTACACGTTTGACGACTACGGAGTGGGAACCCATACGTACGCCTGTGGCGACACGTCTGGTGTGCAATCCGCAAACATTCGTGTGACCGACCTGTCGGGCAACAGCAGCGTCTGCATGGCACAGTTTACCGTACGCGACGCCTTGCCGCCGGTGATTGTGCTCAAGAACCCAATCCAGCTTACCGTAGACGGCGGGACAAACGTAACGCCGCCGATTACCAAAGAGGACGTACTTGACTTCACAGGGACAAAAGACAACTGTACCGCTGCGTTTGATTTGGTTGTTGATATTACGCCGCAGACATACAGTTGCAAGGTTAACGCGGGCACCGTTACGGTAACCGATAAACAGGGCCTGTCGTCGTCGGCAACCTTCTCGGTGACGCTCAACGGCGTACCGCCGATGCAAGTTACTGCGCCGGATGTTACGCTTACCCTTACAGAAGGGACGGCTACCCTTTCGGCCTACAACGTGGTGAAAGGTATAACCGACGCCTGTGCCGATGTGGACGCCGTCATGAATCCTGCCAACGGATGGATTACATTGAGCCGGTCGACCTTTACCTGTTCGGACGTTGGTAAGAATGTGCCGAATACGATATTTGTGCGGCGAGACGCTTCAGCCGCGCCGGAAATATTTACTTTCAATGTGACGGTGCACAATACGCCTCCGGTAATCTCATGTACCCCTGGTTTTAACCATGTGACGATTACTGTACCCGAAGCAAAATGTGATACGATAGTAGGCGCCCAGATAGACCAGCTTGTGAAAGTCACAGGCAATTGCTATACTTTGGAGAATAACAGGAATAACTCGGCTACTTTAGTGGGTGAGAAGTTTGGTATTGGCGCACACACCATAACGTGGACGGTAACCGATAATGATGGCCATGCGGCTGCGTGCGATGTAACGCTTACGGTGCTCGACAAGCATGCACCCGATATTGTTTGTGTGAGCGACACGTTACTGGCTTTGGATGCTGCCGGCGTTGTATCCATCAAGGCGGAAGACCTGCTTGAGTCGGCGGATGATTGTGGTAGTCTAACCTATGCGTTCGATACGGGAGAAAGTGAAAAGCAATATGGCTGTGGCGATATTGGAACCTACGCCCTTACGGTGAAAGTAACCGATGCGTCGAACAACTTCAACACTTGTACTGCACAGGTGCGGATAAAAGACACCCTGCCGCCGCTTGTAACGGTGAACAGCGCGGTAACCGTCAAAGCCGGCGAAACCGTAGCCCCTGCACAAGTGATTGTTGCGCTGTCCGACAATTGTACCTCGCCTGACGATGTGCGCAACAGTGCACAGGTTTCCCCGACGGCCTTCACTTGCGCCGGAGTAGGTGCTCCACAGGCGGCAACAATCACGGTCAGCGATAAGGCAGGCAATCCGGCAAGCGCTACGTTTACGGTGAATGTGGAAGCCATGAAGCCGGCTTATACAGCCTTGGGGGATATTACACTATATGCGTGTAACCCCGATACCCTTCCTTCAAACACAGGCGAAATAACGCCTGCGGATGTGACTGTTTGCGGCAACGCTCCTGTCGCCATTACTTACACGAATACCTCAAACCGGGGTGCGGATAAAACGAAGGGAGATTACTATAACTACGTCGTCACACGCACCTGGACAGTGAGCGCCGGTGCGGGCAATGACAGTGTTACGGTGCAGGTTATTTCGGTGCGTGACGCCACGCCGCCGCTCATTGTGACGGAAAGCGCCCTCGCCGTTTACCTCGGACAGGACGGGACGGGAACGCCCGGGCCGGGCAAAGCGCTGCGCTCGGTACAGGATTGCGCCGATTCGGTAGACGTAACCATACAGTACAGCGTGCCGGAATTTAATTGCAGTCATATAGGAACGCCGCAAACCGTCGCCGTCACCGGAACCGACCCGTCAGGCAATGTGAGCGCGCCATCTACCGTGACCCTAA
This sequence comes from Prevotellaceae bacterium, assembly GCA_031279475.1. Taxonomy (GTDB): domain Bacteria; phylum Bacteroidota; class Bacteroidia; order Bacteroidales; family UBA932; genus JAIRLC01. The sequence continues at coordinate 28,060 of JAITIL010000003.1, read as the reverse complement.
CCGTGCAGGACACCCTGCCGCCGGTGTTTACGGCGCATAACGCCACCCTGTTGCTTGATGCTTCCGGCGCGGCCACCCTTACACAGTCGGCGGCGCTCGCCACCCTGCGCGACAATTGCACGGACAGCAGCGGCGTAACGGTTTCCTTCAGCCGCAACGTCTTCTATGTCAACGATATGGGAGGCGCGGTGCCTGTTTGGGTGTATGTGGAAGACCAGTGGAACAATAAAGATTCCGTGCAGGTGATGATTACCGTAATAGACGACATAGCGCGTGAAACCACTATCGAAAAAAGCATACAGGGCGGCAGGAATGCGGTGAACAAAGGCGATACCGTTACGTTTGTCCTTACGGTAACCAATGTGTATGGCGGCGACCGGAGTCTTATAATCGTTGACAGTTTGCCGGAAGGGCTGAGTCTGGTGGAAAATAGCGTGCCGAACAACTCGTTCGTTAACCTTATCGAGGGGGTTGTTACCATCAATCACGGATTGCTTGCCGAAGGCGCAACGGTTAGCTACGCCATTGCTGCGCGGGTAGAACAGCCGGGAATGTGTGTCAACCATGCTTATTTGTATCGTGCAGAACAGCGTATTGATGAGGACAAAATAGCCCTGACTGTCTTACAGCCCGAACTCGCGCTTACGGCGAAAATCCGGGAAGGCGATTACACCAATACCGAAGCATCGCCTGTTGTATATAATGTGCCGGGTGATTACCATTTGGTTGTTACCCTTGAAAACAAAGGCGGCGCTACGGTGAACCGGATAGATGTTCAGGTTGCCTATGATGCTACTGTACAGCAATTTGCGGGGTCTTCAGGAGGCGCCGACGTAACGGATAACGGTAATGGGTTGATTACATGGACGGTATACAACTTTGAGGGTTACCTCAACGCCGAACTTGAAATCACATTCATACCGCTCATTGCGGCTACATACACCTTCGTAAACGAAATCACGACATACTTGCCGTATGAAGAAAATCCGTCCGACAATTCCGCGCTTGTATCTGTTAATCAGGTAATTGTTAAGGTGTCGAATGTGCTTACCTCCGAATACCCCGAATTGTACATTAAAGATTTGGACAATGACGCCATCACGGAAGCCACCATGAGGGTGGTCAATACGTGGGGGAACCAGGTATATTACATCAGCCGCCGGGAAGATGCGATTAAAGGAGCCAGCTGGTTCAATTCCGCTAATGTGGCAAGGGGAACTTACTGGTATGAACTGACTATTCGTTATGCAAACGGCACGTCGTATGTGATTAGGGACTATGTGGAAGTGCTGAAATAAACGTTGTTGATAAATTTATCTTCCGATACGCGGATAAAGGTTTTAAAAAACTTACCTTTGTAAGATTTTAAAACCTTTATCTTTTTTTATGAAAGCAGACGTAGTTCTTGGGTTACAATGGGGTGACGAGGGGAAAGGCAAAATTGTGGATGTACTGACGCCGTCCTATAATATTATTGCGCGTTTTCAGGGAGGCCCCAATGCCGGACATTCGCTTGAGTTTGACCATAAGAAATTTGTACTTCACACCATCCCTTCGGGTATTTTTCGTGATAATGTGGTCAACCTTATCGGTAACGGCGTGGTGATTGACCCCGTCATTCTACTGGATGAGATTAACGCCATCCGGGATTTTGGCGTGGATGTGGCCGGCCGGTTGCTTATTTCTAAAAAAGCCCACCTCATCCTGCCCACCCATCGTATTATTGATGCGGCCTCGGAAGCCTCGAAAGGAAAAACAAAAATAGGCTCTACCCTTAAAGGTATCGGGCCGGCCTACATGGACAAAACCGGACGCAACGGCCTGCGCGTGGGCGACGTCCTTTCGCCGCTGTTCCCCGAACGATACCGGGCGCTGAAAGCCAAACATGTGGAATTCCTTAAACAGTTTGACTTTGACTGCCAAATCGACGACTACGAAAAGCAATGGCTGAATAGCATCGAAGCGCTCAAACAGTTTACTTTCGTGGAGAGTGAATACGCGCTTAACGAATGTTTGAACAGTAACCATAAAATTTTGGCCGAAGGCGCGCAGGGTTCGCTGCTCGACATTGACTTTGGGTCGTACCCTTATGTGACGTCGTCTAACACCATTTGTGCCGGCGTTTGCACGGGGCTCGGTTTGGCGCCCGGCAAAATAGGCGAGGTCATGGGGGTGTTCAAGGCCTACTGCACGCGGGTGGGCGGCGGCCCCTTTCCTACGGAATTAAACGATGAAACCGGCGAAAACATACGCCAGGTGGGACATGAATTTGGCGCCACCACCGGCCGGCCGCGCCGCACCGGCTGGCTCGATTTGGTCGCCCTCAAGTATGCGGTCATGCTCAGCGGCGTCACCCAGCTCCTGATGACCAAGGCCGACGTCCTTGACGACTTCGATACCATTAAAGTAGCGGTGGCCTATCGCATAAAGGGAGAAGAGGTTCATCAATTCCCTTTTGAAATAAATGAGCCTGTAGAGCCTGTATATAAGGAATTTAAGGGATGGAAAAAGCCGCTTTCCGGATTACGCAGTGAAGAAGAGTTGCCTTTTGAACTGATGACCTACGTCCGCTTTATTGAAAAAGAAACCGGCGTCCCGGTTAAAATTATCTCTGTGGGGCCTAATCGCGACCAAACAATAATCAGATAAAGATGCTCCGCTAACAGAATTTAACGCTAAACGCTTGGTCGATATAAAAATTGTGCTTATTTTTACAGCCTGGTTCAGACCGTTCTTTATTTCATCATTGTAAATCAAGAAAAGTAAAATATATGAAGAGCAAACACTTACTTTTATTACTATTATTGTATCCAACGTTGGCCACGGCGCAGGTTTCCACCGGCATTGGCGTTTCGCTTACCGATTTTGCCGTAACCGGTAGCACGGTGACATTTACCGTCAGTTGGAGTGAAAATGAACAACCCGCCCAATGGAGCGACTCGGTGTGGGTATGGGCTGATTATAACGATTCCGGGGAAATGAAACGCCTGCCTTTGAATATCGAGGCGGCGTCGGCTTCTTTGGGTACCGTGATAAAAATCCCGGGAAACAACAAGGGAATATACATCGTAGGCGATGCGCGCACTTCCGGCGCTACATTCACCACTACGGTTTCCCTCCCTTTTACCGGCGAGATGTCGGGCGTCTGTGTTTATGCCACCAATTACCTGCCGCTGGCCGAATGGAACACAGGCAAAACGGAATTGACGTTCACGGGAACTCCGAATTATAGCGTGGTCTTGCAAAAAGGAGCCGTTTATGATACGGTGACCGCCGGCGCTAAATATACCATTCCCGCCGGATACGCGTTTTATGCCTTTACCGATGCTACCGGAGCGCCGGGTGAACTGAAATGTAAACCGGCAGTGACCCAAACGCTGCAAGCCTCCGCCTCTTCGTTTTGCGACGGGGACGCCGGCGTGGAACTTTCCCTCGCCGGCACCGAACAGGGAACGCCTTATGAACTCTACAGGAATGGCGATGCCACGGCAATAGCCTCCTTCGTCGGTACAGGCGCGGCCGCTGCCTTTAGCGGATTTTTTGTAGAAGGCGTTTATACCGCCAAAGTGCCGGCGGCAGACAACTATTGCGGTGAGGACATGAACAATGCGGTAACGGTGGCAAAGAATGAGTTGCCCGGCATTACAACCCATCCCCAATCGGTGGAATACTGTAGCGGCCTCGCCACTAATTTAACTGTAGCGCCTTCGTCGGGCTACACCTATACTTGGAGAATGGGCAATACGGCCCTTGACGGCGCTTATTCGGCTACTTACACCACGCCCGCTACCCTTACGCCGGGTAGCGCCTCTTATACGGTAACCCTGACTGATGCAAACGGATGTAGCAAGACCTCCAATACGGCTGTTGTAACCGTGCATGCGTTGCCGGTAATTACCGGCCAGCCGGTTTCTTATTTGTTGGTCGATCTGAATAACCCGTTTAGCCTTTCGGTGATAGCGCAACCCGGCAGCGGAACTGCGCTCAGTTACCAGTGGAAGCGGAACGGGAGCAATGTGAGCAACGGCAATGCAGCGACCTACAACGCCGCCGGCACGGTGAACGCCGGAGGCGCCTACCATGTGGTAGTGTCCAATGCTTATGCGTGTAGTGTTACCTCAAGCCACGCTACAATTGATGTGCTGGACTTGCCGCCTACAGCCGAATGTAAGGGTTTTGAGGCGGGGAAAATCGGCTCGTCGGCCACAGGCTCGTGTACGGGCTTTAACGCCGGCGCGGTTGGTATTTCGCTGGCCTGCTACCAGTTTGATTCCGGCAGCATAGGGAAATAATACAATAAGGCCTGTCATGCGCCATGAAACAGGTCGTCGAGCTTGATTTCTTTCTGCGCTATGCCGAAGTATTTGTTTTTTCGCAACCCAAATGTTGTAAGCATTAATAAATGAACGGCTTTTCTGGTTTTGGTTTCGGCTTGGAAAGCGGCGATTTTATTTCGCAGGATTTCTTCGTACTGCTTTGTGATTATAAAGGTTGTATGGGCATATTTGATTTCACAAAGGTCAATTATTCCATCTTTGCGGTCAATGACCAAATCAATTTGCGCCGCCGGCTGCGAATATTCGCTGCGCCACGCAAAAATTGAGGTCTGCACGCCCGAAATTCCCAAAGCCCGCTTTATTTCTTTGGTGTGAAGTAAGGCCAATATCTCGAAAGCGTAACCCGCCCACGTATGGTGTGAAGGACTGTTTGTTGAATTTGTCCAAAACTGCTCGTCATTGGTTTCCAGATTATCCAGGAACCTGAAATAAAATAACGTATAAGCGTCGAGAAGTTGATACAGCACTTCTCTTTGACGTTTTTTGGGCACCGCATACCGGCGAATAAAACCGCAACTTTCCAAATTTTTAAGTATCTCTGAAAAAGTGCCTCCGCTTTGCAGCTTTGTCGCCGCAAGAATTTCATTGCGTGTCAATCCTTTCGTTTTTTTGCTTAACGCTTTTACAACTTTGATGTAATCACTTGCATCCCTGAATAGTGAGGCATATAGATTTTTAAACTCGTCTTTCAGCGCTGCATCGTTTGTAAAAAACATATTGTCAATATTTTGCGCCAGACTCAATCCTCGTTTTATTTTGCTTAAATAATATGGAATTCCGCCCATAACCATGTAGCATTCAGCAATTTGATTGCGAGTATAAGCGACGCCTTGCGCATGGAGGAAAATTCCGGTTTCATACAATGTAAATGGCTGTAAATAAACAGTTCCTGTAAGGCGATTGTGCAAGCCGCCATGATTGTTAATCAATTTATTGACAATCCACGAAGTGGCCGAACCGCATACTATAAGCATCAAATCGTTGCGCGAACATGCCCAGCTATTCCAAAAATGCTCCAATGCCGTGAGAAACCCCGAATGTGGCGTGTCTAACCACGGAATTTCATCAATGAAAATAATTTTTCGCTCTTTTTGAGATTGTTCAACTACTTTCCGGAGTTGCTCAAACGCATCCAGCCAGTTTTCGGCCAAATCAAACTCCTGATTGTCAGAATGATTGATAGACAGATTAAAATTAAGCAGTTGTTTTTCCGTATTTGCATTGGCAAGCCCGACCAAGTCAATAATAAATTCTTTTTCAAACATTTGGCGAATAAGAAAGGTTTTACCAACCCTGCGTCTGCCATATATTGCAATAAATTCAGGCTTGCCCGACATATAGCGTTCGAGCAAATACTCTTGCTCTTTCGTTCGTCCAATAATGCTGTTTGCCATAAATTTTGCACATTAAATCCAGCCACAAAGGTACAAAAAATATTCGATATGGCCAAATTTGCACATTAAATTCAGCCATAAGTAGTAAATTTAATATAGATATGGCTACATTTAAAGTATATAATCAGCCATAACTATCAAATTTAATATAGATATGGCTGCATTTAAAGTGTATAATCAGCCATAACTATCAAATTCAACATAGATATGGCTGCATTTTCAACTTTCAACTTTTCTTATTCGGTAACTCCAGCCCGTAGGCTTTCCGGCGGTCTTCGGCTTTGAGGATAAATCCTAACGCCAATGCCGCTACGCCAAGTAATGCCAGCATTAACATCGGGTATAAATAATTATATGATGTAGCCGCAGCTTCTGGAGTCATGGTGTTGTCTTTTAACGCTTGTGCAACGGCGGGATTGGATGCGTCCAAAATTTTGCCAATCAACAAGGGGAATAGCCACAAGCCGATATTTTGTATCCAAAAAATCAACGCATAAGCCGAACCGACAACTTTGTGGTCGACCAATTTCGGAACGCTTGGCCATAATGACGCAGGCACAAGCGAGAACGATGAGCCTAACACCAAAATGGTTATATATGCTATGAGTATTCCGCCTAATGCACTTTCTTTAAACAGCGGCAAAATAAATGCAAACGTCAAATGGCATGCAATTAGTAGTATCGATCCAATCATCAGCATTGACGCCGCTTTTCCTTTGTTATCCACATATTTTCCAATAATTGGAGTAATGCCAACCGCTAATAATGGAAATACGGCAAAAACAGTTTCTGCCGACTGGCGCATATAACCCATGTAACAAAAAACAATCAAGAGTGCAACTGACGTCGTCAACAGTGTAACTTTTACGTTTTTTTTACTGAAATTACTTGCAAAAGCAGTAGCGGCAACTACCAGCATTACAAGATACTGTATTAAGGTGCACGTGTTAGACGCCCAAAAAGAGCCGTCGGCAGGCGGTATAAATGTCAAATTGCACTGCAACATATTTACTGCATACTTCTGGAATGGGAAAATCGCCGAATAATAGAGCACGCAAAGCAAAGCCACAAGCCAAAAGCCCCTGCTCCTAAGAATGACGCCAATATCTTTAATTTTAAATGGGTCGTCTTTTTCTTCCGCTTCGCCTGTCTGTGCGTCCAGTTTCCTGTCCATAAAGAAATAGGCGATGAACATAATCAGCGCAATGATAAGTAAAATTACGCCAAAAGCAACCGAACGCGAAACGTCAATATTCCCGCTCCATTTTGCAAAAACAGGCGAAAATATCATACAGGTAGCCACGCCCAAACGGGCCAAAGCCATTTCGGAACCCATAGCCAAAGCCATTTCTTTCCCTTTGAACCATTTTACAATCCCGCGCGACACAGTGATGCCTGCCATCTCAACGCCACAGCCGAAAATCATAAATCCAACAGCAGAAAACTTGGCTGACGCCGGCATTCCTTCGTAAAACGGCGAAACGCCTAATTCGTCAAACAGGGGAATGTAATTCAAATGATCGGTAAACCATTTTTCCAGTCCTGAACCGGCGAACATATCAGTTACCGCATACCAGTTTATTGTCGCTCCGATAAGCATTACGCCACCCGATAACACAGCGGTAAACCGGACGCCCATTTTGTCAAGAATGACGCCGGCAAAAATCAAAAAGAAAATGAAAACATTTAAAAATGTTTCCGACCCCTGCATGGTGCCGAAAGCGGTTGAATCCCAGCCGCGGGTAGATTGCATCAAATCCTTAATAGGCGAAAGTATATCCATAAAGATATACGAGCAAAACATGGCAAAAGCAAGTAGTACCAACGCCGTCCAACGCATGGCCGGAGAGTCGCTCAAGAGTTGTTTCGTTTTCTCAATCATATATTTTTTTGTGTAAGTTAAGCGAATAATTTTTTAGACGTTTCATCCTGTATCTCTTCTCCAGAGTTAATGTAACGGGCAAATGTACGTGAAAAAAATGAATTTTATTGTACAAGTGGACAAAAAACAAGTACCTTTGTAGAATAATTAATCTTTCGATGATGAGATGCTTTAATATCGCAGGTCCTTGTAATAGCATACAGCATTACATGATAGAGGCGGCCACCCGCCTGCAGGGCGTGGAGCAACTGATTGACAGGAATCAATATTTTGTTATTCATGCGGCGCGCCAAAGCGGGAAAACCACCTACTTGCAGGATTTGGCGAAAAGGCTCCATGCGGCTGGAAAATACCATGCGCTGTATTGCTCGCTGGAAAGCGTGCAGGGGAAACAATAACAATAGTTGGACTTTAAGGCCGGTAATTTTGTTTTGTAATATTTTTTTTCGTACCTTTATTTTAAATTAATATACAAAAATATGAGAAAAATTTTTTTGCTAATATTAGGATTAGCCGTTTGTTTTATGGCCATGGCGCAACAAATGGCGCCCTTACCTATCGACCCGAAAGTGCGTTACGGGAAGTTGCCGAACGGGCTAACCTATTACATCCGTCATAATGCCGAGCCTAAAGGACAGGCAGAATTCTTTATCGCCCAAAAAGTGGGCTCGATGCTCGAAGAAGAGCCGCAGCGCGGCCTGGCGCACTTCCTGGAGCACATGGCCTTTAACGGTACCGCCAACCTGCCCGGAAAAACAATCATCAATTATCTTGAAACCATTGGCGTGAAATTCGGCGCCAACCTCAATGCCTACACGTCGCTTGATGAAACGGTGTACAACATGTCGAATGTGCCCGTGAGCCGCGAAGGTGTGATTGACACGTGCCTGCTCGTCCTCCACGACTGGTCGTCGGGCATCGCCCTGCAAACGGAGGAAATCGACAAGGAGCGCGGGGTGATCAGGGAAGAATGGCGCACCGGACAAAGCGCCGCCATGCGGATGTGGGAAACCCTGTTGCCCGAAATGTACCCCGGCAGTCGTTACGGCCACCGCCTGCCCATTGGGCTGATTGATGTTATCAACAATTTTAAGCCCGAAGAACTGCGTGCATATTACAAGAAATGGTATCGTCCCGACCTGCAAGCCATCATCGTGGTGGGCGATGTGAATGTGGATCAGATAGAGCAAAAAATCACCAAACTCTTTGCCGATATCCCGGCGCCGGTGAATCCGGCCGAACGGGTATATTTCCCGGTGCCCGATAACGACGAGCCCATTGTGAGCCTTGCCTCCGACGAGGAAGCCGCTGATGTTACCGTGATGCTGTTCTACAAACACGACGGATTGCCCGAAGAGCTGAAACCCACGCAAGTCGCGCTGGTCATGTCATACATAAAAAGTATGATACAACTTATGCTGAACGCCCGCCTCAACGAGCTGTTGCAACAACCCGAGCCGCCTTTCGTTTACGCTATGGTGGATGATGGTGAATTTTTTGTGGCGAAAACAAAAGAAGCGCTCATGGGCTATGCCATGGTGAAAGAAAAAGGCATTGAAGACGGATTGGGCACGCTGGTGCGCGAAATAGAGCGCGCCAAACGCTTCGGCTTTACCCCCTCGGAATATGAACGGGCGAGAAGCAATTTCCTGAGCACTATTGAGAACACTTATAACGAAAGGGGAAAAGAGAAAAGCAGAAGCTATGCAAGGGAATATGTGCGTCACTTTAAAGACGCCGAAGTAATCCCCGGCATTGAATTTGAATACGCCTTTTATAATCAAATAGCGCCGGCAATCACCGTAGATCAAATCAACCAAACGATAGCGGAATTGGTGGGTGAAAAAAATATTGTTATCGCAATTACAGGGCCTAAGAAAGAAGGACTGACTTATCCGTCGAAAGCGGCGCTGCTCGACGTGTTGGCCAAGACCAAGGCCGAAGACATTACGCCTTATGCCGAAACCGTATCGGACGAGCCGCTGGTGCCGGAACCCCCAACGCCCGGTAAGGTTACCGGGGAAATAACCGGCAAGACTTTCGGCACAACCGTGTGGACCTTGTCTAACGGCGCAAAAGTGGTGGTGAAGCCCACCGATTTCAAAGATGACCAAATTGTGTTTAAAGCCGTGAGCCCCGGCGGCACGTCATTGTTCGACGATAAGGACGCTGCCAACATTAAAGTGTTGAATACCGTGATTTCGGAAGGCGGGTTAGGCGCATTCAATAAAACCGACCTGCGAAAAGTGCTGGCCGGGAAACGTGCGAATGTGCGCGCCATAGTAGACAACACCAATGAAGCCATTAGCGGCAATTGTCCGCCGAAAGATCTTGAAACCTTGCTGCAATTAGTATACCTGAACTTCACGGCGCCACGTATGGACGAGGTGGCCTTCCAGTCGTACCTCTCGCGTAAGAAAGTGGAATTGGAAAACATGAAGGCCGAGCCCATGACGGCTTTGTTCGATTCGCTGGTTTCCACGTTGTATAATAACCATCCAAGGGCGCTGAACCTCTCGCTGGAATTGTTGAAGGACGTCAACTACCAACGGATCATGGATATTTACAAAGACCGCTTCAAGGACGCCGGCGATTTCGTGTTTACATTCGTAGGCAATGTGGATCTTGCCACATTAAAACCGTTGGTGGAACAATACTTAGCTTCGTTGCCCGCCGCAGGACGCAAGGAAACGTTCCGCGACATACACATGGGTATCCAAAAAGGGCAAGTGAAAAATTATTTTGACAAGGACATGAAAGTACAGAAAACCTCGGTCTATACTTTCTATTCGGGCGTATTGGCTTATACCCTCGAAAATCTTGTTAAGATGAGCATACTCGATCAAATCCTCGACATTATATATACCGAAACCATCCGTGAAGAAGAAGGCGGCACCTATGGTGTGGGTGTGCAGGGTACGGTATCGTCTTATCCGGAGGGGAACTTCAGGCTGTTTGCTTATTTTGACACCAACGCCGAGATGCGCGACAAGTTGGTGGGCATTGTCCATGAAGAATTGCGGAAGGTGGCAAAAGACGGCCCCAGCGAAGTGACCCTTAACAAGGTTAAAGAGTACATGCTGAAAAAACATGCCGAAGACTTGCGCGACAACGGTTACTGGCTGGGCGTGCTCAGCGATTATTCCTTCTACGGCATTAACCGCCTGACCAACTACGAAAAAATCGTAAGCGGAATTACCGTAGCGGATATCCGGTCATTTACCAACGACTTGTTGTCGCAAAACAACAACGCGGAAGTGGTGATGAACGGCGTGGTAAAAGAATAACGGGAAGATTTATAAAATAACAAAAGGGGACGCGCAATGTCCCCTTTTTGTTTTATCTGTGATTTCCGGTTTTGAATATAGTAAAATTATTGTTGGGCTTCAGGTACTTGCCTAAAATCCGGCAATTATACTTTTCGATCCGGTGTATTTAAAAACACGGAACATGCCTCAAAAAAAATTAGATAGTGAATTTTTGGGATAATACCCTGTCATCTAACCTGCATAGTTCCTTGTGAATACGCAGGAATTCCTCTGTATTTTCCAAATTTTTAATTACTTCCTTTTTGTATCCAGGAGATGTATAGTAAGCCCTGATTTGTCGAATAGCTCGTTCTAAAACAATATCTCGTGTCATATACAATATATTTAATTAACATAAGGTATTTATATTTTTTTGAATAGGCAAATTATTCGTCAACAATTGACAATACATAAAATTGTTCTTCCTCATCCAAAGAAACAACTTCCCTGGGAGGCGCGCCTAATCCCTTGTAATTCATTAAATTACCGCGCTTTAATTTAAGCATTTGCATACATGCCACCACTTGAGGCGTATCCGCACTGGTGCAAATTATGTGTCCGATATTTGTTTTCTTTGTAATATCATAATGAACAGCCGCCTGGGAGAATACGGCAGCCTCTGCGGAAGAAGGTGTTGTTGGGGTGTAATTCAATTCTGCAGAGGCTTGTACTGCATTTCCAATAGCCGCCATAAAAATAAAATTACGGGCCATATACACACTGCTGATTATGCAATAGTTTGTGTCCCAGGCTTTGTGCGTTTTCAGAAAGTTAAGATGTCTTTCCATGGCTTTGCTGGGGTCGAGCAAAGAAAGTTGGCTGGCAAGCGCCCCGCGGCAGAAATAGGCGTTTTCCTGTTCTAATTTAACAGACAGGGTGGGCTTCACCGGACTAATCTTACTGTCTGCCTGGCCTCCAAATTCCTGGCAGGAAGTATGGGCCGAACTGCAATTAAAGAACATGCCCTGCATATTGTGCGGCGGGCTACAGTCATATTGAACGCCAAGGTCGGCGAGATTCCCTTTTTTTATGAAGACGCCGTCCTCGTAAAGGCCAAAATCCCCAATGGCCCATTCCTGGAAAAAAGGCAAATTAGGAAAAAAAGTAGGATAATTTTTCCTGAATGTAGAAGCGATGGCTTCCGTTAATCCCTTGCGGGCAGTGAAAAAGTTGTTCATTGTTTTTACTCCATTAGTTTTTTATACTTGAAACGTTTTGGCGAAATGTCGCCAAGGCGTTTTTTCTTGTTCTCTTCGTATTCCGTGTAGTCGCCTTCGAAGAAATACACTTGCGAGTTGCCCTCGAAAGCGAGGATGTGTGTGGCCACCCGGTCGAGGAACCAGCGGTCGTGCGAGATGATGACCGCGCAGCCGGCGAAATTCTCCAGCCCTTCTTCTAAGGCGCGGATGGTATTTACATCCACATCGTTTGTGGGTTCGTCGAGCAGCAGCACGTTGCCTTCTTCTTTCAGCGCCATGGCCAGGTGCAGGCGGTTGCGCTCGCCGCCGCTCAGCACAGCCGCCTTCTTCTCCTGGTCGGCGCCCGAAAAGTTGAAGCGCGACACGTAGGCGCGGGCGTTCATTTCGCGGTTGCCGAGGCGGATGTTTTCGCTGTCTTGCGAAATAATTTGAAACACCGTCCTGTCGGGCGCTATCTGTTTATGTTGCTGGTCTACGTAGGCGAGTTTCACGGTGTCGCCGGTGGTGATGGCGCCGCTGTCGGGCCTTTCAATACCCATAATGAGGCGGAACAGCGTGGTTTTGCCCGCCCCGTTTGGCCCAATAACGCCTACAATGCCGGCCGGCGGCAGTTTGAAGTTCAAATGCTCAAACAGCACTTTCCCGTCGTACGACTTGCTCACGTCGTGCACTTCAATCACCTTGTCGCCCAGCCGCGGGCCGTTCGGGATAAATATTTCAAGTTTCTCCTCTTTCTGCTTCGCGTCTTCGTTCAGCATTTTCTCGTAAGCGCCCAGCCGCGCTTTCGACTTGGCCTGGCGGGCTTTGGGCGACATGCGTACCCACTCCAGTTCGCGCTCCAGCGTCTTGCGGCGCTTGCTCTCCTGTTTTTCCTCCTGCTGTAGCCGCTTCGACTTCTGATCAAGCCATGAGCTGTAATTTCCTTTCCACGGGATGCCTTCGCCGCGGTCGAGTTCCAAAATCCAGCCGGCCACATTGTCGAGGAAATAGCGGTCGTGCGTAACGGCAATCACCGTGCCTTTGTATTGCTGCAGGTGCGCTTCGAGCCACTGCACGCTTTCCGTGTCGAGGTGGTTTGTGGGCTCGTCGAGCAGCAGCACGTCGGGTTCCTGCAGCAGCAGGCGGCACAGCGCCACGCGCCGCCGTTCGCCGCCGCTCAGGTGTTTCACCGGCGTGTCGGCGTCGGGACATTGGAGGGCGTCCATGGCGCGTTCTAACTTCGCATCGAGTTCCCACCCGTTCGCATGTTCTATTTTTTCCGTCAGCTCGCCTTGTTTTTCGATGAGTTTGTTCATCTCGTCGTCGCTCATCGGCTCGGCGAATTTTGCGTTCACAGCCTCATACTCTTTCAGCAAGTCCACGATTTCCTGCGTGCCTTCCTGCACAATTTCCTTCACCGTTTTGTGTTCGTCGAGTTGCGGCTCCTGCTCCAGGTACCCTACCGTGTAGCCGGGCGCAAACACCACGTCGCCCTGGTAACTTTTGTCGAGGCCTGCAATGATTTTCATCAGCGTGGACTTCCCCGAGCCGTTTAGCCCGATGATACCGATTTTCGCCCCGTAGAAGAACGAGAGGTAGATGTCCTTTAATATAGGTTTGTTGGAGGTGGGAATAATTTTTCCTACCCCATTCATGGAAAATATGATTTTTTCGTCGGCCATGATGTTTTATTTTAAACTGCAAAGATAGCTGAAAAAATAATTTTATTTTGTGATTAGAAAAAAAACCACACCTGAGGGAGGTATGGTTTTGTAGTAGATTGCAAAATAAATCAAGGATAATCCCGTACACAACGGATATTATAGTAATCACCGTTTGTAGCAGGAGTGCTTCCTAATGTTCCGAAAAGTGAGCTTGGACCTGCCCCCGATGTATTTCCCAAATACCATACATTAGTGTCATGAGTCATGAAGTAAGCTGCCCTGCCTTGCAGGCTTTGTGAACCACTACCGCTAAGATAGCCGCCCGGCAAAGCTGAGAATTCATATATATTGGTGTACGGTGTATTCTGATAGGTTACCCATACAGTGCCATCTAAATTGTTCAAGTCGGTTGTTTTTTGACTATTGGCTAACAATTTAAATTGTTCTGTGTTTGTTGTATGTATTACTGCCAAATCATTCCAATCACTTGAACTGGGTATTTTCCATCCTACCGGACAAGGCGTCCCCTTTGAGGAATTAGCCATATCTGCCAGTGTATTATTATCTCTTTCATAAAAGAGCCCGGTAACAGTGGACGAAGATTGTTGGTAACTGCCGGTTGCTCTTCTTAGATTTTCACCAAACCACCACCTTTGGTTAATGTTTACAACCCGGTAAATTCTACTATCTGCCGCGTCTTTAATATAAACAGTTGAATTATATGCAGTTGCTGTTTTGTCGCACTTATAGTTTACATTTACGTGCAAGTCTGAACCCCTATAAACACAATCTTGTACGGTATAACGAAATTCCTTACTTATAGGAGCTCTACCGTTGTTATCCGTAACTTTTACTATAATCCATTTGCCGCTTACATCACTCGAAGGCGTAATTTCAAGAACGCCTTTGTCGCTATCCTTACTTGTTACTGAATGGCGTGCGCCATTATTGTCCATCCATTCCCAGCTGAACACTGCATCAAGATTGTCTTCTTGGGCAGAGGGAAGGTAAGATGCATGCAGGGTTACGGTGTGGCCTTTTGCAATCCATACTACAGGGTCATCGTTCGTGTTTTCAGGGGTTATTGCTTCATCAAGAATGATTTTACCTTGCAGCTGTTCGGTATAGGGCGCTATCGCTACTTGTTGAGTGGTAGGGTCGAGGTCGCAATAACCGTCAGCCTTTACCTGAAGGTTTAGCGTATATGTTTCGGCATTGAAACCCGGCGCTACAGTAGTGAATTCATTGTTGCTACCACTTAATCCGGATGGATTAAACGGATAACTGCTGGACATAAAAGACCAATTGTAGGTTGCTGTTCCGCCTGCCCGCAACGGTGTAACAGCTGGCGTAGAAAAAGTGACGTTGCGGCGACTTGGAACAATTACAAACCCATTGCTTTCTCCTAAATTTGCAGTAATTGTTGGCAGCGTGGGAAAAGGATAGCAGTCCTTCACCGTAACCGTAGCCGTGTGCGAGGCGTCGCAATAATTCACAGCCTTTGCCTGGAGCGTGATAGTCGCGGGATTGGCAAGCGCGTTAGAAGGCGCTTTAATGGTTACCTGAGGCGTTACTGAACTTCCGGCTGTGGTGCCGAATCCGGTTGGAATGTCCCACGTGTAACTCGCACTGTTTACAGACGGATTTACGCTGAGTGTCGTTTCATCGCCGGTGAGTAATGCGGTGCGGGTAAGGTTGAAACTAACCGGCATCTTATTACATATGATAGTATAGCCGTATATAGCCTGCTTTGAATGATACCCTGTGGCCGATGCGGTAAGCGTAACCGTATAAGGCCCCTCTGTCGGCGGTAAAGTAAGATTATATTGCGCTCCTGTGAAAGAGTCGGGCGTACAGCCGGGCGCACTCCAAGTGTAAGTGGCATTTGAAATGGACGGGGCAAGGTTAGGTATGAAAATAACCGTCTTGCCGGCATCGAATGAATTGGAACTTCCGCCCTGGGCTGAAATTGTCAATTCGCCCATGTCAAGGCCGGCGATTACATCTACTGTTTTGGTTGCCACGCGGGGAGTATACCCCTTCGCGCTGGCACGAAGGGTAATCGTGTGTGACCCTGCTGTGGAAGGGATGCCGGTGAATGTGGGGCCGCCAAAGGTAATGGCGCTGAAACCCGGCGCATCCCATTCGTATGTAATCGACGATTCGTCGGCAGTCAATGTGCTGTTCACACTGAATACCGCCTCCAAGTCTTTTACAATTTGGCTTGGCACATTGAAATCAAGTGAGCCGGACATGTCCAACGCTCCCTTCACATTCACGGTTTCTTGGGCAACTGCGCCGCTGTAATTTGCGGCTCTCGCCGTCACTGTAATGTTATAGGGCCCTTCACCAGGGGGAGCAGTAGCGGTGAATGTATTACCGGTAGATTGAAAAGTAGAGGGCGTAAAATAAGGCGCATCCCATACAAAAGAAATACCTTCGGCCGGAATAGTAATCCCATTGGTTACATAAAAAGTTGCCGGTAGTGATACAATTACCTCAGGTGGAACGGTGATGCTTATATTCCCGCTCATGGGCAGTTCGTCGGTTACGGTAATTTCCCTTCTCACTGTGCTATCGGTATATCCGGTGGCTTTCGCCGTAACAGCTACCTCATAAGTTCCTGTTGCGGGCGGACAAATCGCCGTATAGGAATTCCCGCTCATGGCGCCTGCCGTGAAATCGGGTGCACGCCATTCGTATGAAATATGTTCGGCGGTAGGCGTGGTAATGCCGTGTGCGGCAAATGTTACATTTTGCCCTTTAATAATTGGGGGAAAAGAGGTGAAATCAAATAACCCTTGCATTTTCCGTCCCGGTTTCACCAAAATCATTTTTTGAATAGTTGTGTCGCAATAATTTTCGGCTTTTGCCACTACGGTTATTGTATAAGTCCTGCTCTCCCGGGGCGCCCGTGTTTCAAACCTGGCGTCGCCCGTATAACTTTCTGGCGAGAAACTGGGGGCATACCACTCGTAGGTTACATTCCCTTCCACAGGTGAAGTGATGCCCATAGCGTGGAATTGCACGTTTTCCTCTTTAATCATATCGGCCGGGGCGGCAATGTCCAAACGACCTGTCATGGGGACGCAATCCACCACAGTGATTTTATACTTTTTGCTTACATCACGATATCCTGCCGAGTGGGCGGTAATAAGGATATAATGCTCTCCTACTACGGCAGGGGCGAGGGCTTCAAGGGTGGTGCCTGTAAAGGTGCTGGGCGTGAAATTCGGCGCGTTCCATGTATAGGCCACATTCCCGGGCGTAGTAATGCCACCGGTAGTGATTGTTACAGGCAGGTTTTTCCCAATAATGGCAGGAACAGTACACTCAGGAATGCCCTCCATTTCACTGAGCCATGCTTGTTGTTCGTTTTCGCAAGCCAATAAAAGAATGCCGATGAGTAAAAAACCCAAAAAGCGAGATGAAGGCTTCATAGACTGGTTATGTTTAAGTTTAATACAGAGGCAAATTTATAATTTTTTTAAGACATAACAACATTTTTTAACAATTAATTTAATGCCCGGAACAATAAAAGCCCCCCTGAAACAGGAAGGCTTTTATTGTATGTTATTGAAAATAAATTAATTACACTATTCCCTGGTCTAATACGGCTTGTGCAACTTTCATAAAGCCTGCAATGTTAGCTCCGTTCACATAATTAATGTACCCGTCTCTTTGTGTGCCGTATTTCACACAGGCGCTGTGGATGCTTTGCATAATTTGCTTCAATTTGGCGTCTACTTCTTCGGCCGGCCAGTTGAGGTGCATGGCGTTTTGTGTCATTTCAAGGCCCGAAGTGGCTACGCCACCTGCATTTACGGCTTTGCCCGGGGCATACAGTATTTTGTTTTTGATAAATTCGGTAATGGCTTCGGGCGTACAACCCATGTTTGATATTTCGCCTACGCACCGCACGCCATTTTTAATCAATGTTTTGGCGTCGTCGCCGTTCAGTTCGTTTTGAATGGCGCAGGGCAGGGCGACGTCCACTTTTACCTCCCACGGGCGTTTGCCGGGCACGAATTTCGAGCCGGGGAATTTGTCGGCATAAGGTTTTACCACATCGTTGGCCGTAGCCCGCAGTTCGAGCATGTAGTCAATTTTTTCGGCGTCTAACCCGGCTTCGTCAAGGATATATCCGTCGGGGCCTGAGATGGTAATCACTTTGGCGCCCAGTTCGGTGGCTTTCAACGCCGCGCCCCACGCCACATTGCCGAAGCCCGACACGGCTACGGTTTTGCCGGTAAGGTCGGCGCCTTTGGTGTTGAGCATGTGTTCTACAAAATAAATGCCGCCGAAGCCGGTGGCTTCCGGCCTGATGAGCGACCCGCCCCAGTTCAGCCCTTTGCCGGTGAGCACGCCGGTGTTTTCGCGGGCTAATTTTTTGTAATAGCCGTAGAGGTATCCGATTTCGCGCCCTGCCACGCCAATATCGCCGGCGGGCACGTCGGTGTCGGGGCCTAAATTGCGCCACAGTTCGGTCATGAACGCCTGGCAGAAACGCATCACCTCGGCATTCGATTTTCCTTTCGGGTCGAAGTCGGAACCTCCTTTCGCACCGCCCATAGGCAGCGTGGTGAGCGCATTCTTGAAGGTTTGTTCAAAACCCAAAAATTTCAACGTCGATAGCGTTACCGACGGGTGGAAACGGAACCCGCCTTTGTAGGGGCCAATGGCGTTGTTGAATTGTACGCGGTAGCCGTTGTTTACGTGGATTTCGCCGTGGTCGTCCTGCCAGGTCACACGGAAAGTGAAAATACGGTCGGGCTCCACCAAGCGTTCCACGATGCGGTTTTTCTCGAACTCGGGATGTTGGTTATACACTTCTTCGATGGATTCCAGCACCTCGTGAACGGCTTGCAGGTACTCTTTCTCATGGCCGTACTTCTTTTCCAGATTTGCCATTATTTCTTTTACTTTCATTTTAGTTAGATTATTAGATGTTAGATGTCAGATTATTAGATGTTGTCCTCGCTTTTGGAGACGCGCGGGTCGCGCGTCTTTACATTGTTCATTTTAGTTAGATTATTAGATGTCAGATTATTAGATGTTGTCCTCGCTTTTGGAGACGCGCGGGTCGCGCGTCTTTACATTGTTCATTATTCATTGTTCATTTTAGTTAGATTATTAGATGTTAGATTATTAGATGTTGTCCTCGCTTTTGGAGACGCGCGGGTCGCGCGTCTTTACATTGTTCATTATTCATTATTCATTGTTGATTGTCCATGTGGAGCCGCTGTGCAGCAGGTCGGTGACATTTCTGATGGCGGCTTTGCCTTGCACCTCAAGTACCTGGTCGCGCACATTGTCATCGTATGTTTTGTCGTTCACGGCGCGGATTACACCCAGGGCCACCGGATACTCGGGCGCCTGCATGTTCACCAGCATCATGTGGATACCGGGATTGGGCTCTTTGGCGTCGTGCACCAGTATATCTTTTTCGGTTATGCCATTTTCGCCGAGCGTCACTACTTTTAATTTCAATCCGTCGAGCGCCAGCCCCTTATTCCGGTCTTTACCGAAAATCATGGGCTGTCCGTGGCGCAGCACAATAGTGCGGTCGGCGCGGACAGCCTTATCGGTGATTTCATCGTGTGTGCCGTCGTTAAAAATAACGCAGTTTTGCAGGATTTCCGTGACGGCCGTGCCGTCGTGCTTCGCCGATTCCACCATAATTTCGGAAGAAAGTTTCAGCTCCACATCCAGCGAACGGGCGAAAAACGTGCCGCGTGCGCCCAGCACCACCTCGCCGGGATTAAAAGGGTGTTCCACCGTACCGAATGGGGACGTTTTGGTTACCTTCCCCAATTTTGAAGTGGGCGAATATTGTCCTTTCGTCAAGCCGTAAATCTGGTTGTTGAACAAAATAATGTTGAGGTCGATATTACGGCGGATGGCGTGGATAAAGTGGTTTCCGCCAATAGCGAGCGCGTCGCCGTCGCCGGTGACCTGCCATACGGTGAGCGACGGGTTGGCCACTTTCACGCCGGTGGCAATGGCCGAGGCGCGTCCGTGGATGCCATGAAAGCCGTAGGTGTTCATGTAATAGGGGAAGCGCGAGGCGCATCCGATACCCGACACAAACACAAAACGTTCGCGGGCATAATTGAGCTTTTCGCACACATCGGGCAAGGCGCGTTGCACGGAAGCCAGCACAGCGTGATTGCCGCAACCGGGACACCATTTCACTTCCTGGTCGCTTTTAAAATCCTGAGGGGTATATTTCATAAGGGATGACAACTGTTTTAAATTATTGAAGATTGGCAACGGCATTTACAATTTCTTCCACCGTGAAAGGCTGTCCTTGCACTTTATTATATTGGCGGTAGGTGAATTGCTGGTGTTGCATGCGCAAATAACCGGCAAACTGCCCGCTGTTCAGTTCGCAAACGAGTATTTTTTTGAATTTGCCGAACACTTCAGCGGTATTGTGCGGCAAAGGATTGATGAAATCAAAATGCGCGAGGCTCGCCTTTATCTTTCTGGCGCGGAGCTCTTCAAGCGCCGTGTAGAGATGTCCGAAAGTGCCGCCCCATCCCACGAGGAGGATATCGCCCTGTTCGGGGCCTGTGACCTGCAATTCGGGGATGAAATTGGCAACGCGGGCTACCTTTTCGGCGCGTTCGTGCACCATGCGTTCATGCACCAGCGGGTTGTTGGACACCTGGCCGTCGTTGTCCTTCTCCAGTCCGCCCAGCCGGTGTTCCACGCCCGGTGTTCCCGCAAGCGCCCAGCGGCGCGTCATGCGTTTTTTGTCGCGCACAAACGGTTGGTAATTGGTGTCGTTCTCGGCCACCACCGGCGGTTTAATTTCGGGATAGTCGTCCATGCTTGGAATTTTCCATGGCTCGGAGCCGTTGCCGAGGAATCCTTCGGAAAGGAGAATAACCGGCATCATGTGTTCCATGGCCAGCTTGCCCGCCCAGAATGCGGCGTCGAAGCAGTGCGACGGTGAATGCGACGCAATAACCGCAATGGGACATTCGCCGTTGCGGCCGTAGAGCGCCTGCAGCAGGTCGGTTTGCTCGGTTTTTGTGGGAATGCCGGTAGAAGGCCCGCTGCGCTGCACATCCACCACTATCAGCGGCAACTCGGTAATCATCGCCAGTCCCAGCGCTTCGCTTTTCAGCGAAAAGCCCGGCCCCGACGTGGTGGTGACCGCTAAATTCCCGGCAAAGGCCGCGCCAATGGCGGTGCAGACGCCTGCAATCTCGTCTTCGCATTGCAGCGTTTTCACCCCTAAATCCTTGCGCAGCGCCAGTTCTTCGAGAATACTGGTGGCCGGCGTAATAGGGTAGGAGCCACAAAACAACGGCCGTCCCGACTTCTCGGAAGCGGCAATCAAACCCCATGCCAGCGCCTGGTTTCCGTTGATGTTGCGGTAAACGCCCTTTGGCAGGTTGGCGGCCGGCTTCACCACATACGTGTTTTGTATGGCGTGGATGTTCGAGGCGTAATTGAAACCGTCGCGCAACACTTTTTTATTGGACGCGATGAATTGCGGCTTCTTGCGGAACTTTATTTCGCAATATTTCTCGGTGGCTTCGAGCGACCGGTTGAAGAGAAAATAGCAGACGCCGAGCGCAAACATGTTTTTGTTGCGTATGATGGACTTGACGTCCATCCCGCTGTCTTTCAAACTTTCTTTCGTTAAAGAAGTGATTGGCGCGAAAATAATATTGCGGTCTTCGATGCCCAGTTCTTTGATGGCGTTGCCGGTCTTAAAACCTGCGCGGGTTAATCCTTTTTCGTCAAACGTGTCGGCGTCGAGAATAACGGTGGAAGTGGGTTTCAGCCAGGCCGTGTTGGCGCGGAGCGCCGCGGGATTCATGGCTACCAGCACGTCGCAAAAATCGCCGGGCGTGCTGATTTTGTGGTCGCCGATGTGTACCTGGAAGCCCGACACCCCCGTGATAGAGCCTTGCGGCGCCCTGATTTCGGCAGGAAAATCGGGAAACGTCGATACATCATTGCCCATTAAGGCCGACGTATCGGCAAACAAAGTGCCCGTGAGCTGCATTCCGTCGCCCGAATCACCCGAAAAGCGAATAACCACATCCGACAAGTCAACTAATTTATGCATATCAATTAAAACGAGATTTAATTATAAATTTAAAGATATTTAGCGTATTTATTTGCAAATTACAGGTAAAACTGTTACAAATGTAATATCTTTTTTTTTGAAAAACAATAGGAAATGCGAGGAAATATTTCTAACTTTGTTTGTAAATTAGGGGAGAAAGTTATGGCTATTATTCGGGCTGTTCGAGGTGTTGAACCATACATGGGAAAACGCTGTTTCATTGCGGAAAACGCTGTGGTTGTGGGAGATGTGGTGATGGGCGACGATTGCAGTATCTGGTATTCGGCCGTGCTGCGGGGCGACGTGAACCCCATCCGGCTCGGCGACCGCGTGAATATCCAGGACGGCGCGGTGTTGCATACCCTTCATAATCGCTCGGTAGTGGAAATCGGCAATGACGTGTCGGTGGGGCACAATGCTATTATTCACGGTGCAAAAGTGGGCAACAATGTGCTGGTGGGCATGGGCGCCATTTTGATGGACAACGCCGTGATTGCCGATAATACGATTATTGCCGCGGGCGCCATTGTGCTTAGCGACAAGGTGCTGGAGCCCGGCGTGTATGCGGGTATCCCGGCCAGAAAAGTGAAAGACAGTGATGAGAAGCTGGTGGAAATGGTGCGTGGCAATGCGGCCGGCTACCTCATGTATAAGGATTGGTTTACGGCCGGATAATATGTCGAATGAAACCCGCGAAAACCAAATGACAGATTGCTCACAGTTGAAACCCTTGACCACGCGCTTCTATTGCGATGTGCCGGGACTTGATACAGAAAAAATTTACCTGATGAATGGCGCCGGTGTGGGGAAAAATACCGGCGAACAGGGCGTGCGGCTTGATTTTAACCATTCGCAAACGCCTAAGCCCATACAAATTATTAGTGTGCGCGAAGGCCATGCCTTCCCGGAAGTGCAGGTGAGGAATACCGTTACGGTGGAAGCGGGCGTTTCGGCAAGTTTGATATTGTGCGACCATACCACGTCGGATTTTGCGTTCGTCACCGAAACATGGAATGAGTTTCACTTGGCGGAAGGGGCGCAACTCCGTATCTTGATGATGCAAAACGAACATAACACTTCTACGCATACTACTAATATAAAGGTGCAGCAGGAGAAACACAGTTTTTTTTCGTGTACCCTCATTACGTTGCACGGCGGAACTATTGAAAACCGCTTCGAGGTGACGTTGCAGGGCGAGCAGGCGGAATGTGCGTTAAACGGCTTGTTCTTGTGCGATGGCGCGCAGCGGATAACCAATGCGGTGCGGGTGCGACACGCCGTGTCGTCGTGCCGGAGCAACCAGCTCTTCAAAGGCCTGCTCGACGACCGGGCGGTGGGGTATTTCAATGGCCACATCCGGGTGGACAAGGATGCGCAGAAAACGGAAGCCATGCAGGAAAACCACAATATGCTGCTTGCGCCGGCCGCGAAAATGTACATACAACCCCATCTGGAAATTTACGCCGATGATGTGAAGTGCGCACACGGCGCCACCATTGGCCGGATTGACGAGAATGCGCTGTTTTACCTTCGCTCGCGGGGCATTAGCCTGGCCGAAGCGCAGTTCCTGCAGCAATTCGCCTTTGCGCACGATGTGATTGAGCGCATCACCCTACCTCCTTTGCGGGAACGCATCGCCGATTTGGTGGGCAAACGGTTGCGCGGCGAACTGCACCCCTGCGCCGGCTGCGCCCGCCACTGCTGCTGAGAAATAACACGTGTCTTTGTATAAAAAACATCAGGATGAAAACCTGATTACGCTACTTATACTCATCCCAACTTTTTATTTGTATGTCGTCCACGCTCAGCGTGCAGAATGCGTGGATAAAAGCGGTGGCCAACCGTCCGTTGGTAATAAGCGGGATGTTGTAGTCAATGGCCGCCCGCCGCACCATGTAGCCTTTGCTCAGTTCGCGGGTCGACAGGTTTTTGGGGATGTTCACCACGAAATCAATTTTCTTTTCGTGCAAGAGGTCTAACGCCTGCGGCGTTCCTTCTTCGCCCGGCCAGTGGGCTAACTGCGCGTTCACGCCGTTGGCCGTGAGATAGTGGCAGGTGCCGGTGGTGGCGAAAATGGAAAAACCTTTTTTGTCGAGGAGTTGCGCGGCGGGCAACAGTGCGGCTTTCTGCTTGGCGTCGCCGCTGGAGAGCAGAATGGTTTTCTCCGGAATGCGGTAGCCCACCGACAGCATGGCTTTCAGCACGGCTTCGGGACTGTCGTCGCCGATGCAGCCTACTTCGCCGGTCGACGCCATATCGACGCCCAGCACCGGGTCGGCTTTCTGCAGGCGGGTGAACGAAAATTGCGAAGCCTTGATGCCTACATAATCGAGGTCGAATACGTTCTTGTTCGGCTTTTCTACCGGCAGCCCCATCATTATTTTTGTGGCTAATTCAATGAAATTTATCTTCAATACTTTCGACACGAAAGGGAAGCTGCGCGAGGCGCGCAGGTTACATTCAATCACCTTGATGTCGTTTTCTTTCGCCAGGAATTGGATATTGAAAGGCCCCGAAATTTCGAGCGCCTGCGCAATCTGGCGCGCAATTTTCTTGATGCGCCGCGCGGTTTCCACATACAGTTTTTGCGGCGGGAACTGTATGGTGGCGTCGCCCGAATGTACGCCGGCAAATTCGATGTGCTCCGAGATGGCATACGCCACCACTTCGCCTTTGTCGGCTACGGCGTCGAGTTCTATTTCTTTCGCGTTTTCGATGAACTCGCTTACCACTACCGGGTGTTCGCTCGACACGTTGGCGGCCAGTTGCAGGAACATTTCCAGCTCGGTGTTGTTGGAGCACACGTTCATGGCCGCGCCCGACAGCACGTAGGAAGGGCGCACCAACACCGGATAGCCCACTTCTTCTACGAAGTTGAAGATGTCGTTCATGTTGCTCAGCTCTTTCCAGCGTGGCTGGTCGACGCCCAGGCGGTCGAGCATGGACGAGAATTTGTGCCGGTCTTCGGCGCGGTCGATGTGTTGCGCAGACGTGCCCAGTATGGGCACTTGCGCCCGGTCTAAGCGCAGCGCCAGGTTGTTGGGTATTTGTCCGCCCACCGATACCACCACGCCATGCGGGTTTTCCAGCTCCACGATGTCCATGACCCGTTCAAAGGTCAGTTCGTCGAAATACAGCCGGTCGCACATGTCGTAGTCGGTGCTTACCGTTTCGGGGTTGTAGTTAATCATTACGCCGCGCCAACCCTGCTCGCGTATGGTTTTTACGGCGTTCACCGAACACCAGTCGAACTCCACCGAACTCCCGATGCGGTAGGCGCCGGAGCCCAAGACCACGATAGAGCGCCGGTCGCCTGAATAGCGCACGTCATGCGCAGTTCCGTTGTAGGTAAGGTACAGGTAATTCGTTTGCGCCGGATATTCCGCCGCCAGCGTGTCGATTTGCTTTACTACCGGCAGCAATCCTGTTTTCTTGCGGTGTGCGCGTATTTGAGCTGCCGTCTCGTGGTGGTTGTTTTTACTTTTGAACACCAAGCGTGCAATCTGGAAATCCGAAAAGCCCTGTTTCTTTGCCGTGCGAAGCAGCTCGTCCGGCACTTCTTTCAAGCTGTTTTTTTCTTCCAGCGTGTTGGCTGTGGCCATAATGTTGTGCAGCTTTTGCAGGAACCAGCGGTCGATTTTTGTTAAGTCGTGTATCTCGTCTATCGAGTAACCCTGTTTGAATGCTTTTTCAATGACAAAGATGCGGTTGTCGGTGGGCTCGCGCAGCGCCTTTTCGATGTTGTCGATTACAATTTCCCTGTTCGCCACAAAGCCGTGCGCGCCCTGTCCAATCATCCGCAGGCCTTTTTGTATCACCTCTTCAAAGCTCCGGCCAATGGCCATTACCTCGCCAACGCTCTTCATGCTGCTGCCGATTTCGCGCGACACGCCGTGGAATTTCCCCAAGTCCCAGCGCGGAATTTTGCAGACAATATAATCGAGCGCCGGCTCAAAGAACGCCGGCGTGGTTTTCGTCACGGAGTTTTTCAGTTCAAATAAACCGTGTCCCAATCCCAATTTCGCCGCCACAAAAGCCAGGGGGTAGCCGGTGGCCTTCGACGCCAGCGCCGACGAGCGGCTCAGGCGGGCGTTCACCTCAATCACGCGGTAGTCTTCCGATTCGGGGTCGAACGCATATTGCACGTTACATTCGCCGATAATCCCGATGTGGCGGATGATGCGTATAGAGAGTTCGCGCAATTTGTGGTATTCGCTGTTTGTAAGGGTTTGCGAGGGCGCCACCACAATGCTCTCGCCGGTGTGGATGCCCAGCGGGTCGAAGTTTTCCATGTTGCACACCGTGATGCAATTGTCGTACCGGTCGCGCACCACCTCGTATTCCACTTCCTTCCATCCTTTCAGCGATTTCTCCACCAGGATTTGCGGCGAATAAGAAAACGCTTTTCCCGCCAGCTTATCCAGTTCCGCCTCGTTGTCGCAGAAGCCGCTTCCGAGCCCGCCCAGGGCGTAGGCCGCCCTGATAATCACCGGATAGCCGAGTTCGGCGGCGGCGCGGCGCGCAGCGGCAATACTTTCCACCGCCTCGCTCTTGATGGTTTTCACCTCAATCTCGTCGAGTTTTTTCACAAACAGTTCGCGGTCTTCCGTGTCGATAATGGCTTGCACCGGCGTGCCGAGCACCTTTACGTTATATTTTTCGAGCACCCCCGATTTGTATAATTCCACGCCGCAGTTCAGCGCGGTTTGTCCGCCGAAAGAAAGCAGAATACCGTCGGGCTTCTCTTTCCGGATGACCTTTTCCACGAAGAACGGCGTTACGGGCAGGAAGTAAATTTTGTCGGCCACGCCTTCGGATGTTTGGACGGTGGCAATGTTGGGGTTAATAAGCACCGTGTGGATGTGTTCTTCGCGCAGGGCTTTCAGCGCCTGCGAGCCCGAATAGTCAAATTCTCCCGCTTCTCCTATTTTCAGGGCGCCCGACCCGAGCAGCAATACTTTCATAGTGATTAGTGGTTAGTGATTAGTGATGTCGGTCCGGCAATTCGTAAGCTGAAGCATACGGTTAATAAAGTATTGTCCCTGCAATGCAGGATTGTTGTTATTGTTCATTGTTCATTGTTTTTAAGAAATCATCAAACAGGAATTCCGTGTCTGTGGGGCCGCTTGAGGCTTCGGGATGGAACTGCGCCGAGAAAAACGGCCGTGTTTTATGGCGTATGCCTTCGTTGGTGTCGTCGTTCATGTTGATAAACAGCGGCTCCCAGTCTTTCCCCAGCGTGTTGTTGTCTACCGCGTAGCCGTGGTTTTGTGAGGTGATGAAACAGCGGTTTGTGCCCACCATCCGCACCGGCTGGTTGTGGCTGCGGTGTCCGTATTTCAGCTTGAAAACCTTTGCCCCGCCTGCCTTCGATAGCAGTTGGTTGCCCATGCAAATGCCGCAAATGGGCTTTCCCGTATTCATGGCCGTGCGGATATGGCTTACCGTAACGTCGCAAAAATCGGGGTTTCCGGGACCGTTCGAGATGAATAAACCGTCGTATTCCATGCTGTTGAAATCATAATCCCACGGCACGCGAACCAGTGAAACATTGCGCCGCACTAAGCAGCGCAGGATGTTGTGCTTCACGCCGCAATCCACCAGCACCACCGTTTTCGAGCCTTCGCCATAGCGGATAATTTCTTTGCAGCTGGCCTGTGCCACTAAGTTTTCTTCGTTGGGGTCGATGAAATCCGTGTCGTGGCAGCCTACGATTATTTTCCCCAATACGGAGCCGGTTTCGCGCAGTATCTTGGTTAGCTCGCGCGTATCGACGCCGCAAATTGCCGGCACCCTGTGCGCTTTCAGCCAATCGGCTAAACTTTTTTCCGCGTTCCAGTGGCTGTGTTCAAACGAATAATCGGATACAATAAATCCGCTTACCTGAATGTGTTCTGATTCATAGAAAGCGGACAGTCCCTTAATGAAATCATTTTTCGGAACCCCGTAATTTCCGATAAGGGGATAGGTTGATACGAGCAGTTGTCCTTTGTAGGAGGGGTCGGTGAGGCTTTCAGGGTAGCCCATCATGGCGGTGTTGAACACCACTTCGCCGGCTGCCGCTTGCTCGTGCCCGAATGAAAATCCATTAAAAACTGCCCCGTTGGAAAGAATGAGTGAGGCCGGAGTCAAACGTTGCATTTATATCATATTAAGTTACGCAAAGGTACGAAAAAAATAGATAAATGAAAAAAAAACGTATCTTTGC
>JAITIL010000134.1 GCA_031279475.1 Prevotellaceae bacterium | reverse complement strand
GAATATAGCAGGCGCATCCAGAGGAACGGCGCAGGGCGATAACAGGCCCCGCCGGTATCGTGTGCCTGTCCCGGTCGCTGTGTCTTCGGGGCGTTCAGCGTTTGCCGGGGAATACGCTCTCCCTACTCACGGCGCCCGCTACCTGGACCCGCAGACGAGCCGGTGGCTGAGTACGGACCCCGCAATGGGCGAATACATACCGCGAGCGCCGGTAAATGACGAAGCCCGCAAGCGCAACGGGAACCTGCCGGGGATGGGCGGGGTGTTTAACACGGTGAACCTGCATGTGTATCACTATGCGGGGAATAACCCGGTGAAATTAACGGACCCGGATGGGAGAGAAAATTATGTTATAATTTCCATGTTCCCAGGAGGTGGTAACGAGAATGTAGGGACAGCTTTTATTGATGCTGCTAACACCAGAAAACACGACATAGAATCATTGCCTGAATTTGATCCAAAAAACGACACGGTTTCAGTTCATACTGTTGATAGCATTGACGAATTAAAAAACATTATTAATCAAGGTAATATAGATCACCTTGATATTTATTCTCACGGAGGTACTAAATTTCTTACTGTTGGAAGTGGTGAAGGTCCATATAAACGTGAACACTTGCAGGCATCGGATTTAAAAGGCTTTAATAAAAACGCTTTTAATGAAGGTGCAACAATTAATTTATGGGGGTGCAGCGCTGCTTCTGAGGGGAAATCTAATTTTTTGACCAGAGCACTTGGTCTTGTATCAATAGCAGAGTCTTTCGCTTTATATTTTAAAGGGACAACAGTTACAGGATGGATGGGGTCATCAATGGCTGTACCTTCTCCAGAAGCTAAAACAGATATAAACTATGTACACCAAAAAGGCAGTCGTGTATATTACAAATCGATGGCTGGATCACGGAGTTATAGATATGATTAAGAAAAAATTATTTGTTGTAATATTGATAACGAAAATTATTATAATATTTCCCATTTTAGTGATATTTATAGACAATCAACAAATTCCAAAATTAGTATTCAATATATATTGCAACCAAAAAATAATTAACGAAATACAGAGTATCAACAATAGTGGAAAAAGAAATGTTGGCATTTGGTATCTGTATTTATTTTATAAAGGTAAAAAGATTAATCCAATGTTAGAAAGCATGTTCTTGGATGACACAGAAACTAATATTGATTTTACCACCATAAAATTAAAAAAAGGAGATGTTGCATGGTTTTTATATTCAGATATTAATTTTACCAATGAAGAAATAAATGTTCAAATTTCAAATCAATTAGATTTTTCTGTTCCAATATATTTATTTTATGCGACAATTAATAATCCTTCATTAAGATATGAGATATTGAAAATTCGAAAATTATATGAAAAAGAAAAGACCGAAGTGTAAACTTATTAAAAGCCGGGAGGTATTGAGAGTTTGACCAAGGCGTACAAAATAATTCATAATATTGTGGTATTTAGAAGTAGCGTATGTTTCAAAATTCCGCAAAACACGGAACTGTGTGATGTAACAAAACCGGTAAAACCACGCAGGGTTGCCATGCCGCCATTTACCTGCGGAACAACAACAGCGAATGTCGCTATAACAGAGCAGTGTATCATAGTCCAGGAAGTTAACCTGCACGTGTACCATTATGCGGGGAATAACCCGGTGAAATTGGTGGATCCGACGGGGATGTGGGAAGAGGGTTTAGAAGTCGTTATTGATAATAATCTTGGACAAGATTATGTAACTGGCGTAAATGATTGTGATATATGGGTTGAAACAGTTTTAAATGAGGCTGGAATTGGTATGCCAGATTCATGGTCTTCGGCGGCATCTACGACTGTTGCTACTCACATGCAGGAAATGCAAGATAGCTTGCAGGATGCACCAAATCAGGGTACCAATATAGTTTTTCAAGGTAGTACCCATGTACTAATAATAGGATTAAATGAAGATGGTACGGTTGATGTTGCCCATCAGGGGTGGAATAGCAGCTCTGATAGTAATGGTAATAATTGGTATTCGAAGAAATCGCAATACAATAGCCTTGCGGCATTCGAAGCAGCATGGGGATCCAACAGTATTTTGCAGTATGTCCCTGTGGGTAATGCTCAGTCTGCCAATCAGACAACTCAACAACCAATGGCAGGAATCGGAGGGTTTATCAGGAGTGTTGGCGGCGGGGGTACTTTTAGTAGATTAACGCCGCATGACGGATTTGGTACGATCGGTTTCGGAATGCATGGAAGGTGGAGATGAAAGCTATTAGAGATATATCCTGCTTTTTATTATTTTTTGTAATAAGTAGCCATAATATTACGGGGAGCGAAAGCCTCTTCCCGCTGAAAATCAATAATAGATATGGCTTTATAAATAACCAGGGACAGTTAATAATAGATTCTGTGTTTGAATTTGCACAACCATTTTCTGACGATCGCGCTTTGATACAAAAGGATGGAAAATACGGTTTTATTAATACAAGAGGAGAAGTAATATTCTATGTTGAAGGTATAGCGTCTCGTCAATGGATACATTCATTTTCTGACGGATTGGCCGCAGTAAAAACAAATAATCGTCAATGGGGTTTTGTTGACAAAAATGGAAATTTTGCTATTCCATCGCAGTTTTATCACGTGAGAGATTTTACTGAAGGAATTGCGGCGGTGAAAAAGAATGCAACATCCATGTATATTTATATAGACAAAACAGGGAGAGAAGTATTTCCCGGTCAAACATTTAAAGTTGCACATCAAAAATCCGGTGGTTATATGGTGGTAGGACAACAAATATATGAGGACACTTGGATTGAGGGACAACATGAAGGTGAGCGTATAAATATTTCTGGTGTACGATACGGTGTAATTAATTCCGAAGGTGATACTGTTATCCCAATTACTGAAATTACACACGATACAGAAGTAAGCAATGGGTATTTTAAATGTTCAAGGGGATTTGTTGACATGCAGAACAGGGTTATTATCGATCATTTTTTTCAAATAAGTGGAAGATTTTATGATGGCGTAATACCGATAAGTAGTGACGGGATGAAATTTGGCTTGATTGATAAAGACGGAAAATATGTTGTCCGGGAAATTTTTGATCATATACAAACATTTTCATCAGGGTATGGCGTATTTGTTCAGGAGGGTAAGTATGGTTTCATCAATACGACTGGGAATGTTGTAATAGAACCGTTGTTTGACTTCGCTATGGCATTTAGAGGGGAGCTTGCCTTTATCAGAATAAACGGAATTGATGGATATATTACAAAAACAGGTAAACTGTATTTAAGTTCGTCATATTAGCCCGTAGTGTCAACTTATTCAAAACAAGGAGGCATTGGTTACAAGGACATGGGCATAGTATGTATACCGCATACAAAGACGGCGAAAATGCAGAACGGGTACTGTAAAACGGACAATCTTTAGATCGCCGAACATAGCTTTTCCCTTAAGCGGCTGAGCGAGAATGTATTTTGTTAACAAGTACGGTTACGCCGCTTCGCGGTAATAATGACTGTGTAAGCCAAACACCAGCGGCTTGCGTTTACTATCGCCGGTTGCGGGCGGCTGTTCGGGCGGAGCGTTCGGAATGCCACGCAAGCCCTGATGCGGCCGGTAGTTATTGTAGTAGTCAACAACCACACGGCAGATCCGCGCGGTTGTTGTTCTCATAAGGTATTGTATTCGGGTTTCATACCTTTATAACCGCGGCAAAACTGCGGGGTATGAAACCATCAACACGAATCAATGTAGCTTTTACCGACACGTCGCAGTTGAGTTTCGGTAAAGATGACAAAATGGGATAGGCTATTCACCTACACCAACGCATGTATATACAGCCGAAAAGAGGTATGGTATACTATGACAGGGTAACAGTTACCCAAGAACCGGAGTGGGGGTAGTGGAAAAGCCGTAGGCTTTGTAGCGAGGGGGAGCAGGAACCGCTGAAAGTTTTCACGGCAGGGAGCAAAGGCGGAACGCCCCGCAGACGGAATATGCGTGCGCATAAGGGAGCAGAGTACCTTGAAAACGGGAAGAGGTGAAGATACCGCGCCTATGACAGAGACTGTCGGACGCCTTTTTGGGTATATACGGCGGCGACAATTCCCCTGCGAAAAGCCTACGGCGTCCGTAAGGAAACGCCAGCCCAAAGGCTGCGTCAAAAACGGCGACGACCGTCCAGCTCGAGCAGGGATTGTCGCCGTCTTGTGTAATAAAGGCGTCCGGCAATTCTCCGGCACGAACGCGGTGTCTTCCGGGCATTCCGTGTACGAAGGGGAATGTGCTCCCTCTACCACGCCGTACGGGGAGATGTGGATAGAACGCGGAACAAGCAAACTTGACGACAACAAAACGCCGTTCCGGTTTACCGGGAAAGAGTTTGACGAAGAAACCGGCCTGTATTACTACGGCGCAAGATACCTGAACCCGCAAACCAGTATGTGGCTGTCAGCAGACCCCGCGATGGACGAGTATATACCTAGAGCGCCCATAGACGACGAAGCCAAGCGATACAACGAGAACCTGCCGGGCATGGGCGGGGTGTTTAACGTGGTGAACCTGCATGTGTACCACTATGCGGGGAACAACCCGGTGAAGTATATTGACCCAACCGGAATGAACTTGGAATATGATGGAGATACAATAAGATGTGAATTAAACCGGGATGATTTAGATAAAGCCCGCCAAGTTCTTGCTACTATTGATACTGTAACTGGTGGGAACCCATATAAAAGAGTTATTGCTACAGATAAGATAACGGGTACGAGTGTTGAATTCTATAGTACTTCTGCAATGCACGAAATGTCAAAGAATATGGCTGATAAATTTGATTATTCATCACCCGAGGCTTTTCTAGCTTCATTGGGTTTTGCTAGTGCTACACTTGGAATTATTAGTGATGCCATAGGCTCAGAGGCGCTAGGAACTACAGGAACAATAATTGGACTTTTACCTGCTGGATCGGGAGCGGTAAAGCACATAAAAGACTGGACTAATTATTCAACCGCAGAAAAAGCTTTGGCCGGTATAGATACCGTCATCAATCTTGGCGGATTCTTTGGTGGGTTGCCTGGCGCCGGAATTTCCATTGTATATAGTGTTACAAAGTCCGGGGCCCCTTATGTATACCAGGGTATTAGAGCGATGAATCAGAGTGCTTTAAAAACCGTTTATAATTATTTTGATATAATGGGAGCTCCAAAAGAATTTTATGATATACTGAGGAAATTTTGAAACCGGTTAAATTCAGAATTGCCTGTGCAACTTTAATAGTTCTTTCTGCTGATATATTAATGTTATTTAGTAAATTATTAAAAATAGAAATCGAAACAGGTATTTCTATTATAATCTTTATCATTTTAACTCCAGTTATAAGTATTATTAGCCATTATTTGAGTCGAAACTATGATGAAGATGATGAAACTAAAGATAATAACGATGCCCTCTTTATTTGTATTATCGGTTTTTTACTGCTATTCGCATTTTTTGGATTAACAAAGTTGTTGTAATCGTAGAGGTAAATGCAAAGGTGTCTGTCATTGAGGAAACGCAAAAATGTTATACACAACACCATAAACTTAAGGTGAAATCTGTCAAAACAGGTTATGTACACGTCAAAATCGCTTCACCTTACAGGAAGCGCAGGAGGGCGCAGAGGTGCCAGGCGTAAAATTTTCGAGTAAATTTTTATCAAATAAAAAGGCTTTACTTTTTATACAAAGTAAAGTTATAATAACCCTGGAACCCAAAGTGGGGGTAA
>JAITIL010000042.1 GCA_031279475.1 Prevotellaceae bacterium | reverse complement strand
AATTGCCCCGATTTCGGCTGTAAACCTTTATTTTCGGAGTAATGGACAAAGATACAAAAAATCCCAATCAATTCAAAATAAATCGATTGGGATTCTTTTTTTATTTGCTGAATGTCCCTTCTTTAACATGGAAAAAACGGGAAAATTCAGGTGCTGGCATTTATACTATAAAAGCAATGAAAAAGGAAAACAAATACCTGGGGCATCTTTGTAGTATTGTCATACTTCCAATTTCCTGCCCCAAGTATAATCATTTTTTTTCTAAAAATTGCCAACCATTTTTGGAGTCATTACCATTTTTTACAACTCTTTCTGTCCGTTGTGGATGATTACTCCTTTCAGCACGGCGATTATCTCGTCTTTCTCAACTATGGTTTTATTAAGGCGGGTAACTTCCTCCTGTAAGTTTTCAATACGTATCAGTAAGGCCTGCTTATTAATGTCGGGAGGATAAATATAGTCGCCCTCTCTCATCATGTTGATATTGGAGATGTTCCGGTAGATATCTTCAGCGCTGGAGTGCATCAGCCGCGCCAAAGGTACATTCAGACAGGTGGCTATTTGTTCTAACCGGCCTATTGATACATTCGTCAGCCCGCGTTCAATTTTGGAATAGGCGGTAATTGATATTCCAATTTCGTTAGCCACATTTTCCTGGCTTAACTTTCTCTCGACCCGGCACACCCTGATCCGGTCTCCGATTTTATTTAAACTAGTTGGATTCATAATCTGTGCAAAGATAGATGATGAAAAGTGTAAAAATATAAACTGAGGATTGTATATTATACGCTTTTAATTTATATTTTTATTGGAATTGAACTCCTGATTTATCGAAAACCACTTGATGGATTATTTTTATAGTTTTTATGCCTTGATACACCACCAAACTCTAAACATGACGCAACGGGCAAAGTATTTGTTGTATGGGGCGTATTAATAATTTAAAAGTTTCATAAGTCAAAGATTAACCACTAACCATATATTACGGGATGATGGCGCTGTGGATACCGCTTTCTGTATGAAATCGCCGGACAGTTGCGCCAATTGCACATACAGCGCGGCCGGGAAGCCAACGCGGTCGAGGTTTTTACCATGCTTTTACCTGAATTCCCGATTAAGACTCCTCCCATATTAAAAAGTCCGGTCTGATTGTGGAATGTAATCCGGTCTACTCATAGTCTTTGTTGTAACGTCCTTCAAAGTTTAAATGAACTCTTACAAAGGTAGGGAATAATCCGGACAAAGTAAAATATTATACAGATTTTCTTATTCTTGTTTCACAAATATGGAGAAGATGTCGGTATGGGGAAAGGCGTACAAGACTTGGCCGTTTTTCCAAATTTTACCTGCGGAAGAATTGCTGCCTGCCTCCCATTCCCTGCCGGCCACATACAGGTCGTTGCCTGATATGAAAATGCCGTCTATGTCGCATTCATCGGTAAGTGTGTGCACAACTTGGCCGTTCTTCCAAACGGTGGCTATAGATTTGTTGTATCCCGCCATATACACGTCGTTGCCCGACACGAAAATGGATTTTACGATTATATTGTCGGTAAATGTGCGTAAAACCTTGTCGTTCTTCCAGATTTTGACGATATATTTGTCGTTCCCTTCGCATTCGTATCCTGCCACATACACGTCGCCGGTTTCGTTGTTGTTGCTGCTCCCGTTTTCGTTGCATGAGTTGGAAATTGCCGCCGCAAACAGGCCGGCGAGCGCTATCACAAGGATTTTTTGTTTTTCCATATCATTTGGTTTCTTAAGGTTGTTTATAATAAAAAAGCACGATTCTAAAATATCCTACAATAAGGTTCGACAAAACCCGAAAAAGGGAATAAATTAGGCTCGTGCCTTGAACACGAGCGCTAACCTGAGATCTCTCTTTTTCTAAAAGTTTGTCGATTTTATTGTAAGAGCGCTAAAGCTAACACTTGTTATATCATATAAAGAACTATTACGATACAAATGTAAATATAATTTCTAAAACGGCAAAAATCACGTTGCGCGACGGCGGAACTCGGCGCAGGCAATGGCGGCGCTCGCCGCAACATTGAGCGACTCGCTGCCGCTGCGCAACGGCGGATATGAAGGGATGTGAAGCCGCGCCGTGAGCTGTGCCGACACGTCGGGCGAAATGCCGCGTCCTTCGCTGCCTAGCACCACCACCGCCTGCTGCGGCAGCGCCTGGCTGTAGATACTGTCGCCGTCGAGCGTGGCGCCGTACACGGGGACCGACCGGGCGGCTTCGCGCAAGAAGCCGGGCAGGGCGGTGTAGTGCACCTGTACCCTGAAAATGGCGCCCATCGTGGCTTGTACCACTTTGGGATTATAGCAGTCGGCCGTGTCGAGCGAGCACACGAG
Source organism: Prevotellaceae bacterium (assembly GCA_031279475.1). Classification (GTDB taxonomy): domain Bacteria; phylum Bacteroidota; class Bacteroidia; order Bacteroidales; family UBA932; genus JAIRLC01. The sequence continues at coordinate 4,375 of JAITIL010000042.1, read as the reverse complement.
GCGCCCGATGCCGAACCAGTCGGCCACCCTGATGATGGAGCCCAGGTTGCCGGGGTCTTGCACGCCGTCGAGCGCGAGCACGAGGTCGTGCAACAGCGCGGGCGGGTCGAGCCGGTATGCCGGCTGCTCCACCAGCGCCATCACGCCCGACGGGGTTTTAAATCTACTGATTTTCTTCATCTCGGCCGGCGTCAGCGCGTCATATATCTTGCGTATGGCAAAGGACGAACGTTGCGCTTCGGCCACCATTTTCGCGCCTTCCACGACAAAAAGACGGTGCCGGTCGCGGTATTTTTTATGCGCCAGTGAGGTAATTAGTGATATGTCGTTTCGTGAAATCAACGGTTGGAGGGGCATTTTGTCATTTGATTTTCGAACCACTGCCACAGCGTATCGGGCGGCGTGGGCGCCACGATGGTGAGTTTTTCCTTCTTCACCGGATGCACAAGTTCAACGGCGCGCGCGTGAAGCGAAATGCTGCCGTCGGGGTTGGAACGCGAGGCGCCGTATTTCAAATCGCCTTTAATGGGACACCCAATCGCCGCCAGCTGGCAACGGATTTGATGGTGCCGGCCGGTGAACAGCAGCACTTCGAGCAAGTGATATTGCTCGGCGCTGCACAACAGGGTGTATTGCAGGCGCGCTTCCTTAGCGCCGGGGCGGGTTTCGTCGGCAACAAAACTTTTGTTCAGCTTCTCGTTCCGCCCCAGATAATGCGTGAGCATGGCGCTATCGGGCGCAGGCCGCCGCTTTACCACCGCCCAGTAGGTTTTATGTATTTCGTTATTGCGAAACAATTCATTCAACCGTTCCAGCGCCTTGCCTGTTTTTGCGAACAGCGCCACGCCGCTCACCGGCCGGTCGAGGCGGTGCGGCACGCCCAAAAACACGTTACCGGGTTTGCCGTCGCGCGCCTTGATGTGCTGCTTCAGCAGTTCGCACAGCGGCACATCGCCGGTTTTGTCGCCCTGCACAATTTCCCCCGCGCGCTTATTCACCGCCATAATGTGGTTGTCTTCGTAGAGAATGACGCCGTTCTCCATTGACCGTTCTCCGTTCTTCATTCTAATACTGTTCTTTTTCATTGGGGAAGTCGCCCGACTTCACGTCCTTCACGTAGTGGCGGAAGGCCTTTTGCATCTCGTCGCTGAGGTTGGCGTAACGCCGCAGGAAGCGCGGCGAGAACTCCCGGTTCAGTCCCAGCATATCGTGTGTTACCAGCACTTGCCCGTCCACAAATCGTCCGGCGCCGATGCCAATCAGCGGGATTTTTAATTCTTCGGTAACCTGCTTACCCAGTTGTGCAGGAATTTTTTCAAGCACAATCGAGAAACAGCCTGCATCTTCGAGCAGGTGCGCATCATCGAGCAGTTGTGCGGCTTCAGCTTCATCTTTGGCGCGGACGGAATACGTGCCTAACTTCAAAATCGACTGTGGCGTGAGGCCCAGATGCCCCATCACCGGAATGCCGGCCGACAGGATGCGCTGCACCGACTCAATCACCTCGCGTCCGCCTTCGAGTTTCACGGCGTCGGCTTCGCTTTCTTTCATCAGGCGGATGGCCGAATGTACGGCCTCCTTCGAGTTCCCCTGATACGTGCCGAACGGCATGTCGACCACCACCATGGGGTTTTTCACCGCCCGCACCACGCTTTGCGCGTGATAAATCATTTGGTCGAGCGTGATAGGGAGCGTGGTTTCGTGGCCGGCCATCACGTTGGCGGCCGAGTCGCCCACCAGCATAATGTCCACGCCCGCCGTGTCCATGATGCGTGCCATCGTGTAATCATACACCGTAAGCATCGCAATCTTCTCGCCGCGCTGCTTCATCTCGGCTAACAAATGGGTGGTAACCACCCGTTTTTTTCCTTCTACTGACATAAAATAAAATTTAAACACCGCAAAGGTATGAAAAAGTTGGGAAGTATGCGGTGTGTCATTTTGTCACATTTTTTGCTTTGGCATGGGGTTTGTGATAACGTTCTGTAAAAAAGGAATAAAATTATGGGAAAAATTATTGGTATTGACTTAGGTACAACAAACTCGTGTGTGGCTGTAATGGAAGGGAATGAGCCGGTTGTGATCATCAATAGCGAAGGAAAACGTACTACGCCTTCGGTAGTGGCCTTTGCCGACAATGGCGAGCGCAAAATCGGCGACCCCGCAAAGCGTCAGGCTATCACAAACCCGCATAAAACGGTGTTCTCCATCAAACGTTTTATGGGCGAAACGTATGACAAAACGGAAAAGGAAGCCACGCGCATACCTTACAAAGTGGTGCGCGGCGACAACAACACCCCGCGCGTGGACATCGACGGACGACTGTACACGCCGCAGGAAATCTCGGCCATGGTGCTGCAGAAAATGAAGAAGACGGCCGAGGATTTCCTGGGACAGGAAGTCACCGAGGCGGTGATTACGGTGCCCGCTTATTTCAGCGACTCGCAACGGCAAGCCACAAAGGAAGCCGGCGAAATTTCGGGATTGACCGTAAAACGTATTATCAACGAACCTACGGCAGCCGCGCTGGCCTACGGCCTCGACAAACAGCACAAGGACTCGAAAGTGGCGGTGTTCGACCTCGGCGGCGGCACGTTCGACATTTCCATCCTTGAATTGGGCGACGGCGTGTTTGAGGTGAAATCGACCAACGGCGACACGCACCTCGGCGGCGACGACTTCGACCACGTGCTTATCGACTGGCTGGCCGACGAATTTAAGAGCGAAAACGGCGGCCTCGACCTGCGCAAAGACCCCATGGCGCTGCAACGCCTGAAAGAAGCGGCCGAGAAAGCGAAAATAGAACTGTCGAGCCAGACGTCCACCGAAATCAACCTGCCCTACATCATGCCGGTTGACGGCGTGCCGAAACACTTGGTGAAAACGTTGACCCGTGCGAAATTTGAGCAACTGTGCGACAGCTTGATTCAACGTTGCGTGGAACCGTGCAACAAGGCGCTCGCAGACGCCAAACTTACCGCATCGCAAATTGACGAGGTAATTCTCGTGGGCGGCTCCACACGTATTCCGGCTATTCAGGCGCTGGTTGAGAAAATATTCGGCAAAGCGCCGGGCAAGGGCGTAAACCCCGATGAAGTGGTGGCGGTGGGCGCGGCCATACAGGGCGGCGTGCTCGCCGGCGACGTGAAAGACGTGCTGCTGCTCGACGTGACGCCGCTGTCGCTGGGCATTGAAACCATGGGCGGCGTGATGACGAAGCTCATCGAATCGAACACGACCATCCCGACGAAGAAGAGCGAAACTTTCAGCACGGCCAGCGACAGCCAGCCGTCGGTGGAAATCCACGTGCTGCAGGGCGAACGTCCAATGGCGCGCGACAACAAAACCATCGGGCGCTTCCACCTCGACGGCATACCTCCGGCGCCCCGCGGCGTGCCGCAAATCGAAGTGACGTTCGACATCGACGCCAACGGTATTTTGAACGTGTCGGCGAAAGATAAAGGCACGGGCAAGGAACAGAAAATTCGTATCGAAGCCTCGTCGGGCTTAACGGATGATGAAATCAAACGCATGCGCGACGAAGCCAAGGCCAACGAGGAAGCCGACAAGCGCGAACGCGAAAAAATCGACAAAATCAACGCGGCCGACAGCATGGCGTTCCAAACGGAAAAGCAACTGAAAGAGTATGGCGACAAAATTCCGCTCGACAAGCGAACCACCATTGAAGCGGCGCTGACCAAGCTGAAGGACGCCCACAAGGCGCAAGACGTAGCCGCCATCGACGCCGCCATGAAGGAAATCAACGACGCCTGGCAAGCAGCATCGCAGGACATCTACAATGCTACGCAAGCGCAGGGCGGCGCGGGTGGTGCAGGCAGTACGGGCAATCCGCTCGACAACTTCCCCGGTGGTGACCCTTTTGCAGGAGGCGCCAATCCGAATGCCGGCAACAGCGCCCAGTCCGGACAAGACAACGAGGTGAAAGATGTGGATTTCGAGGAAGTGAAGTAACGCCTCGAAACAAAGCAATAGCAAGCATCCCCGTAAACAGCGTTTGCGGGGATGTTTTTATTGGGAAAGGTTGATGGGGATGTAACAGTTTTACGGATAATGGATGCCGGCAACATAAATTCTACAATCGTGTGCGCTGACATCAATTTTCAAATCACAATGGAAATTGTAAGCGTTTTGTTGCAACATGCTGTCTTTATCTTAAAGCGTCGTCGACAAACAAATTGCCCGATTTTTAACGGCAGGGTTATTTGCAAGGCAGACACACGGTAACTATACTTTTTTATCTTTTCTTGTGGATTCAGTTTTTTATTCATACCTTTGTCAGACAAAATTGTCGAACAATATTATTTAATAAAATAACAGCATGAACAATACTGAATTAAGTACAGAACAAATCATT
>JAITIL010000014.1 GCA_031279475.1 Prevotellaceae bacterium | reverse complement strand
TCATACACAAAACACGTGTGTTCCCGCCAGGTGAGCAGGTAGAGCTTGTTGCGCAGCACACAGGAGCCTTCAGCGAAATACTGGCGGGGGATGTTCAGTGTTTGTAACACCTTGCCCGTAGCCAAATCCGACTTGCGCAGGCTGGAATAGCCATATTGCCCCGAGCTTTCATACAATACTCCTTCGTGGAAGAATAGCCCCTGCGTGTAGGCGTTCCGGTCGTGCGGATAACTTTTAACCACTTTACAGGCATACTGTTTCGGCGGCCGGGCATGGGCTGCCGCTGTTCCTACTATAAATATCGCCAGAAGACAAAGCGTTTTTTTCAACATGAAAAGCAGTAAATGAATAAAATTAATTATATTTGTTCGGTAAAAGTATAAAAAAATAATGAAACCGCTTACATATTATATCCCAAATTCGATTACTTTGTTGAATTTATTGTTTGGATGCGTAGCTGTGGTCCTGGCGTTGCGCGGGTGGACGGTTTTTGCGGGCTACTGTGTTTTTATGGCGGCGGTGTGCGATTTCCTCGACGGGTTGAGCGCCCGGCTACTGAAAGCCTATTCCGAAATGGGAAAGCAGCTCGACTCCTTAGCTGATATGGTGAGTTTTGGGGTGGCGCCCGGCGTCATGTTGTACTGGGAGATGTATCGCATTTTGTCGCCCCGCATTACCATGGGTTTCGACACGGCAGGGTGGGAATTACTGATGTTTGCCCCGTTTATTCTCACACTGTTTTCGGCGCTGCGGTTGGCCAAGTTCAATATCGACGCCCGCCAGCGCGAGGGGTTCCTGGGATTGCCCACGCCGGCCTGCGCCCTGCTGGTTACCGCATTCCTGATGTATGCCCGCACCCATACTGCCCTCGATCCCTTTATTAACGAGTGGAGTATTTTGGGAGCAGTGGCAGCGCTTTCGGCATTGATGGTGGTGAATTTGCCGATGCCGGCCATGAAATTTAAAGGCCTGGCCTGGTCTTCGAATAAGTTGCGCTATGTGTTTCTCCTGATTTGCGCCGCGATAGCGCTGTTTACGCTTGTGGCGGGCGAAGATTTTACCCTCGCTGTGGCGTTGATTATCCTGAGCTATATTGTATATTCATTGGGTTTATACGTGTGTAACCCTGTTTAAAAAATAACCGATATGAAATTTATTGCAGAAATTAATGTGATGCCTTTGAAAGCGCTGCTCGACCCGCAAGGGAAAGCGGTAACGTCAGTGATACACAATACGGGCTTTGCCGACATCGATCAAGTGCGCGTGGGCAAACACATTACCCTTGAAATAGAGGCCGCCGACAAGGCCGAAGCCGAACGCCGCATCGATGAAGTGTGCCGCAAAGTGCTGCATAATCCGATTATGGAAGGCTACGAGTTTACTGTATCGTAAGCGGGTTTTTCACCATTTCACCGGTAAGGGCGTAATCCAGTACGTCGGATATGGTATCTACATATTGAAAGACGAGGCCTTTTATGTAGACAGGCTTAATCTCGTTGATGTCTTTTTCGTTCTCGCGCGACAATACAATATTTTTAATACCGGCGCGTTTAGCGGCTAATATCTTTTCTTTTATACCACCCACCGGCAGCACTTTTCCGCGCAAGGTGATTTCGCCGGTCATGGCGATATTTTTACGCACCTTGCGCTGCGTGAACGCCGACGCAAGGGCGGTGGCCATGGTAATGCCGGCCGAGGGACCGTCTTTCGGAATAGCGCCTTCGGGCACATGCAGGTGCACATTCCACTTCCCAAACAGTCCGGGCTCGAGCCCCAGTTGCCCGGCATGCGATTTGATGTATTCGAGCGCAATGGTGGCCGATTCTTTCATCACGTCGCCTAAATTCCCGGTGAGGGTGAGGGTGCCTTTTCCCTGGCTCAGGCTGGTTTCCACGAAAAGGATTTCGCCGCCCATTTCCGTCCATGCCAACCCGGTGACCACACCGGCAAAGTCGTTGCCCTGGTACATTTCTTTCAGGAATTTTGGAGCGCCCAGTATCGTTTGAACATGCTGCACTGTAAGCGTCGGTTTCACTTTCTCGTCGAACGCGATTTTCTTGCCGGTGTAGCGCACTATTTTCGCCAACTGTTTTTCCAGTCCACGCACGCCCGATTCGCGGGTGTAACTTTCGATGACCTTTTCCAGCACCTCGTCTGGCAGCTTTAACTTTGAAGGCTTTACGCCGTGTATCTCCAACTGTTTTGGCAGCAGGTAGCGTTTCGCGATTTCGATTTTTTCTTCAATCAAATAGCCGCTCACTTCCAGCATTTCCATGCGGTCGCGCAGCGCCGGATGGATGTTTGCAATGCTGTTGGCGGTGGTGAGGAACAGGACTTTCGACAGGTCGTAGTCCACGTCGAGATAGTTGTCGTGGAACGCGTTGTTTTGTTCGGGGTCGAGCACTTCGAGGAGTGCGGCGGCAGGGTCGCCGCGGAAGTCGTGTCCCACTTTGTCAATCTCGTCTAAAATGACGACGGGGTTTGACGTTTGGCATTTCTTCACGGTTTGTATGATGCGTCCCGGCATAGCGCCGATGTACGTTTTGCGGTGTCCGCGGATTTCGGCTTCGTCGTGCAGGCCGCCCAGCGATATGCGTCCGAACGACCGTCCCAGCGAGCGGGCTATTGATTTTCCGAGCGAGGTTTTACCTACGCCCGGAGGGCCGTAAAGGCACAAGATAGGTGATTTCAGATCGCCTTTCAGCTTAATAATAGCCAAGTGTTCCAGAATGCGTTCTTTTACTTTTTCCAATCCGAAGTGGTCTTCATCCAATATTTTTTGTGCGTTCTTCAGGTTCAGGTTGTCTTTTGAACACGACTCCCAGGGAAGATCGACGAGGCATTGCAGATAATTGAATTGCATGGGATAGTCGCCGTAGTGCGGGTTCATGCGTTCAATTTTTTGCATTTCCTTTTTGAAGAGTTCCGCCACTTCCTTCGGCCATTTTTTCTCTTTTGCTTTTTCTTCCAGCTCTTTCAGGTCGTCGCGCGAACTGCCTATTCCCAATTCGTCCTGAATGGTTTTCAGTTGGCTGTTGAGGTAATATTCGCGTTGTTGTTGGTTAAGCTCGGTATGTACCTTTTGCTGGATGTCGTTTTTTATTTTCAGGATATCGACTTGCCTGTTCAGCAGTTCGAGCAGTTTCAGCGCGCGGTCCTTCACGTGGTCAATTTCGAGCAATTGTTGTTTGTCGGCGGCGTTGTCGAGTTCGAGGTTCCATGCAATGAAGCTGATGAGAAATTCATTGCTGTCGATATTTTTAATGGCGAAAGCCGCTTCCTGCGGAAGGTGCGGCGAGAGCTTCAACACGTGCAGGGCGGCGTCGCGTATCGAGTCGATAATTACGTTGTAATCTTTGTCGTTTGCCGCTGGCCGTATGTCTTTGCGCTCTTTGATGTGGGCAATAATGTAAGGATCTTCCTGGACGGTTCCGGTAATTTCAAACCGCTGCATGCCTTGCAGGATGGCGGTAACGGAGCCATCGGGCATCTCAATGACCTTCAGAATGTGGGCTACCGTTCCTGTCTTATAGAGGTCGTTGATTCCCGGGTTATCTACTTTGGTGTCGCGCTGTGTAACCGCCCCCAGCAGTTTTGTTGTATTATATATTTCACGGATGAGGGTAATGGACTTGTCGCGTCCCACGGTAATGGGGATAACGGTTCCGGAAAACAATACGGCATTACGTAAGGCCAGTAACGGCAACTGTTTTGGCGTTTTTATCGTTTTGTCTTCCGCATCTGCATCGTCCACCACAATGGGAATATAATCCACATTTTCTTCCATGGAATCAGCTAAAAATATATTGTTCATTTTCATACTAAGGTGCTAATACAATAAATATGCCACAAGGATTCAAAGCGACATTTTGATGTTTTTAATGACAAAATGACACTTGTCGGGTTAAAAAAATCTTATACCTGCTATGGCAAGACATATAAAAAACAAAAGTAAATTAAATAATTTTTTTCGGCGAATATGATCATAATAATTTGCTGCAAGAATGGACAAGGGAATAGCTACCAGCGGTATTATACCGGGTTGTGAGGTGTTGAACGGCACTATGGAAATTAGAAGGCACAACAACAGGCATTTTGATATTTGCCGCATCCGGGTGTGTTTAATTTTAATCAGTGAGCTCCCCAGCCGGCCCAGAAAGAAGGAGCACAATGCCATAATGGTTAAGCCGACAAACAACAATATTTCGGGTATGGAGAATGTAAATTCGGGCATTACCGGCGGGGGTATGTTTTCGATTAATGTTTCCCAAAAGTCGGTATAGGTGCCGTAGCGGAGGTAGTGATAGGAGAAGATGTAGAAAAACGGCGTGGCAACGCCGGTAAAATAGGCCATCCAGTCACGCCATGCAAAAGGTTTTGAAATAAGTATGCCGATAAATATAGTGAAGAGGACAATTCCGGACGGAAAATAAAACAAGGCGGCCAATGCCGAAAAAAAGGCCGAAAGAAACAGCGACGACGTGGCTTTTATAACCTGAATGGAATGAAAGAGGTAGTAGAGGCTTAACAACACAAATAAAACCGCCGCCTGCGAGCCCGAGAATTGTTGGGAATAAGGCACGGCCGAAGAAATGAGAATAAACAGCAGCAACATGAGTTGTTCCTGTCCGGTTACAAAAAGATGCTTTCTGTTTATGACAAACAAAAGGCATGCACCGGCGGCAACCATAACAAAACTTGTCCATATTCCTGCGTGCCCTTGTAGCTGTAAATCTTCGATCATCCATCGTTGCAGGGGCATCATGAATTTCAGGTGAAGGGCTTCGAGCGCTATGGGAAAGAGAAGGGCCGGTATCCATAAAACAAGCAGTACCGCCAGACACACCAAGCCTGTGGCAAAAGGATTACGTTGAATAAAGTCAAACATGAGCGGATGGATTTTCAGTGTAGAGGGAAAGATCGGTTCCGATGTCGGTGCGGTGATACTTGCCGTTATATTTAATATGTTTCATGCTGGCGTAACTTGTTTTCTGCGCTTCGTCAATGCTGTTTCCGAGCGAAGTTACCGCCAGCACCCGCCCGCCCGCAGTGACAAGTTGGCCGTCTTTCATCGCTGTGCCCGACTGGAAAACGAGACTGCCGGTTACGCTGTCGAGGCCGGTAATTTTCATTCCTTTTTGGTAAGCTTCGGGATATCCCTCCGACACACATACCACCGTTAAGGCCGTGCGGTCGTTTATTTTGCAAGTTTTTTCATGTAACGTATGCCGGCTCACACCTTCAAAAAGTTCAATGAGATCGCCGTCTAAACGCGGCATCACCGCTTCGGTTTCGGGGTCGCCCATGCGTACGTTGTATTCCACCACATACGGATTGCCGCCCACGTTCATCAGTCCGATAAAAATGAAACCGTGATACATGATGTTTTCATTCTGCAACCCTTTTATGGTGGGTATAATAATGCGTTCTTCCACTTTTTGCATGAAAGGCGCGGTGGCAAACGGAACGGGCGATACAGCGCCCATGCCGCCGGTATTGAGCCCGGCGTCGCGGTCGCCGATACGTTTGTAATCTTTGGCCTCCGGCAGGATTTTATACGATTCCCCGTCGGTGAGGATGAACACAGACAGCTCAATGCCTTTCATAAATTCTTCGACGACCACTTTTTTCCCGGCGTTGCCGAATTTTCCGTTTAGCATGTCATGCAATTGCAGTTCCGCTTCGCTGAGGTCGTCGATGATTAATACGCCTTTTCCTGCGGCCAGTCCATCGGCTTTCAGCACATAAGGGGGGTTCAAACTTTCGAGAAACGCATAGCCTTTGTTGATGGTTTCGGCGGTGAATGTCTGGTAGCGCGCTGTGGGAATACCGTATTTTTTCATGAACGCCTTGGCCACATCCTTGCTGCCTTCGAGCTGTGCGCCTCGTTTATTGGGGCCAATCACGGCAATGTGCGCAAGGTCGGGATCATTGTTGAAAAAATCGGTGACGCCATTCACCAATGGATCTTCGGGGCCAACCACCAGCATGGTGATTTTTTTATCGAGCGCGAGCTGCTTCAACGTTTCAAAATCGTTTATGGCAATATCGACATTTTCGCCGAGCGCTGCCGTGCCCGGGTTTCCCGGCACGATGCAGAGTTTATTCAAGCGCTTGCTTTGCCGCAGCTTCCATGCCAGCGCATGCTCACGCCCTCCTGATCCTAATAACAATATATTGTGCATAATGATTATAATTCTATTGGTTTACATTGCCACTCCTGCTCGTGAATATGGCGAAGCACTTTCGGCAACGCTTCCCACAAATTTCGTGCCGACTTTACCGAGTCGTGAAACACCACAATGGAACCGGGTTTAACATATTTAATGACATTCCGCGCACATCGTTTTCCCGACAGGTGGCGGCTATAGTCGCGGCTCAGCACGTCCCACATGATTACCTTATATCGCTCACTGAGTACGCGCGCCTGGTTGGGGCCTATGCGTGCGTACGGCGGGCGGTAAAGGTTGCTTCCGATAAGGTCGTTGGCAAAATCCACATCGCGGATGTATGCGCCGGTATCCATGCCCCAGCCTTTGACGTGGCTGTAGGAGTGGTTGCCCACGGCATGGCCACGGTTTTTAATTTCCCGGAAAAGGTCGGGGAACATTTCCACATTTTTCCCGAGGCAGAAAAAAGTAACTTTGGCATTCCATTTGTCTAACTCGTCGAGCACCCATGGGGTCACTTCGGGGCGCGGCCCGTCGTCGAAAGTGAGGAACACACGGCGGGTTTCACCTTCAAAATTCCAAATGAAAGTGGGGAAAATGTGACGTAAAAATGCCGGCGCATGGAAATGCATAGTGTTTTCTTCAATTGACGGGGACAAAGGTAGCAAAAAAAAAGAGGCTGCCCAAAATTTCTTTTGAGCAGCCTCGGCGTTAGCGCACACATGGTTACAGTTTCCAGTTGGCAGACGCAGTGGCGGTTCTAAACCGCCTTTGTCGCCTGCCCGGCCTGTAGTACGTACTATTCCTGCTTATCTTAAAATATCTACTGTCTGCTTTCCGCGAAGCCGAAAAAGGCAATGTAGCCGAAACACGCCAGCGGGATAATAAATCCCAGGTTCATGTGGGTGGCTCCAATCCATCCCATGAGCGAGGGTGCAATGGCGCCGCCCACCACCGTCAGCACCAGTATGGAGGAGGCCTTTTTGGTTTTCTCGCCAAGCCCTTTCACGCCCAGCGCGAAAATCGAGGGGAACATAATCGACATGAACAGGTAACACAGCATGAGCGACAGCACGCCCACGCGGTTGTGGCTCGCAATAATCACCGCCATCAGCAGTGTATTGACGAGGGCGCAAATGCCCAACAACACGCCCGGCTTGACTCTTTTCATGAGGAAACTGCCCGACAGCCGCCCGACGGCGAACAGCGCCATGCCGCCGAGCCCCAGCAGCAGGCCGGCTTGCATTTCGGTCAGTTGCAGGCTATCGACCTCGATGGCGTAGTTAATGAAGAAGCTGCCGACGCCCGTCTGTGCCGCCACGTAGAGCAACTGCGCCACCACGGCAAAAACAAAGCGCCGCTGTTTGATTAATGGGCGGGACGACAAGAGTGCTGCGCCGGCTGTATCCGTGTCCGTAGGGTCGTTTTCTTCCGGTTTGATTTCCGGCAACCGGACGAAGAAAAACAGGGCAAGTACTACCAACACTACTACGCCCAGTCCGGCATACGGAAGAATAAGCGCCGCATTGCCCGATGTTTCCGCCTCGTTTCCGAATATCAGCACCGAGCCGATCAGCGGGCCTAAAATCCAGCCCACGGCGTTGAACGTTTGCGCCAAATTAATCCGGCTGGCCGCCCGCTCCGGCGTGCCGAGCACGATGGCGTAGGGATTGGCCACCGTTTCGAGGAACGTAAGCCCGGCGAATAAAATCAGCAGCGCCAGCAGGAATGCGCCGAAGGTGTTAATGCCCACGGCCGGCACAAACCCGAACGCGCCGGCGGCAAACAGCGCCAGCCCGACAATGATGCCCGCCTTGTAGCCGAACCTTCCGGCGATGAGGCCGGCCGGAATGGCCATGACGAAGTACGCGCCGTAGGCCGCCGCCTGTATGGCGCCCGACTGGGCTTTGGTCAAATCAAGCGAGTCCTGGAAGTGCTTGTTCAGCACATCGAGTAAACTGTGCGCGAACCCCCACAGGAAGAACAGGCAGGTAATCAAAATAAAGGGGAAGAGGTAATTTTCTCCGTTTTTCCCTTTGAACTGTGTGCTGTCAGACCTCAAATTCATAATTCATAATTTATATAGCGGCCCGTAGGTTCGGCAGGCACGGAAGTCGGCGCCTTCCCTGTCCATGCCGAAGGCGTTCCATGCCGCCGGCCGGTAGATTTTCTCTTCCGCGACGTTGTGCATACATACCGGAATACGCAGGATAGAGGCCAGCGTAATCAGTTCGGCGCCGATGTGCCCGCCGTTGATAGCGCCATGGTTGGCGCCCCAGCAGTTCATCACCGAATACACGTCCTTGAACGGGGCGGCGTCGGCTAAGCGGGGAACAAACCAGGTGGTAGGCCAGCCCTTATCGGTGCGCTCGTCCAGGATGCGGTGCGATTCGGGGTCGACGTCGGCCGTCCAGCCTTCGGCGAGTTGCAGCGCCGGGCCTAATCCCTTGACCAGGTTCAGGCGCACCATCGTGCAGGGCATGCCGCCGCGGGTCAGGAATTTGGACGAGTAGCCGCCGCCGCGGAAATATTCGCGGTTGGCCGGCATCCACGTGGTAGCGTCCAAGCAGGCGTTGGCTTCGTCGTCGGATATTTCCCAGAAGGGTTTCATCGTGGGACGGCCTTCCGCATCGTTCTGGCGGCCGGTGCCGTCTAACGAAGCCGCGCCCGAATTAATCAAGTGAATCATCCCGCCGCCGGCGAGGCCAGTGGCTTTCTTGCCGGTTACCCGCTCAATGGCTTCGGGGCTCCAGTAGGTGCGCACGTCGGCGAAGATCGACGCCGTGTTGGTGAGCAGGTGCCCGAAGAGCATGGCCGTGCCGTTCAGCGCGTCGTTTTCCGTAGCTAATATATAAGGTGTGCGCGTGCCGTTCCAGTCGAACGAAGAATTAAGGATGGCTTCGGTGAAGTCGCCGTTCGGGTAAAAGTCCGTCCATTGGCGCTGTCCCTGAAAGCCGGCGGCAATGGCGTTGTGTCCGAGCGCCTCTTCGCCAAATCCCATCTCTTTCAGCTTGGGATTTCCCACCATCAGGTCGCGCACAATCAGCGTCATCTTCACGATAAACTCCCAGTCTTTGGCGCTCGCTTCCGGCGTTTTCACCAGGTCAGGGCGGTTGATAATGTCCTTCCCCTGTTTGCAGTGCACTTTCGTCCAGGCCAGCGCCTTTTCGTATTCCTGCCTGTCGTAGATGCCTTCAGTCATCCGGCGGATAATTTCCACCTCGTCAACGCCCTCGCAGCGCATGCCGAGGTAGTCTTCAAAGAAATCGGTATTGACAATCGACCCGGCGATGCCCATGCACACGGCGCCAATCGAGAGGTACGACTTTCCGCGCATGATAGCCGCCGCCAGCGCCGCTTTGGAGAACAGCAGCAGCTTTTCCTGCACGTCGGCCGGGATTTCCGTGTCGGTGCTGTCGCGCACGTCGCGGCCGTAGATGCCGAACGCGGGCAGTCCCTTTTGGGCGTGGCCGGCCAGCACGGCGGCCAGATATACGGCGCCCGGCCGCTCGGTGCCGTTAAATCCCCACACGGCTTTTATGGTATGGCTGTCCATGTCCATGGTTTCGCTGCCGTAGCACCAGCAGGGCGTTACGGTGATGCTCACCCCCACGCCTTCGCGTCTGAACTTTTCCTCGCAGGCGGCGCTTTCGGCCACGCGCCCGATGGTGCTGTCGGCAATTACGCATTGCACGGGCGACCCGTCGGGGTATTTCAGGCGGCCGGTCAGGAAACCGGCCACGCCTATGGCCATGTTCATGGTTTGTGTTTCGAGCGACTCCCGCACGCCGCCCATACGTCCGTCAATCGTAGGGCGGATGCCGATTTTGGGCCATGCACCCTGGTATCTGTTTGCATTCATAAAGGTAAATTTTTTAGTCAATGTTTTTTTGACAAATATACCGATATAACGTTGAATGCAATACCATTATTTTAACAAATATATAACACTATATTAACATTTAACGTGCCGGAGCAGGGATACTGTCGGAAATTTTAGTTACATTTACACTTTCTTAAGAGAAACATGTCTGATCTGCCGGGATTAACACTGCTGAATGTGGGTTATTCGGAACTGAATGCCGACTGGAACTGGAAGGAAATATACAGTCCCTTTGCCCGCATTTATTACGTGAAGGACGGCGGCGCGAGAACGAAAATCGGGAACAACACCTGCGAACTTAAACCGCGTCACCTCTATCTGACGCCCCCGTTCAGCCTGCACAACGACGAGTGCGACGGTTATTTTGCACTGTTCTACATTCATTTTTTCGAAAAGGACGTCAACAGGGAATCTGTTTTTGACGCCTACGATTTTCCGGTAGAAGTAAAGGCCGCTCCTTTGGACTTGTTGCTGGTCGAAACCTTGATGCGGATAAATCCCGGGCGGGCGTTGCAGCATATCGACCCCAAGCTGTACGACAACCCGCCGACACTCTCCCGCCATATAGCAGCCGGGAACCGGACGCCGCTGCCTGTCAAGATAGAAACGCAGGGCATTTTGTGCCAGCTCATGTCGCGGTTTTTCCAAACGGCCACCCTTAAATCCGGCGACAAGGACGCCCGGATAAAAATGTGTCTGAAGTTTATCCATGAGAACATCGACAAGGAAATACGCCTGTCGCAACTGGCCGGCATTGCCTGTATGAGCGAAGGCCATTTCATCCGCATTTTCAAGAAGGAGATGCATTGCTCCCCGGTGAGGTACATCAACCGGAAAAAGGTAGAGCGGGCGCAATTCTTACTGCTCACCACCGATATACTGGTGCGGGACATTGCACTGGGATTGTCGGTCGACAATATTTCCTATTTTGACAAACTGTTCAAGCAGCACACCGGAAAAACGCCCGGCGTGTACCGGAACGAGTATGGCGCCAAAACTCCGCCGCTGTTCTGAAATGCCGGCTTTGTGGAATATTTTTGAGAAAAATGAAAAACACTCACGTAAACTCACGTAAGTGTTTGATTTCACTTTAGTGGAGATTGTCGGAGTCGAACCGACGACCCCCTGCTTGCAGGGCA
>JAITIL010000005.1 GCA_031279475.1 Prevotellaceae bacterium | reverse complement strand
GGCTAATCGCCGATAAACTTAATCCACCCTCTTGCAACTCCTCTACTACCTTTTGCTTAAAGCAAACACTATACCGATAGCTTTTCTTTGTACATTTTGTCATCTTGTGTCCTCCTTTTGGCGTCAACCTATATCAGGACATGACACATGACACTAACCGTTAGCCAATAGTCACTAACCGTTAAACGTTTACCGTTTTTTTCACCTGCGTCAGCA
The DNA here is from genome assembly GCA_031279475.1 of Prevotellaceae bacterium. Taxonomy (GTDB): domain Bacteria; phylum Bacteroidota; class Bacteroidia; order Bacteroidales; family UBA932; genus JAIRLC01. The sequence continues at coordinate 20,769 of JAITIL010000005.1, read as the reverse complement.
GCAACCCTGCGATTACGATGAATACGCCCGTGCCGTTGCGCAGGGTCAATAATTCACGCCCCAACGCCGATGCAAACAGCAACGTAACCACCGGCATCAATGTGCTGAACATGTTGGCGCGCACCACGCCGATGTGGTGAATGCAATTGACATAAAAAATAAACGACAGCGTGGAAGGGAACAGCGCCAGAAGGAGTACCGGATAAATGGTTTCAAGGGAAAAGGCAAACTGGCGTAAACCTTCGTATTCCGAAAACGCAAACGGGAAAAACAGCAGTGTACCCAGGATATTCTGGAAAACCACGATTGTAAACACATTATATTTTGACGCTAATTTTTTCACAACCAAGGAATATCCAATCGTTGAAAGCACGGCGAAAAACAGCATCAATACGCCCAATGCATCTACTTTTATCGACATTTCTTCATTCAAAACCGACAAGAGGACGCCCGCAACCGCCACCACCGCGCCGAACACATTAAGTTTGCTCATTCGTTCTTTATACACGAGAAAACCCAGCAGCATGGCGAACAGTGGAATGGTAGAAATAATCACAGAGGCCGTAGTGGGCGTGGTGAGTAGAATACCCCTGGTTTCCCCGATAAAATACAAAAACGGCTCAAACAGCGCCATCAGGATTATCCATTTCAGGTCGGCCCATTCGGGCCGCTGCAATTTTCCAAAACCAAGGGACAGCAGCGATAATACAATTGCCGAGATAGCAAGCCGCACTGCCAAAAGACTGAACGGTGGAAAACCCGAGCCTAACATCTGATCAACCCACACAAACGACATGCCCCAAAAAACAATCGCGAGTAAAATGCCTGTATATATCCACACACTATTCTTCATTGTCATATATTAGGCGGGCAAACCCCACCCTACATTATCTTTCATACGTCAAGGCTACCTTATATCTAAATTCATGATTTGTTTCAATTGGGCTACAGCAGGATATTGTTCTATGAGAAATTTAAATTTTTCATCATGGGTATAAGGCTTTTTTGCATTTCCAGCCGTTTGGGTGTTTACTGTGACGTCTAATTTAATATTATCATTTTGTAATTTATTACACAAAAAATCCAATATAGTCTCACTCTTCATCCAATCCTTTTGCAGTTCGTTCCCCACCGGGAACGCCACCATGTTGCCTGCCTGTAACACCGGTGAAGACGCTTTCAATGTTGTGGTCAAATGCGACTGGTCGGTCACACGCGCTATCAGCTCCGTCCAGGCGTCTATCAACTGTTCTTGCGTAAACGGGTTATTCCTTTTCTCTAATTCCCGTTTCTCATTTTCTATTAATTCCAGTTTTTCCGCTTTGGTAGCTTTGATTGAAAACGCCATTGTTTTTGGCTGGACAGGAACAGTGGCAGTAGAAACAGTAGAAGAAACCGGGGAAGGTGCAGGGGAAGGAGCCGGATGGGTCGCCGGAGGCGGCATATTTTCAACCACAACCGCCGCCTTCCCTGTTATTTTAGTACTGTCGTTTTTTTTTTCGGAAGCTATATTCGACAACCGCAACAAGGAAAGTTCAACGTGCAGCCGCGGATTTCCACTCGATTTATACCCCATTTCACAGGCATTGGTTACTTGCAACGCTTCATATAAAAAAGTATGCGCTGCCTGCGCTGCCTGCGCCTCATACCGTTTTGCAACGGTATCGCCTACTTCAAGCAATGACAGCGTGCGTGGATCTTTACACACCAACAAATCGCGGAAGTGCATGCTCAATCCTGCGATGAAATGTTGCGCATCAAAACCCTTGGCCAGCACCTCGTCAAACAATAGCAGCGCATCGGCATAGCGGTGGTGAATGAAGTGACCGGTTAGTTTGAAATAGTATTCATAATCGAGCACATTCAGGTTTTCGATTACATTTGCATACGTTAAATTGTCACCGCAAAAAGCCACTGCCTGGTCGTAAATGGAAAGGGCGTCGCGCATGGCGCCATCGGCTTTTTGTGCAATCACATTCAACGCCTCTGGCTCGACGTTCACCCCCTCTTTGGCCGCAATATCCGCCAGATGCTTCACCATGTTGGGGATGGAAATACGATTGAAATCATAGATTTGGCAGCGCGACAAAATGGTAGGAAGTATCTTGTGCTTTTCGGTGGTTGCCAAAATAAAAATGGCATGCGCCGGCGGCTCTTCCAGGGTCTTCAGGAAAGCATTGAAAGCGCTGGACGAAAGCATGTGCGCCTCGTCAATAATATATACGCTGTAGTGGCCTATCTGCGGCGGCACACGCACCTGATCGGTAAGTACACGAATATCATCCACCGAATTATTGGAAGCCGCGTCCAATTCATGAATACTGTATGAGCGGCCTTCGGCAAATGAACGGCATGATTCACATTCACCGCACGCCTCCAATTCCGGCGTAAGGTTTTGACAGTTAATTGTCTTTGCGAAAATACGGGCACACGTTGTTTTTCCCACACCGCGCGGGCCACAGAACAAATAGGCATGCGCCAACTGCTTGCGCTGAATGGCATTTTTCAACGTTGTCCCAATGTTCTCCTGTCCCACAACCGATTCAAAGGTCAATGGGCGGTATTTCCTGGCCGATACGATAAAATGTTCCATAAGTGTCTACAAAGATAGTAATTATTTTAAATTAAAAAAATATTATTACCTTCGTGTTGTTGAATTAAAGGAAATGAATAAAAAAATACTTGTTACCGGATGTAATGGCCAACTGGGACGCGACCTGCAGGAAGCAGCCACCCAACATCCCGCGCTGCAATTGTTGTGTACCGATATTCACAACTTAGACCTCACCAGCAACCATGAAGTGATGGCTTATGTGTGCAAACATCATCCGGCGTTCATTATTAATTGTGCGGCCTACACCGCTGTGGACAAAGCGGAAGAGGAAGAAGACAAGGCTTTCGCCATTAACGCCGCCGCCGTACAAAACTTGGCCGAAGCGGCTGGCGAATGCCAGTCACACCTTATTCACATTTCTACCGATTATGTATTTGATGGCACAAAGACGACGCCATATACCGAAGAAGACACATCAAATCCACAATCGGCCTACGGAAGAAGCAAACTCGCCGGGGAGGAAGCCGCCTTGTTGCACCCGCAAACCATGGTGATACGCACCGCATGGCTTTATACCTGCGAAGGCAATAATTTTGTAAACACCATGCTGCGCCTCGGAACTGGACGCCCCACCCTCAATGTGGTGAACGACCAGCACGGGTCTCCCACTTATGCCGCCGACCTTGCCGGGGCTATACTTACCATAATCGACAAGGTGGCACAGGGCACAAAGAAATTCGTTCCGGGCGTGTATCACTACACCAATGAAGGGGTGTGTACGTGGTTTGATTTTGCCCGGCGCATCATGCAACTCGGACATTGTAATTGCGCCATACACCCGGTAACTACCGCCGAATACCCGACCAAAGCCACACGCCCTATATACAGCATACTAAGCAAAGAAAAAATAAAAACAATATATGGACTCGTCATCCCCTCATGGGAAGATGCGCTCTTGCGGTGTTTTCAAAAAAAAATTGTATAACCTAAACCAAAAGATTATGGAACAAGTGATAAAACAACGGATCGAAGCCTGGCTCACGGGAAGCTACGACGAAGAAACCAAAACACAGGTCAAAAAGTTAGTTGATACGAATCCCAAAGAACTGGAAGAAAGTTTTTACAGAAATCTCGAATTTGGCACCGGCGGCCTCCGCGGTATTATGGGGGTTGGCACCAACCGCATGAATAAATATACGGTGGGGATGGCCACGCAAGGATTGGCCAATTACCTTAAGAAAAGTTTCCCGCACTTGGCCGAAATCAAAGTAGCTATTACGCATGACAGCCGCAACAACAGCGCCTGTTTTGCCCAAATTACAGCCGAAGTTTTTGCCGCCAACGGTATCAAGGTTTTCCTTTTCGACGGCATGCGTCCTACGCCGGAACTCAGTTTCACTATCCGCCATTTGGGCTGCCAGAGCGGCGTAGTGATCACCGCCTCACACAACCCCAAGGAATACAACGGCTACAAAGCTTACTGGGACGACGGCGCACAGGTTACGTCGCCACATGACACCAACATCATCGCCGAAGTGGAAAAAATTACCGATCCGGCAATGGTACAATTCAACGGCCATGAAGGAAACATCAAACGTATCGGCAAAGAAATTGATGAGGTATATCTGGAAAAAATATTAAGTTTGGAACTCTCGCCCGACGCCATACAGCAAAATAATCAAATACGTATTGTTTATACGCCTCTACACGGCACAGGCGTAACGCTTATTCCAGAAGCCTTGCGCCGCAAAGGATTCAGCAATATTATCAGGGTGCCGGAACAGGATGTGAGCGATGGGAATTTCCCAACGGTTGAATCGCCAAACCCCGAAGAACCAGACGCGTTTAAAATGGCTATTGAAAAAGCTACAGCTTCAGGCGCCGACATGATTATGGCTTCCGACCCTGACGCCGACCGTGTGGGACTTGCCATCCGCAACAGTAAAAAAGAATTTATCCTACTCAACGGCAATCAAACCGCCTCGCTCCTCACCTATTACCTACTACGTAGATGGAAGGAACTCGGCAAGCTTACCGGCAAAGAATATATCATCAAAACCATTGTCACCACGAACCTCATGAAGACCCTTGCAGAACAATTCGGCGTGGAATATTACAATGTGTTTACAGGATTTAAATTCATTGCCGAAGTAGTCCGTGAGCAAGAAGGGAAGAAAGTATTTATCGGCGGCGGTGAAGAGAGTTTTGGGTACACCATTGGCGAATTTGTCCGCGACAAAGATGCTGTAGCCACCTGCTGCACCCTTGCCGAGATGGCGGCGTGGGCGGCGTCACAAGGGAAAACCATGTATGAGGTATTACTCGACATCTACACAGAATACGGGTACTACAAGGAAACGCTTATCCCCATTACAAAAAAAGGCAAAGACGGGCTGGCCCAAATACAACAAATGATGGCCGGATTTCGCGACAACCCGCCGCAAAGCATCGATGGATCAAAGGTGGTGTGTATTCACGATTACCTTAAATCGGAGTCCGTTGATTTACTTACCGGCCAGCGCACGCCTGTCCACATGCAAAAGTCGAATGTATTGCAATTCATCACGCACGATGGCACCATTGTGTCTGTACGTCCGTCGGGCACTGAGCCGAAAATCAAATTCTACTTTGGTGTACGCGCCGATTTGAAAGACAAGGCGCAATTCGATGAGGTAACGACCGCGCTTCAGGCTAAATTCGAGCGCATCAAGCTGGAATTGCGTATTGAATAAAAAAGAGGGGAACGGGCGTCTTCTCCCAAATTTATATGGTAAAAAATAATCTAAATCAAAAAAAATATTTACCTTTGTGAAAAATTATCCTACACGGCCTTAAACAAATACACTGATGAGGACAACCACTGAAAAATACATCAACCCGTTCACTGATTTTGGCTTCAAGAAGCTATTCGGCTCTGAAGTTAACAAAGAACTTTTGATTGACTTTCTGAATCAGATTATTAAGGAACAAGGTAAGATTAGCGACATTCATTACTTGCAAAACGAACAATTGGGATTTGGCGAATCAGACCGCCGCGCCATTTTCGATATTTATTGCGAAAATGAGAAGGGTGACAAATTTATTGTGGAACTGCAGAAGGCAAAGCAGGAATATTTCAAGGAACGCAGTGTTTTTTATGCCACTTTCCCCATTCAACAACAAGGCCGGCAGGGTAATTGGAATTTCTCACTGAAAGCCGTTTATTTAATTGGCATTCTCGATTTTGTTTTTGAAGACGATAAAGATGATGAGAGTTATTTTCATCGTGAAATCAAATTGATGGACACGAAGAAACATAATGTTTTTTACGACAAGCTCACTTTTATTTATTTGGAAATGCCCAAATTCAACAAAACAGAAGAAGAACTTGTTACACGTTTCGACAAATGGCTGTACATTATTAAAAATTTGCCGATGTTGGAACGCCGTCCCATAAAATTACAGGAAAAAGTGTTTGATAATTTGTTTCGTACGGCAGAGATAGCGAAGTTCACTCCGGCAGAACTTTATCAGTATGAAGATAGTGTAAAAGTATATCGTGACCTGTGGAACACTCTAAGCTATGCCATAAAAGAAGGGCGTACGACTGGACGGGCTGAAGGTCACGCTGAAGGTCACGCTGAGGGTCGTGCCAAAGGTCACGCTGAGGGACGGGCTGAAGGTCACGCTGAGGGACTTACGGAAGGTATTGACAAGGGACGAGCTGAGGGTTGTGTGCAAAAAAGCAAGGATATTGCCCTACACATGCTGAATGATCATGAGCCGGTTGAAAAAATTATGCGCTACACAGGTCTTACTGCTGAACAAATACAAGCATTGCCAACCACGGAGACAAGTTCCTCCAAAAAATAAACACTAACCATTGGCATACGGCACCACATCGAGCAGCGCCGTGTGACCTTGCAGGAACTTATGATATCCTGCAATAGCGATCATGGCTGCATTGTCGGTGGTAAACCGTAATTCGGGAATACAGGCTTTCCATCCCCGCCGTGCGCTCTCGTCCGCCAAACGGCGGCGCAGGCCTGAGTTTGCCGACACGCCTCCAGCCACAGCCACTTCCCGTATTCCCGTTTGCCCCACCGCTCGAATTAAATTATCAAACAGTATATCAATGATAGTTTGTTGCAGGGATGCGCACAAGTCTGCCCGGTGCACTTCGATAAAGTCTTTATTCCCGGCAATCCGGTCGCGCAGGAAATAAAGGAACGACGTTTTCAGTCCGCTGAAACTGTAATTGAGCCCCCCTACCCGCGGTTTGGCAAATTGAAAGGCGGCGGCATTTCCCTGCGCCGCCAATTGGTCAATCACCGGGCCGCCCGGATAGGGCAAGCCCATCACCTTGGCGCACTTGTCAAAGGCCTCGCCGGCCGCATCATCAATCGTATTGCCGATAATTTCAAAATCGAAATAACTGCGCACCACCATGATTTGTGTGTGTCCGCCCGATACCAGCAAGCAGAGGAACGGGAAAGCGGGGTGCGGCAGTTGCTGTTCCGGCACATCAATAAAATGCGATAACACGTGCCCCTGCAAATGATTTACTTCCACCAGCGCCGCACCGGTAGATAACGCCAAACCCTTGGCAAAGGCATTACCCACCAACAGCGAACCCAGCAACCCGGGACCGCATGTGAAAGCAATCGCATCAAGCGATTGAGGCAACACACCGGCTAATTTCAACGCTTGGTCAACCACCGGAATGATGTGCTGCTGATGCGCCCGCGAAGCCAGTTCTGGGACCACACCGCCATAATTGCGATGCACCTCCTGATTAGCCATGACATTCGACAACAGACATCCGTTGCGGATAACAGCCGCAGAGGTGTCGTCGCACGACGACTCAATACCCAATATCGTAATTTCCCTTTTTTGCATTTTTCTCTAAAAGCCCTGCAAACATACAAAAAAAATCTTAACTTTGCGACAAATAAATATGTTGCCATTTCTCATAAAATTAAAAAAGGGAGTAATCATACTATCCCTTGTGGTGCTTGGATTACCACTGGCGTCGTATTTTGTCCTGCAAATCCCCGCGGTACAAACCATGGCTGTACATTGGGTCACGGCGAAAATTCAAAAACAATTGCCGTACGCAACCATATCGGTAGGTACCGTCCATTTTTCTTTCTTTAACAAATTAGTGGTAACCAAAATTTTTGTAAGCGACGCACAAGGTGACACGTTGGCGTATGCAGGACACACAACCATTACACTGTCGGGATACGACCTGTTAAAAAAAGACATTACCATAGGCTCGGTAAACCTTTACAATGGTATACTCAATGTGGTTACAACGCCAACCGGCACTAACTTTAAAGAAGCATTCGCCAACATTCAACACAGGGACAGCACGGCCACAGACACCTCAAAATTCACACCGGAGGCCATAAATATAAGTAGCCTGTCGCTGTCGAACTTTCGTTTCACTTATCGCAACCTGCGCAATCCGGACAGCTCCAAACCGCCAAACATGATTAATTTCAAAGACCTTGCCCTGAGCGAAATATTTATCAACATCCACAACATAAGCTTTCACGACGATACGGTTTTCTTTCACATCAAAGACCTGTCTTTTTTCGAAAAAAGCGGGTATCATGTAAAATCGCTTACTTCCGGCAAAGTGTATGTAAGCAAACAAGAAATATTGATGCAAGATGTGAAGATTGACGACATGTATTCGCTCGTCAGGATGAAGTCATACGCCATGACGTTTGATCATTTTCGCAATTTCAACAAATATGTGCAAGAAGTGAAGATGACCGCCGATTTCAACAATGCGATGTTTTCCTTTCACACCATCAATTATTTCGCCCCCAACTTTTATATGGATGACTTCACGCTATCCCTCGATGGTCTTGTGAGCGGCACCGTAGAAGACTTGCGAAGCGCCCGTATGGAAATCGGCATACCCGACAAGGCTACACATATCACCGCATCGTTCAAAATGGCAGGCTTGCCGGACATCAATGAAACCCGTATTAATATTGACGTAGAGAGCATACACACCCACGCCGGAGATTTGGCATATATCCTGAAAAGTTTTATTAAGGACAACTACAAAACAAATACCGACAAAATAATACAAAGCCTCGGCAATATTCACTATCACGGGAGTTTTACAGGGCTGTATAATGATTTTGTAATTTACGGGAACTTAAATACATCTTTGGGCGATGCACAACTCGACATGTTATTTCATCCTACCGAAAATAAAAGTTTCACGGTGGAAGGCGAAGTGCGTACGGAAAATTTCCATTTCGGCAAATTGCTTCACCAGAAACTCCTCGGTCACGTAAGCGCAGATGCGCTCGCCACATTAGTGTTTAATCCGGCATCCGGCGAAGAGTTCCGTTTCACACTAAACGGCGCCGTGCCGGCGTTCACTTTCAACCGCTATCGCTATACCGGCATCACACTTAATGGCGTACTCAGTAACCGCGATTTCAAAGGCCGGATAAAGTGCAACGATCCTAACCTGTCTATGAATTTTGACGGCTATGTGGCTTTTGACGACGACAACGACAGCACTTTTGTGTTTCGGCATAATTACACGGCCAACATATATTACGCCAATCTTTTCCAACTGAATTTTAACCCGCGCGACACGATTTCGGAACTCAAAGCAAACATAACAGCCAATTATCAATATACCGGCAATTTCGACGCCGGCACCGGAAGAATAGGAATAACCGACATTTTTTATCACGACCCGGTGGGCGTGCATCAACTCGGAACGCTTTCCCTGCTGTCGGCTGCCCGGCAAAACACATACAGCTCACAATTGCGCGCCAATTTCGCCGATGCTGACTTTCGTGGAAACCGCCCTTTTCTCCAGTTCCTCAAAGATGTTTTTTATGTCGGTTACGACAAGTATTTGCCCTGTTTGAACGACACTGTCATGCCGCACACCGGTCTCGAGCCTGATTATGAATTTAAGTTACAAATAAAGAAAGCCAACAGCATTTCCTACTTACTGCATCCCGACTTATTTATTGCCGAGCACACACTGCTGCACATACGATTAACACCCGACCAGCAACTCACCGCTACATTCGACAGCCCCATGCTTGCTTTAGGCAATGACTGGGTACGAAAGGTTATGATTAATGCGCAAAATTCCAACGAGAGAATGGATATGGCGCTGCATATCGGTTCTGCCGAGTTTTTTAACTTACCGGTCAATAATATTTCCGGACAAATCCAATATGCCGACAACAACATTAGCACCACGCTCACCTATGACAACAACAGCAAGCTTTCCAATAAAGGCTCCCTGCATTTTAACACCCTGCTCAGCCATTCGAAACAACGAAAAAAGCCGCTCATCGGCCTGCAGATCCTCCCTTCCGAAATTATACTCAATGACACCGCGTGGCACATCAAGCCAACCCCCATCACCATTGACGATGACGTGTTGCAATTTAACCGGTTTCAAATTTCCAACCAACACCAGCAGGTGGTGGTAAACGGCGCCATTTCACACCAGCGGTCAGACACCCTGTCGATTCATTTTAACAACTACGACCTGTCGAACTTCAATGTTTTCACGGCACAGAGCGGTTATAACCTGCGAGGGGAATTATCGGGCGAAGCCATGTTCACCGGTTTATACGACACCCTCATGTTTTTCACACATTTTGACGGGAAAAACATGATTATTAACAACCACCCGTTAGGTGACCTTACCTGGCAAAGCAACTGGGACAACGGGAAAAAACTGTTCCGGGTAATGGCCGGAATTAGTGAAAACCATAAAACAAATGTTACGCTGAACGGTTTTTACATCCCAAAAACCGATTTCTTAGACGTCGATTTAACCCTTAACCATTTCAAGGCGGTACATGTAGAGCCGTTACTACAGAAAGTGCTGACCAATCTTGACGGGTATCTGTCGGGAAATTTACAGGTGAAAGGCTCGCGAAAAAAACCGATGCTTTATGGCACCAATGTGGTGCTCGACAGCCTCAGCCTTACGGTTGATTATTTGAAGACACATTACCTGCTCACCGTGCCGGTGGAAATTACACCAACCGCCATCAGTATCCGCAATGCGCTGGTGCGCGACGGTGTGGGCGGAAAGGGAATACTCAACGGGACGCTGCAACATCAGCATTTCAAGAATATAAAATACGACCTCAGCATCCAACCCGAAAATATGTTGTGTTTAAATACCACCTTAAAAGATAATGATGCTTTTTACGGCAAAGCGTACGCCACCGGGTTCATACAAATTAAAGGCGACGACGAGCAAACCAAATTCGACATCATGGCTACTACCGACGCCAATACGATAGTTTACATACCGCTCCAAAACAATCACCAGGCCAAAGAGAGCGGCATGCTCAAATTTGTGGAGCCCGAAAAAAATGAAGACAATGAGTGGCGCCCACGTAACACTTCCATTGTAAAACAAGGACAAAAAACATCATTCAACATCAACCTTGCGGCAACCCCCAATGCAGAAGTGCAAATCATATTCGACCAAAAGGCCGGCGACATTATACGCAGCCGCGGGAGTGGAAATATTACCTTTAACATTAATTCCGAAATTGACAAGTTCGACCTCTACGGGGATTATTCCATTGAGCAGGGCGATTATTTTTTCACGCTTCAAAATATCATCAGCAAAAAATTTATCATGGAACAGGGCAGTCGCATTGCTTTTAACGGCGACATCAGTAAAACGATGCTTGATATTACAGGCGTATATAAAACAAAAGCCTCGCTCAGTACGCTAACGGAAGACACGTCATCGGTTAGCCGGGTGCGAAGAAATGTGGATTGCAAGATTCATGTTTCCGGCAACCTGTTCACGCCTGTATTATCGTATAATGTAGAGATGCAAAACCTTGATCCCAGCATACGGGCGCAAGTGCAAAGCGCACTGAACACCGAAGAAAAAATGACGCGGCAGTTCTTGTCGCTGTTAGCGTTCAACAGTTTTATGCCCGACCAGCAATCGGGTATCAGCAGCGTGAATATCTCGGCCAGCACCTCAGAACTGTTGTCAAACCAACTGAGCAACATGTTCACGCAACTGAACATCCCGCTCGACGTGGGATTTATGTACAATTTTTCGGAACAGGGGAATAATGTGTTCGACGTAGCCGTATCCACCCAACTGTTCGATAACCGCGTGGCTATTAACGGCACACTCGGAAACGGAAAGAAAAATACAACGGAGAGCTCATTCACCGGTGACCTGGATTTGGAACTGAAAATCGACCCGCAGGGACGGTTTCGCGCCAAAGCCTTCACCCACTCGGCCGACCAGTTCACCGACCAATTCGACAATTCGCAACGAAGCGGTGTGGGTTTTATATATCAGGAAGACTTCAACACGTTCAAAGAATTATTTAACCGGTGGTTCGGAAAAAAGAAAAAACGTAAAACAAATGTCGATATAAAAGACGAACATCAAGAAAGCAATACACAAGAACAAAACAACAGCAAAGAGGAATAACTTGAAAAGAATAATTTTCCTGCTCGGCCTGTCACTGCTGTCTTTCGCAGCATATACGCAGATTACCGCCGGCGCCGCGCAACTCCACAAATATCTTCCCCTGCTGCAGGGAAAGCGGGTGGGCATCACAGCCAACCACACATCGCTTATTGATGATAAACACGTGGCGGATGTGTTGCTGCACCAAGGCGTGGACGTAGTACGCATTTATGCGCCGGAACACGGATTTCGAGGAAAAGCGGACGCCGGCGCACCGCTCCCATCCGCCAAAGACGAAGCCACAGGCTTGGATATCATATCCCTCTACGGAAAAAACTACAAGCCCACATCCGAACAACTACAAGGCATTGATTGCATGGTGTTCGACATGCAAGATGTGGGATTGCGCTTCTTCACCTATCTCTCGACCTTGCACTATGTCATGGAAGCCTGCGCCGAACAAGGCATACAGGTGATTGTGCTCGACCGTCCAAACCCAAACGGATATTATGTGGATGGCCCGCTGTTGGAGCCGGAACACCGTTCCTTCGTGGGCATACACCCTGTTCCCGTAGTGCACGGAATGACGCTGGGCGAACTGGCCGGGATGATTAACGGCGAACGATGGCTGAAAAACGGCGTGCAATGCAGCCTCACGGTGATACCCTGCGACGGCTATACCCACCGCAGCCACTATGAACTTCCGGTGAAACCCTCGCCCAACCTGCCGAATATGCAGGCAGTATATTTATATGCGTCGTTATGTTTTTTCGAGGGCACTGCCGTAAGCCTCGGGCGCGGCACCCCGTTCCCGTTTCAGGCATTCGGCCATCCGGCATTCAAAGACATTTACAGCTTTTCATTCGTGCCGGAAGCAGTGGAAGGCGCCATGAACCCGCCACTCAAAGACCAACAATGTTACGGCATGGACTTGCGCAGTTTTCCACAAGCGCAATTGCTCCACGAAGGGCGCATCAGGCTGGAATGGTTATTAAACGCCTACCGCCATTTCAAACCAAAAGACAAATTTTTCCTTCCTTACTTTTCAAAGCTATGGGGCACGGCGCGCATCCAACAGATGATGGAACAGGGCGCCACCGAAGCGGAAATCAGCGCAAGCTGGGCTGCCGACGTCGCCGCCTTCAAAACGCGGCGGGCAAAGTATTTGCTGTATGGAGAATGACCGTCCGTTACAAGAGGCAAACCATTAAGCAAAGAAATTTGGGAAAATAGCGGGGTTTAGTTGCTCTTGATATACCTCAGAACGTGTTTCTAATGCCATAATTAGTAAAATTTCGTATTACTGCAGTTCGCCGGCCATCAGGCGGAGGCTGATTTCCGTGGTCTTGGCCAGATACATGGCGTTCCATTGCCGGTCAACGGCGTCGAGGTAATTCTTCTGGTAATCGCGGAACTCAAGCCCCGAGAGGTTGCCGAGCTTGTAGCGCGCCATCGCAATGTCGAGGCTGGTTTGGGCTACCGCCGCGCTCTCCTGCTCAAACGCAATCAGCAGGATGTTGTTTTCATAGGTGTTGTAAAGGAGCGTGACGTCGCCCAGCACTTCGTTTTCCAGCTGTTGATAGCTGTAATTTTGGCTTTTCACATTCAGCTCGGCATTCCTGATGCGGCGCGCCGTCTCGAGCCCCGAAAACACAGGCCACGACAGCGACAAGCCCCAGTTGAAACCGTTGTTGCGGTTGTACGTAGTGGCGGCCTTGTTGGCTTCCGTGCGGTTGTAAGTATAGCCGGTGCCGAAGTTCAGCGTAGGAAACAACGCGGCGCGGGCAATCCGGAGGTCATGTCCCGAAATCTGTATGCCGTGCCGGGCAATGCGCAGCATGTTGTTTTGCGCCAGCACCCGGCTGTGCACTTCGTCATACGGCATTTTCGGCGCCAGCACGATGGTATCCTTCACAAACCCCTGCCGGTTGAGGCTTGTATTCATAATAGTGTTGAGGCGGACATAAGCATTGCGTAGCGTTTCCTCCTGACGGACGAGCTTGGAACTGTCGGCATTGAGGTCGATTTTCGCCTGCCGCAATTCGAGCCCCGACACCACCCCGATGCCATACATCTCCTCGGCCTGTGCATAGCGCTCTTCCGACAGCACAAGCGAATAACGTGCAGCTTCGAGGCGTTTCTGCTGCATCAGGATGTTGTAATATTCCACGCAAAGCGACGAAATCAAATTGTCGACAGTCATTTTGAGTTGTTGGTCGCTCATGGCCAACTGTTCTTTTTGCCTGCTGTGCGTGTGGAACATCGCAAGGCCGTCGAACAGCCTCCAGTTGAGCGTGACGCCGGCATTATACGTGTCGGTGCGGCCGTCGGCAATCCGGTTGGTGCTGCCCGACGTTTCGGTTTCCGCATCCAGCACCGACTGATTTTGCCGCCCGTCCACCGTCACCGTGGGGAGGTACTGCGAAATGGTGACGTTATTCTCGGCCACCTCGCGCTCCACCCGCGCAATCTTAATCCGGTAATTGTTTTCGAGCGTAATCCGGATACACTCTTCAAGGCTCATGTAGTCCTGCGCCCGCAGGGACGGAGCACAGGCGAGAAGCGGGATAAGGCATAAAATACAGGTCGTACGCATATCATTTGGGGATTATATGGATGCAAAAATACAAATTTATTCCTATATTTACACTTTCAACCGGCAGAATTGATGAATAATATCGAAATTTTATGTGAAAACACCGGACAACGCCACCCCTGCCCGCAGGGAGAAACGCTGCTTGGACTGATTGAGCGGTGCAAGGCCAGGCTGCCGCACCGGATACTGGCGGCACTGGTCGACCACCGGCTGAAAGCGCTGTCGTATGCCGTGTATAACCCGCATACGATACGGTTTGTGGACATCTCGCATCCCGACGGAATGCGCACGTACCAGCGGTCGTTGTCGTTCCTGCTCCAGAAAGCCGTGCACGACGTGGCGCCCCACCGAACCCTCCTGATTAAATACTCGGTGCTGAACGGCTTCTATTGCGCGTTCAACGATAATCATGTGATTGACGAAACGCTGTTGCGGGAAATCGAAAAGCGGATGCGCGAATTAGTGGCGGCCGATATTCCGTTTACAAGGAAGAAATGTCCGACGGAAGAAGCCACTAACGTCTTCATGAGAAACAACCAGCCCGAAAAAGCCTTGCTGCACAAGACGCGCGGGCACTTCTACACGTCGCTTTACGGCCTGGACGGTTATTACGACCATTTCTACGGGCCGCTGGCGCCCTCAACAAGCTACGTGAAAGTGTTTGCGCTGAGCATGTACAAAGACGGCTTTGTGGTTCGTCCGCCGCATCCCGGACGGCCGGACAACGTGGCGCCTGTCAAAGTGCAGCCGAAATTATTCGACGTGTTCCGCGAAAACAACGAATGGGTCAAGATTGTAGGCGCGCACACGATTGGTAACATCAATAAACTGATACAGCGCGGACAGATTGGCGAAATTATCACCGTGTCGGAATCGTTGCACGAGAACAAATATGCGCAATTGGCGGAAGAAATTTTCCTCCGTCGCCACGACGTGAAACTGGTGCTCATCGCCGGCCCGTCGAGCAGCGGGAAAACCACCACGTCGAAGCGCCTGGCCGTGCAGGCAAAGGTGCTGGGGCTAAATCCGGTGCTGCTCGAAATGGACAATTACTTTGTCGACCGCGAACATACTCCGCGCGACGCCGACGGCAACTACGACTTTGAAGCGGTGGAAACGCTCGATTTGCCGTTTTTCAATGAACAGCTCCACGATTTGCTGGCCGGGAAAAAAGTGCAAATCCCGACGTTTGATTTTCACGAAGGAAAACGTTTTTTTGTTGCCGGCAAAACGCTACAAGTGGGCGCTGGCGACATTCTCATTATGGAAGGCATCCACGGCCTCAACCCGCGTGTAACCCAATCGGCGCCCGACACGTTGAAATACCGCATTTACGCGTCGGCGCTCACGTCGGTGTCTATCGACGAGAACAACCGCATCTCCACCACCGACAACCGGCTAATCCGCCGCATGGTGCGCGACTTTAAGTTCAGGGGCTACAGCGCGTCCGACACCATCATGCGCTGGCCGAGCGTGCGGCGCGGCGAGGAAAAACACATCTTTCCGTTTCAGGAAAATGCCGACATCATGTTCAATTCAGCGCTGCTGTATGAGATGTATGTGCTGCGCTACTATGCCGTGCCGCTGCTGCTGCAAATCAAACCGGTTGACCCGGCCTACACGGAGGCCTCGCGGCTGTTGAAGTTCCTGCATTACCTCGAGCCCATATCGCCCGAAAACGAAAAATACATCTGCCCCACGTCCGTCCTGCGGGAATTTATCGGCAACAGTATTTTTGATTAAAAAAAACCAGGGGTAAACACACGAAATTCCTCCTTAACCTCCAAAAAAACGTTAACAGGATTTCTGATTTCAATCATCGAATAGCTTTTTAAATTAAGCGTAAGGCGTGATAAATGAGATTAAGTGATTAGGCGATTAAGTGATTAAGTAAAAATCATTCATGACGCATAATTCCTGCTACTGCAAACTGCCACTTCCCCCACAAAAACCACCACCCACTCTCTAAGAAAGCGACAGATGGATGTAAACGTATTAAAAAATTCCGTACTTTTGCACTTTATTTATAAACTTTACTAAAAATATAGAATATGCCCGGTTTTGAATTATTCGACCACATTGAACGGAAACACTTACAAGACGTAACGGACACCGGCGTGCTGATGCGCTACGGTTTTACCGGCGCGCGCAACGGACACTGGAAAGCCAGGGAAATGGAAGCGGCCATTTGCCGCGTCACGGGGGCGCAATATGCCCTGCTACTGTCGAGCGGAACGGCAGCGCTCACCACGGCGCTGGCGGCGCTGGGCGTGGGCGCCGGCGACGAGGTCATCCTCCCGCCGTTCACGTTCGTGGCCAGTTTTGAGTCCATCATGGCAACAGGCGCCATTCCCGTAATGGTCGACATCGACGACACGCTCTGCCTCAACCCGCAAGCGGTGCGGAACGCCATCACGCCGCGCACCAAAGTGGTGATGCCGGTGCACATGTGCGGCGCTATGGCGCAAATCGACGAACTGCACGAAATATGCCGGACACATAACCTGTTTTTGCTGGAAGACGCCTGCCAGGCTTTCGGCGCGTCGTTCAAAGGAAGGATGCTGGGCAGTATCGGCGACGCGGGCTGTTATTCATTCGACTTCAATAAAATTGTAACCTGCGGCGAAGGCGGCGCGGTGATTACGAACAGCAAACGCCTCTACGAACGCGCCGACCAGTACCACGACCACGGCCACGACCATACTTGCGACGACCGCGGCGCCGAAGGACACCTGTCGCCCGGATACAATTTCCGCATCTCGGAACTCCACGCCGCAGTAGGATGCGGGCAAATCGGCAAACTCGACCGGTTTGTGGACATTCACCGCCGGCATAAAAAAACGCTGAAAGATGCACTGGGCGCCGTGCCGCAAGTGGCCTTCCGCCGCCTGCCCGACCCCGAAGGCGACAGCGCTACGTTCCTGACGTTCTTCATGCCCTCCGAAGAAAGCGCGCGCAAGACGGTGAAGGCGCTGAAAGACGCAGGCGTCGACGGCGCCTTTCACTGGTACGACAATAACTGGCACTACATCCGCAAATGGGACCAACTGAAAACGCAGAACTTTGTGCACCCCCTCTACAAAGCCATGCTCGACCTCCTGCCCGATTATTCGAAAGTGGACTTTTCCGCCTCGGACGCGCTCCTGTCGCGCACCATTTCCATTGCCATAAAGATGGGATGGACGGAAGAAGAAGTGCGCCGGCGCGCCGGCAAGATAACGGAAGCCGTGAAATCGTCACTTTAGAAATACAACATGAAAATAATAGCACTCATTCCTGCCCGCTACAGCGCAAGCCGTTTCCCCGGAAAAATGATGGCGCTGCTGAAAGGCATACCCGTAATCCGGCGCACTTACCAGGCGGTGATTGGCACCGGGTTATTTGACGAAACAGCCGTAGTAACCGACAGCGAGGAAATATATAACGAAATAACCACCCACGGCGGAAAGGCCATCATGAGCCGGAAAACGCACGAAACGGGCAGCGACCGTATTGCCGAAGCCGCCGAACATTTCGACGCCGACATTATCGTAAACGTGCAAGGCGATGAGCCGTTCACCAAACGCGAGCCGCTGGAAAAACTGCTGGCCGTCTTTAATGAAGCGGACGCCGGCCAAATTGATTTGGCCTCGTTGATGCAAGTGATGCACCAAAAAGAACAAATCGCAGACCCGAACTACGTGAAAGTAGCGGTCGACTTGAATAATTTCGCACTGATGTTTTCGCGGTCGCCTGTCCCCTACCACCGGGACGCGAACCTGCATCCCACCTACTACGAACACATCGGCATATACGCCTTCCGCAAACAGGCGCTGCTCGACTTCTCGAAAACGCCGGCAAGTCCGCTCGAAAGCATTGAAAAGATTGAGTGTTTACGCTACCTCGAACATGGAAAGAAAATAAAAATGGTGGTCACCGACTACATGGGCGTCGAAATCGATACGCCGGACGACCTGCTCAATGCCGAAAAATTATTATAGCATAAAAAAATATTTGATATGAAATTTAGAAATTTCCCCATGGTGCCGCGCGTAATCTACGGGCGCGGCGCGTTCGACGATGTGCATGAAATTATTGCGCCGAAACGCAAGGGCGACGCGCCGTTCATCTTTTTCGTAGATGATGTGTTCGAGCCACAGGAAACGCTCCTCCGGCGTATTCCGCTTCAACAAAAAGACAAAATCATCTTCATAAACACAACCGACGAGCCGAAGACGAAACAGGTAGACCGGTTACGCGATGCGCTAAAGGCCGAATTTGGCACGGTGTCCGGCGTCATTGGCATTGGCGGAGGAAGCATCATGGATTTGGCGAAAGCCGTAGGATTAATGATGACGAACGAAGGCTCATCCGTGCAATACCAAGGCTGGGACTTGCTTAAAACGCCCGGCGTATACCGGGTGGGTATTCCCACGTTGAGCGGCACGGGCGCCGAGGTGTCGCGCACGGCGGTATTAACCGGCCCCGAGAAGAAACTCGGCCTGAACTCCGACTACACCACGTTCGACCAAGTGGTACTTGACCCCTCGCTGACCAAAAACGCACCGAAAAACCAACGCTTCTTCACCGGTATGGATTGCTATATCCACTGCATCGAGTCGTTGAACGGGACATACCTGAACGCATTCAGCAAGAGCTACGGCGAGAAATCGCAAGAAATGTGCGAGCAGGTTTTTCTCCACAAGAGCGCGTGGGACGACGAAAGTGACGAAGCCCTGATGATGGCGTCGTGGCACGGCGGAATGAGCATAGCCTACTCGCAGGTGGGCGTGGCGCACGCGGTGAGCTACGGACTGGCTTTCGTGTTGGGCACGCACCATGGCGTGGGAAATTCCATTGTGTTTAATTACCTGGAAGAGTATTACCCGGCCGGCGTGGAAAAATTCCACGACATGGTGCGCAAGTGGGACATCGACCTGCCCCGCAACATCTGCGCCCATTGCACCGACGAGCAGTTTAACACCATGATTAACGTATCGCTGGGGATGGCGCCGCTGTGGGAAAACGCGCTGGGCAAAAACTGGCGTGACATTATGACCGCCGCCAAACTGCGCCGCCTCTACGAACGGATGTAAAAGCGATTATTCGGTTTTCAATAAATCGGGATAAAAATATTTTACCCACGCTGTATAGGTGTCTTGCGCCGCAAGGCAAGTGTCAATTAAATATCCTTTCACGGCAGCAAATTCCTTCAGCCCACGATAATAAAACTGTTTATACCGCTCGTCGATAATAAAAGGAATGATATTATTTTTCAGACATTCACGAAACATAAGTAGCCGGCCAACCCTGCCGTTTCCATCTTGAAACGGGTGAATTTTCTCGAAGCGATAATGATATTCAACCACCTTTTCGAAATCAACGCTACTTAACCCGGCATACCAATCGTTAAGTTGGGACATGCCGGTTTCCACATTCTGCGGCAATGAAGTCTCACTCCCGCCAACCTCATTCGGCGATTTCTTCCAATCGCCAATCGTAAACCATGCTTTTGCGGCATCGGAAGTGCCGGTTTTCAGTGTACGGTGCAACGCTTTAATCATGCTATTCGACAGCGGTTGTTCTATCGCATCAAGCAAATAATCAAAAGCCACAAAGTGATTGGATGTTTCAATAATATCATCTACCGGAATGGCTTCTTCGTCCTTGAAACCAACCGTTCGCGTTTCAAAAATGTAACGCGTTTGTTCTTCCGTAAGCCGACTGCCCTCAATACGATTGGAGGTATACGCCAAATTTACTTGTGTCTTGTGGTACAAGCCGCCTCGACGTTTGGCCTGCTTTTCTTCAATCAGGTATGATAATAGTGTATTCATCTCGGCATTATTTGATAATAATTACAAAAAATTCAATTCGTATAAAAATTTTTCTTACCTTTGCGTGTCATTTTAAACGGTTTGTACTATTATTATTAGAAACAAGGGGTAAGTGTAGAAGTAAAAAAAGCCCCCGTTGAAGACGAGGGCAACTTAATGTTTTCACAACGGAATAATCCTTATTGTGACTTGATTGCAGCGCAAAGGTAAGAAAAGTTTCTGAAATAGCAAAAAAATAAGTAAAAATAACGAACTAAGAAATAAAACACATTGTTTAACAAATCAATAGAAAAATTATTATGAAAAGAGTATTAGGACTGGACATGGGCACTAATAGCATCGGGTGGGCATTGGTTGA
>JAITIL010000094.1 GCA_031279475.1 Prevotellaceae bacterium | reverse complement strand
CCATTTTTGTCCATTTTTTTATTACCATAGATAATAAAAAAATGCACGAAAGCTAATATTCTCGTGCACTTTGGCCATCTTTGACATTCTTTGTCCGCTTTTGTCCGTTTTTTTATTGTCGGGGTGATGTGACTCGAACACACGACCCCTTGCACCCCATGCAAGTGCGCTAGCCAACTGCGCCACACCCCGATTTTTGGGGTGTAAAGGTAATCATTTTTATTGATAAACAAAATTCTTTTTGTTACCTTTGTAAATAATATTTAACATTGCCGCATACTATGAGACATGTCCCCCACATAATTATCTTTATATTAGCCATATTTAACTTATCAGGATGCAGTACTTCGCCAAAATCCGTCAAAGTGCCCAACAATCCTTATATTAGCGCATATACTTCAGGCGTTATTTCTGTTAACGCCCCGGTTAGGATTCGTTTATCCCAGGAACATAACGATTTTGAACGGAATGCCGTTATCGAAAAAAAACTGTTCGACCTCTCGCCTTCCGTAACTGGCGAAGCTTACTGGATAACCCCCACGACTATTGAATTTCGCCCGAAAGAACGATTAAAAAGCGACCAGGTATATAAAGTTTCTTTCCATGTGTCTGATCTTATCAACGAAGCCAAAGGCGATAACAAAACATTCAAGTTTTCCGTCGCCACCATTAAGCCTTCATTTATCACAAATATTGATCCGCTGGAATTACGGTATGAGGAAGGTCCCGGCGCCTATGTGCTGAAAGGAGAAGTATTAACCGCCGATTATGTTGACCAGCATCAATTGGAGGAAGTACTCGCCGCCACCATGGCCGGACAAAAAACAAAAATCCGATGGGAGCATTTTCAAACTGATAAAAAACATATATTTTATATTAACGATATTGTCACCAGCGACAAGCCGGCGAATATCATACTATATTGGGACGGCAGTCCTATAAACTATGAATACAAACAAAACGACACTGTTAAAATCCCTGTTGAAAACATATTTGAAGTGTTGGATGTGAAAATAAATACACAGGAACAATACATTATTTGCTCTTTTTCAGAACTGCTTGCCCGTCAAAAATTCGACGCCTACGTGCAACTCAACAGTAGCGTGAAACCGCGCTTTAATGCGGTGGCCAACAATTTATATATTTACTTGCCGGAGGTCACGAACCAATCTTTTAAAATAACAATCCGCGAAGGGTTAAAAAGCAAATCGAACAAAATATTGACGGAAGACTACACCCAAACCGTTACTTTCGAAGAAGCAAAACCTGCCGTTCGGTTGACGGGCAAAGGCGTGTTGATGCCGGGGTCCACCAACCTCACCCTGCCGTTTCAAGCCATCAACCTCAGCGCGGTAGATGTGCGCATTTACCACATTTTTGAAAACAACATCCTGCAATTCCTGCAAATCAACAACCTCGACAATAATAAAGAATTACGGCGTGTAGGAAAACCGGTAGTTTCCACCACTATCAAATTAGGCGAAAGTAAAAAAGTAAATCTTCATCACTGGAATACTTTTTCACTCGACCTGGCCGAAATAATGATGCTTGAACCCGGCGCCATTTACGAGGTACGCATCTCTTTCAAACGCTCCTATTCGCTTTACAGATGCAATTCCGGCAACGCAGAATCGGAGAAAGAGGACGAAAATATGACAGAAAACAATGACGATTATGAAGAAGCGGAAGAGGACGGTTATTATTACTACAACTGGTATGAACAGGACAATCCCTGTCATGACGCCTATTATAACTATAACCGCTTTATTACACAGAATGTAATTGCCACCAGTCTCGGCATGATTGCAAAGCAGGAAAGCAACAGTAGTTTGATGGTGGCCGTTAACGATTTGATCACAACCAAGCCGCTTAACGGTGTAACCGTAACCGCCTACAATTATCAACAGCAAAAAATCACCGAAGGCCGCACCGATAACCAAGGCATCGTACGTCTTATTTACCACGAACGTCCTTATGTAATCGTAGCGACACAAGACAAGCAGAAAAGTTATTTGCGCGTCGATGACGGCGTGTCGCTGTCTTTAAGTTCCTTTGATGTGGCAGGGGTGGAAATAAAAAAGGGAATTAACGGATTTATTTATGGGGAACGAGAAGTGTGGCGTCCCGGCGACACTATTTTCCTGTCATTCATATTGCAAGATGCAAATGAAACATTACCGTCAAACCATCCGGTGGTATTTGAACTTTACAACGTGCAAAATCAATTGGCGAACCGTATTGTGCATACTGCTGAAGGCCACGGGATATACGCTTTTCCAAGCGTCACTACCCCCGATGCACCTACCGGGCGATGGGAAGCCAGAGTCACTGTAGGAGGCGTGACTTTTAATAAATCCATAAGGGTAGCGACTATTAAACCAAACCGCTTGAAGATAAGCACCACGTTGGATGACGACGTGATTACCGGAAATAAAAACATCTGCGGTGAATTTGCCGTGAAATGGTTGCACGGCGCTAATGCACCTGGATTAAAAGCCGATATTACCGCACAATTCACCCCGCAACGTACGGTTTTTAAAGATTTCCCGGATTACAATTTTGAAGACGTCACCCGACAGGAAAGCAGCCTGGCGGAAAAAACATTTACCGGATACTTGAATAAAGATGGCGTGATGCGGTTTAATATCCCTACCAACAGCAATGACGAAATGCCGGGGACGCTTCAGGCGTCGCTGAACATACGTGTTTTCGAGGAAAGCGGGAATTTCAGCATCGACAACGCCACCGTAAACATTATGCCCTACTCGTCGTATGTGGGATTGAAAACGCCGAAAGGCGACGGCTACTACAACCGTTTGGAAACCGACAAAGACCAGATTTTCGATGTGGTTACTGTGGACGAAAAAGGGAAACCGGTAAAACGGGAAGTGGAAATCAATATCTACCGCACCGAATGGAGCTGGTGGTGGTCGTCCTCAAACAACAGTATAGCCAACTATACCCATCGCATATACCAGAACAAAATATATTCTTCAAAACTCACTACCGGCGCCGACGGCAAAGGGTCTTTCGATTTTAGAATTAACCAACCCGAGTGGGGAATGTTTCTGGTGCAGGTTATTGACACGAAAAGCGGACGCCGCATGTCGCAACGGATATATATAGACTGGTGGTATTACGGTCGCGGCGACAACCAGTCGGAGAGCGCGAACATGTTGACGTTTAACGCCGACAAGGCAAAGTATAATGTGGGTGAAAATGTACAAATCTCTATCCCTTCCACCGCCGACGCACGCGCTTTAGTGAGTTTGGAAACAGGGTCAAGAATATTGCAGACGTTTTGGGTAGAATGTAAAGACCAGAAAACCGACATTACCATTGCCACAACGCCCGACATGACGCCGAATGTGTATGTTCACATCACCTTGCTGCAACCGTATACGCAAGCCAAAAACGACTTGCCCATTCGCCTTTATGGGGTAATCCCCATTATGGTGGAAGACCCAAAAACACGCCTCTACCCTGTCATTAAAAGCCCTGATGTTATTCATCCCGATGAACCTTTTACCATTCAAGTAAGTGAACAGAACAACAAAGAAATGAGCTACACTTTAGCCATTGTGGATGACGGATTGTTAGACCTTACGCATTTCAAAACGCCTAATCCGTGGGATCACTTCTTTAAACGGCAAGCGCTGGGCATACGCACTTGGGATGTATATAACTTCGTGATGGGCGCTTACGGTGGAAAAATCGAACAAATTTTTGCCATTGGCGGCGATGGGGATTTCAGCCAAAACAAGAACGACACGAAAGCAAATCGTTTCAAACCGATAGTAAAATTTGCAGGCCCCTTCACCTTAAAAGCCGGAAAGAAAGCTAAACATAAATTTACGATAAACGATTATGTGGGATCCGTGCGCACCATGGTAATTGCAGGTACAAAATATGCATACGGCAGCGCCGAAAAAACCACGCCGGTACGCAGTCCGCTGATGGTGCAGGCTACTTTGCCGCGTGTGCTTGGCCCCAACGAAACCGTCTCGCTCCCTGTCACCATATTCGCTATGGAAGACCACGTGAAAAATGTAAAAGTGGAACTCCTGACCAATGATATGTTTGAAACGCTTAGCGAACCGAGCAGAAATATCACCTTCAACAAGCCGGGCGATAATATCGTGTATTTCAAAGTACGCACAAAACAGAAATTAGGATACGGGAGCGTGAAAATCAAGGCAACTTCAGGCAATGAAAAAGCCGAAAACGCCATTGAAATTGATGTGCGCGCTTCAAATCCTGCAGTGGTGGCCAGCAAGGAGAAAATTGTTCCCGGCAACCAATCGGCCACCATAGCATTAAACTTTCCGGGCATGGAGGGGTCCAATACGGCCGAGATAGAAGTGTCAAGCATTCCCTCCCTCAACCTTGGCGAGCGGCTAAATTACCTCCTCAGTTATCCGCATGGATGCCTGGAACAAACCACTTCGGGCGCGTTTCCGCAGCTTTACCTGTCTGATGTGGTTGACCTCAGCGAAGCAAAGAAAAAACAAGCGGAAAGTAATGTTAAATCGGCCTTAAACCGCTTAAGACTTTTTGTCACCGTATATGGCAGTTTCAGCTATTGGCCGGGTGGAACGGGCTACAGTTGCGATTGGACAAACAACTACGCCGGACACTTTATGATGGAAGCCGAGCGTAAAGGATACCATGTTCCCGAAGCCATGAAAGCAAACTGGATGGCCGCGCAACAAAAGGCCGCCAAAGAATGGCTGCCGGAAAATAACAGCCGCTACAAAATTTCTCAAAGCGATTTTATACAGGCCTACCGGCTTTATGTGCTGGCTTTGGCCAAAAAGCCGGAATTGAGCGCCATGAACAGGTTGAAAGAACGCAACGATATTTCACTACAAGCCAAATGGATGTTGGCCGGCGCTTATTTATTGGCCGGACAACCCGAAACGGCAAAAAATATCATCCACGACCTTCCCCTGTCTGTTGCGGTATATGACGGTTCTTCGGAAACCTATGGCAGCAATACCCGCGATGAAGCCATGATATTGGAAATACTGACCCTGCTCGACGATAAAGAAAATGCATTTTTGTTGGCCAAACGCATCTCCGAAACAATGAACAGCTCCGCGTGGATGAGTACGCAAACCACCGCTTATTGCCTGTTGGGCATGTCGAAATATGCCGCTACCACAAATGGCGAACTTGATTTTAGTTACACCGGGAAAAATAAAAAAGCCGTACAGGTGAAAAGCAAAAAAACCGTGTGGAGCGCAGATTTGGAAGCGCAAGCGGGAACACAAACTACCGTGAAAGTAGATAATCATTCGGCGGCTGCGCTTTTCGTTCGTTTATCGGCAAAAGGTTTTCCGGTGGCAGGAAAAGAAAGGGCCTCTAAAAATAATTTACAGCTACATGTGCGTTACTTCGATACCGACGGCAATGCCATTAATGTGAGAAACCTCAAACAGGGCACTGATTTTGAAGCCGAAGTCCGGATCACTAATCCCGGCCTGCGCGGGCATTACGCAAATATGGCGTTAACGCAAATCTTTCCTTCGGGGTGGGAAATAACCGAAAACCGGTTGACCGACGAAAAAAAGAGCAGCGGCATAACGTATATGGATATTCGCGATGACCGGGTATTGGCCTACTTTGACCTCCCCAATACCCTCGTTATGCGCGTAAAGTTACATGCCGCTTACAAAGGAACGTTCTACTTGCCCGCCGTAGCGTGCGAAGCCATGTATGACCACAGTATCAGCGCCAATACCACCGGCCAGTGGGTGACGGTGGAATAAAATACCGTGTTTTTAATCTTTTATTTCTTCGTGTTTTCTTTGTGTGGCATATTTTTTGTTATTATAATAAATAACTATCGCGAACAAAAAACAGCACACAACAAAAATACAATAAATAAACTGGATTGTAAAAAACAATGAATTTCAAAAACGAAAACGAGACCAAACGGCCTCGTTTTTTTGTTTCACCCACCCACACCTCAATACAAAAGAGCCAAAACGCTTCTGCCCAAAAGCCCACGCCAGCTTGCACGACAACCAGGCCACGCGTATTTCAGATAAGAACTAAGAGTTAAAATACATCAGCACATTGTTTTTGTCTGTGATGAAAGTCCATGTTCTAATACCTGATTCATGCAGATGAATAAAGACAATCTAAGAATAAACAATTTACATTCTTATAACATATTTTAACAATTACATGTTTGGATATTTAGAAAATGTATTTATATTTGCAGCGTAAAGTTTTATGTTCTTTGCATAATTCCTAAGTGTTAGCTTTAGCGCTCTTAAATAGAAATCATCAAATTTTAATTCGCAAAGGAGTCCTTAAGTTAGCGCTCGTGTCAAAGCACGAGCCTGATTTATTTTTTGCGACAGGTTTTGATGAACCTCTATTTAAGATATGTTGGGTTTGTGTTTTTTAGTTTACACCCAAGAAACAAATGAAAGTTGTTCGAGGGTATTTGTATTTTTCTTAATTACTTAATCCCCTAATCACTTAATCACTGTTAGTGTGTGTTACAATATATTTGTGATATGGGATGTTATTGT
Organism: Prevotellaceae bacterium; assembly: GCA_031279475.1. Lineage (GTDB taxonomy): Bacteria > Bacteroidota > Bacteroidia > Bacteroidales > UBA932 > JAIRLC01. Next base: position 147 of record JAITIL010000094.1, on the reverse strand, counting down.
ATATATAAAATTAGCGGTTAGTGATTAGTGGTTAACGGTTAGTGAAAAACAGGACACAGGTAAAGACGGAGAACGGCGTCCGTTTCCCGGAGGGACGCAACACGCATAACCCCGTGCAAGGAGCGATGTAGGGGCGTTGCATGCAAC
>JAITIL010000082.1 GCA_031279475.1 Prevotellaceae bacterium | reverse complement strand
CCAACAGTCGACGAGATAGTGGCGCCGTCGCCCAACATTTTGTAGAACAGGTGGGACGCCAACAGGCATGTGGAAAATGTGGGCTCGGAATATCTGCCGGCCGATCGGCAAACGCATTTCTGGTATGAGTACGTGCGGGGACTGTATGCGGCGTATGAACGGATACGGGAAGCGCATCCCAATATAGAAATACAGTTAAGCTCGTCGGGCGGCGGTAGGGTTGATTTCGGCGCGCTGAAATACCACGACGAGTTTTGGGTTAGCGACAATACCAGCGCGGTAGACCGGATATTTATCCAGTACGGAACCAATACTATTTACCCGGCACAGGCCACGGCGTCGCACGTGTCGTCCATCCCGAATCACCAAACCGGCATAAATGTGTCCTTGAAATTCCGCTTCGATGTGGCCATGTCGGCGTGTTTAGGCATGGAACTGCAACCGAAAGATATTTCCGGCAGTGATTACCGGTTTGCCAAAAAAGCCATCCGTGAATACAAACAAATCCGCCCTATTGTGCAGTTGGGCGATTTGTATCGCCTGGTGTCGCCATACAGCGAAAACGGCTGGGCATCATTGATGTATGTGTCGAAAGACCAGGAACAGGCGGTGTTCTTTGCATACAGCTTAAAATACCACAACCCCACCTATTTTGAAACAAAGTTAAAAGGACTGCATCCCGGCAAGCGGTATAAAATTACCGAATTGAATGGCCGTTCCAATGACAGCTCGTTTTATGGCAACGACAAAACTTTTTCCGGCGAATACTTGATGAATATAGGCATCAGGCTGCGGCTGTACAGGCCATACAGCAGTGCAGTGCTACTTATCTCAGAAGAATAGTTTTATAGTGGTTAGTGATATAGTGGTTAACAGTTAGTAATTACTGGTAATTGTCATGTCCCGAAAAATTACCAACCATTTTTGGCATCATGGATCCCATACTTTTGGCTAATCGCCGATAAACTTAAGCCACCCTGTTGCAACTCCTCTACTACCTTTTGCTTAAAGCAAACACTTTGGCGTCAACCTATGCCAGGAGGTGACACTAACCGTTACCCGTTAATTCACTAACCACTGATCAAATTCCCAGCCCGTCGGTGAATGATGCGGTGGCTTTTTTCTGCACAATGCGCGAATGCGGCGGCACGGAATATACCTGCCAGATATTTCCCCCGATGATGGAATGATGGCCAATGGTAATACGTCCCAGAATCGTGGAATTGGCATAAATAATCACGTGGTCTTCAATAACCGGATGGCGCGGCTCATTTATGGGCAATCCTTCATGATTGAATGTAAACCCCTTGGCGCCGAGGGTTACACCCTGATAAAGCCTCACGTGGTTGCCAATCACGCAGGTCTCGCCAATCACTACACCGGTGCCGTGGTCAATACTGAAATATTCCCCGATGCGGGCGCCCGGATGAATGTCAATGCCGGTGGCGGAATGTGCCAGTTCGGTGATGATGCGCGGCAATACCGGCACTTTCATGCATAACAACTCATGCGCCACGCGGTAGTGCACCATGGCCTGGATGGCCGGATAACAAAATATCACTTCGCCGGAACCGGTGGCTGCCGGGTCACTGTCGCATACCGCTTTAATGTCGGTGGCCAGTAGCCGCTTTATTTCCGGCAACCGGTCGATAAACGTAAGCGTGAGCGCCGGCGCTGTTTCTTCCCACTCGTCGGCGGCATGGTTGAAAACACATAAGCTTTTATAAATTTGCTCGTTAAGTAACGAATATAACCGCTCCATATACACTTCCATGTGCGATTCCTGCGTGTATTCACTAATTTCGGTATCACCGAAGAAATCGGGGAAAAAGATGGATCTGACTATGTTCATGATCTCTTTTATCCTGTTGACATTGGGCAACGCTTGTTCCGGCTTCGGAATGTACTCATATTCTTTAATTTCACTTTGCGACAAGGCGCTTGCAATTTTTTTCAGGGAATGGGCATGTGTATTCATGCTGCGAAGATACGACATTTTGAGTTAAAAATATTTTTTTGATAATAGAAACTTTATTGTATATTTGTAAGTTCACGTAAAGACTGTTACTATGAAATATTATTTTCTTTTCTCTGCCTTTTTCTTTTTCAATAGCGTGGCAACAGCGCAACAGGAGATTTTCCTGTACGAAGGTACGCATCAGCCGACTCCCCAGTCAGACATATTGAGCGCGCCGGTTGATCCCAGCCTTACGGTGTGGCTTCCGTCGGCGGAAAAAGCAAACGGAAAAGCGGTGATTATATGCCCGGGCGGAGGATATCATATACTGGCGATTGAACGGGAAGGACACGCGATAGCGCGGGAATTTAACAAGGCAGGAATAGCAGCTTTTGTGCTGAAATACAGGCTCCCTGACAAAAATGAGAAGACAGACCAGTCCTCATGGCCCTTGCAGGATGCGCAGGCAGCCATTAGAATGGTCAGGCAACGTGCGGAGGAATGGCATATAGCGCCCGGCAAAATCGGCATTATGGGTTTTTCCGCAGGAGGACATCTCGCCGCTACTGCGGGCACTCACTACAACTTGCCGGTCATCGAAAATCCCGGGCAAACTAATTTGCGCCCCGATTTCATGATACTGGTGTACCCGGTGATCAGTTTTTCGGAAACCATCGGACATCCCGGCTCGCGAGATAACCTTTTGGGAAGCCCGGCCTCGCAAGATAAAATCAACCTCTACTGCAACGAACAACATGTGGACGCCACTACCCCACCGGCTTTCCTCACGCACGGTAGCGACGACACCGTTGTGCCGGTAGCCAACAGCCTCGTCTTCTATGACGCCCTGAAAAAACACCATATAGCTACTGAAATGCATATTTATGCGGAAGGAGAACATGGTTATATAAAAAAACCTCCTTTCGACGAATGGTTTGGCAGATGCCTTTATTGGCTGTCAAACCTTGACTTCTGACGAGAGACAGGCATGGACAATAGAGAATTGAATTATCATTTGTATTTTTAAGTTTTAAAAAAATTTTTTAAATAATGGAAACTTTATTGTATATTTGTAGCCTCACTATAGTGTTTTTCTATGGAAGAACGGGTTAATGAATTGTTGAAACGTTTAAGGAATAAGCAGTTACAGCTTATCGCCTATTACGAAAAGACACAGCGTGAGTATATTGAGTTGTCGGCTGAAAATCAGAGGAACAAAGATGAAATAGCGCGCCAATACGAGAGGATAAAAGAATTGGAAGAAAAGAATAAAAAGTTGCAGTTAGCCGAGGCATTCAAAGGAACAAGTGCCGGCACTAACGATGCAAAATTGAAAATAGGAAGAATTGTGCGGGAGATTGATAAATGTATTGCTCTATTAAACAGATAAAACTGAATGGAAGAAGAGACACTTTCCATTAAAATTAATGTAGCCGATCGTTACTATCCGTTTAAAATAACGACGTCTGGTGAGGAGAGCCTTAGAGCAGCGGCGCGGCGTATTAACGAAGTGGTAGCCCAATATCGTCAGCGTTATTCCGACCGCGACATGTACGACGCCCTTGCCATGGCAGCGTTGCAGTTTGTGGTAAAACTTATTGGGTATGAGGCGACTCAGGGGCGGATGATAAATGAGGTGGCAGTGCTTGATGAAGAGTTGGAAGAGTATTTACAAGCTATTGAATGAAGGAAGGTATAGTTCCTATTACATATTGTGTCTGCATTGTTACGTGTTTCTTTGCGAAACTCAACACTATTTAATTAAAGGAGTTTATCTCGGTTGCTAAGAACAGGCCTGGTTATCCTTCGGGAGATTTCGACTTGTCGAGACGTTGGACGTTCGAGGTTAATATCCGGAAGCTCCGCCTTGATTTTCAGGGTTTTCGACAAACAAGCGTAACGATGCAGACTTTTTTATTTATGAATATTAAAAATGAACTTAAAACAAACATAACAAAACTATGGAATTACCAATTATATTAGCTATAATAGCCATCATAGCTGGCGGGGGGGTGTCATTTTTTGCAGTAAATGCTTTGTTATCGAAAAAACGTGATAAAATCATTAAAGAGGCGCAGACAGAGGCTGAAAATATCAAGAAGGAGAAGATATTGCAAGCCAAAGAGCGGTTTTTACAGTTGAAAACAGAACATGAAAGCGTGATTAATGAACGGAATAATAAATTGTCACAGGCGGAAAACAGGTTGAAGCAGAAAGAGTCGGTGTTGGGACAACAATTGTCTGAAGCGCAACGGAAAATAAAAGAAAACGACGCTATCAAAGAAAGTTTGTCGGTACAGATGGAAGTGGTGGAGAAACGTATCGAAGAGTATGAGCGGTTCCGCCGTCAGCAGATTGAGAAATTGGAAACCATTGCGGGACTTTCGGCGGCGGAAGCAAAGAACAACCTGGTGGAATCATTGAAAGCCGAGGCGAAAACGCAGGCCATGTCGTATGTCAACGAAGTGATGGATGAGGCGCGGCTGAATGCCACCAAAGAGGCGAAACGGATTGTGATCCTCTCGTTGCAACGGGTGGCGCAGGAAGCCGCCATTGAAAATGCCGTCACGGTTTTCCATATTGATAATGATGAAGTGAAAGGCCGCATTATCGGTCGCGAAGGCCGCAACATCCGTGCTTTGGAAGCCGCCACAGGCGTGGAAATTGTAGTGGATGATACGCCGGAAGCGATTGTGATTTCCGGCTTCGACCCCGTACGCCGCGAAGTGGCGCGGTTGGCGTTACACCAATTGATTACCGATGGGCGTATCCATCCGGCGCGTATCGAAGAAGTGGTGGCCAAACTCCAGAAACAGGTTGATGAAGAAGTGGTGGAAGTAGGAAAACGTACCGCCATTGACTTGGGCATCCACGGCTTGCATCCCGAGTTGATCAAGTTGGTGGGCGCCATGAAATACCGGTCGTCGTATGGACAAAATTTGTTGCAACACTCGCGCGAAGTGGCGAACTTCTGCGCTATTATGGCTGCTGAATTGGGCTTAAACCCCAAGATGGCAAAGCGTGCCGGCTTGTTGCATGATATTGGGAAAGTGTCGCCCGACAATCCCGAATTGCCGCACGCCATCCTGGGTATGCAACTGGCCGAAAAATACAAGGAGAAGCCGGAGGTTTGCAATGCCATCGGGTCGCACCACGAAGAAGTGGACATGACGTCGTTAATTGCACCGTTGGTGCTGGTGGGCGATGCCATATCGGGCGCCCGTCCCGGCGCTCGCCGCGAAGTGGTGGAATCCTACATCAAACGTTTGAAGGGCATGGAAGATTTGGCCTTGTCGTATCCGGGCGTGATAAAAACGTATGCCATCCAGGCAGGCCGCGAATTGCGGGTAATTGTAGGTAGCGAAAAAGTGAGTGACGCCGATGCGGAAAGCCTGTCACAAGACATTGCAAAGAAAATTCAGGAAGAAATGACTTATCCGGGGCAAGTGAAAGTAACGGTAATCCGTGAAACCAGGGCCGTAAGTTTTGCAAAATAAAAATGTTCGGGTTTATCTTTCCAAATCGTTTTTTTATCCTGTTATGCGGAGGCGCCTGTTTATTTTTGTCCTGCAACCGGGGCGATTTACCGCAACAACTGGCCGCTTGTGCGGACGCCATTACCCAAATTGAATTTTCACAAGGCGGCGATACCGCTACCCTGACCGAGATTGACGGGAAGTGGGTAGTCAATCACGGCCGGGCTGTCCGGGCAGGACGCCTGTCCAACTGGCGGCGTGTGGCGCTGAATTGGCGGCTGCGTCCCATAGTGTTTGACGAGACCATAAAACAGAAAATAACCACTCAGGTTGTCCGGGAAGGAGTACATACCGCTGTATTTACCGGACGGCATAATCATCCTACGCTTACATTTTATATAAGTAATATAGCGTATACGGGTACGGTAGTGTGTTATGGCGAACAGTTGTTTTTAGCAGACATACCCTATACCGGTTATGAGGTTATGGACGTGTTTAACGCCACGCCTGGATACTGGAAAGACGCCACAGTGTTTGCCTGTTTGCCGTTTGATTTGGATACGGTGACGGTGGAACACCTGCAACGCCCTGAGGCTTCATTTCAGCTGGTGCGTGACGGTAACGGATGGCAACCTGTTGCGGCAGGAAGCAATCAGGCAACCTGTCACCACAATGAGGCCCTGATAAACCGGTACGTCACCTATTTCCAACGGGTGGAGGCTGATGCGGTCATAGGCAGGTTGCCCGGGCCGGAACTTACAGCGATACGCCGGCACCTGCAACATCGCATAAACGTTAAAAGCGCGAAAGGGAACCTGACGGTGGAGCTATTTGGTATTCCTTTGAAAGCAGAGAATGGTTACGACACGGATAAATGTCTTCTTTTTATGGTCGAAACCGGAGAATGGGCGCGCGCCTCTTGGGTATCTTTCGATTTGTTATTAAGGGATTTAAATGATTTTGTTGATAAAAAATAGCGGATAGTTATCGGTTATTTCCTTAAAAAATTGTATTATTGTAGTTTATTAAAAAATAATAGAAATATGAAATTTATTGTGTCAAGCACCGACTTGCTAAGTCGTTTACAGTCCATATCGCGGGTGATCAGCAACAAAAATACCATGCCGATTTTAAATAATTTCCTGTTCCATCTGCGGGATAACACATTAACCATTACGGCTTCGGATACTGAAACCACGATGGAAACGCTGTTAACTATTGAAAATGTGGAAGAGGAAGGCGCAGTGACTATTGCCGCAAAGATGCTCGTTGATACGTTGAAGGAGTTTCCCGAACAGCCCTTGGCGTTTACGGTGAGTAGTTCGAATGAAGTGAAAATTACCTGGCCCAACGGGGAGTTTAGCCTTCCCGGGTTGCCGGCTGACGACTATCCTGTAAAGCCGGTGCTGGACAGCGCGGCCAGCCGCATCGAGTTTCCTGCCGAAGTGCTGCTTGAAGGATTGGACCGCACGCTGTTTGCCACGGCCGATGATGAATTGCGGCCGGTGATGAATGGCGTTTATTTTGACTTGAAGACGGAGAATACCACAATGGTGGCCTCCGATTCGCATAAACTGATGTATTACCGGCGTACCGATATTCTCATACCCGAAGTGGAAGATTCTTTTATTCTTCCCAAGAAGCCGGCTACGCTGTTGAGAAACATCCTGCCCAAGGTAAGTGATGCGGTAGCGCTCGCGTTTGACAAAAAGAACGCGGTGTTTACGCTGCCCGGCTATAGCTTGACCTGTCGTCTGGTGGAAGGCAATTACCCGGCTTATCGTTCGGTTATTCCGTCTAACAATGAAAACAAAGTGACGGTTGATCGTTTGGAATTTATGAATTCCGTACGCCGCGTGTCGGTGTGTTCAAACCAGGCCAGCAACCTTATTAAACTGGAAATAGCGGAAAATGGGATTACGGTATCGGCGCAAGACCTTGACTTCTCCGTGTCGGCGCATGAACGTGTGAACTGCCGTTATGAGGGCGACGCCATTGAAATAGGCTTTAAATCGAACTTCTTGAGCGAGATTTTGGCCAATCTTCCGTCCACGAATGTAAGCCTTGAATTGTCGGATGCTTCGCGGGCAGGACTAATACTTCCCTTGGAGACGGATGACGAGCACGAGGAAACCCTTGCCTTGCTCATGCCCATGATGATAAACGTGTAGCGTAGAAAATAAAAATATGCAATTAGATTTGAAAAATCCCCTGGTGTTTTTCGATGTGGAAACTACAGGGTTGGATCTTACTAATGATAGAATTGTGGAAATTTCTATCCTGAAAGTAATGCCCGACAGGAGGGAAGAACAGAAAACATTCAGGGTAAATCCTACGATACCTATTCCCGAACATGTCACAAAAATACATGGTATCACCAATGAAGATGTGGCGAATTGTCCGGTGTTTAGCGACATTGCCCGCACTTTGGCGAATTATATTGAAGGGTGCGATGTGGCCGGGTACAATTCCATAAAGTTCGATATTCCGATTTTGGCCGAGGAGTTTTTGCGCGCCGGCGTGTTTTTCGATTTCCATAAACGGAAGCTGATTGATGTGCAAACCATTTTTCATAAAATGGAGCAACGCACTTTGGCGGCCGCCTACAAATTTTATTGTAACAAAGAGCTGAAAGATGCACACAGCGCCGCCGCCGACGCCTATGCGACGTATGAGATATTGCAGGCGCAACTCGACCGGTATGAAAATTTGTTGAACGATGTGGGTAAACTGTCGGAATTTTCTATCAAAACACGTAACCTCGACTATGCAGGCCGCGTGATTTTAGATGAAAAGGACGTCCCGATTATCAATTTCGGAAAATATAAAGGACGGAAAGCGCTTGAAGTAATGGAAAGGGACCCCAGCTATTATGCGTGGATTATGAATAATAGTTTTACGTTAGACACCAAACGGGTGTTTACCGAGTTGCGTTTGCAAACCAAAACATCGCCGATGTCTTGAAACTGATTTGCGTACACGGAGTGGATGGCGATGAGGTAATCTATTACCTTAGACCGGATACGGCATTGCTGCGAAATAATGCGCCGTTTTATTATCCTGATTTTACTGCACAACTTGTGGCGCATGTTTGTGTGGTAATTCGTGTGTGCCGTTTGGGGCGCAGTATCGGTAGTCGCTTTGCCGCCCGTTATTACGACGCTGTGGGCGCCGGAGTGACGTTTACGGCAGCCGATTTGCTGGCGCGTGATGTGGCGGGGGGAAAACCCTGGGGCAGGGCGGTGTCATTCGACTATTCGGCGGCCGTGAGCCGCGAATTTGTCGGGATGGATAAATGGCGGGAAAGCCGTTACGACATGCGGGCGTGCAGTGAAGGCGAAATTCCGCTTGCACTGGAAAACATACAGGCTGTGGATAAAATCATTGGATATGTTTCTAATTTTATGACGTTGAAAATAGGCGATTATATTTTCATTCCGGCGGCGTCGCCTTTTCAGGTGACTGCCGGTCATCATATTGAAACATTTTTCATGGATAAAAAAATGTTGGAAGTGGCGATAAAATAATTTGGGCAATGTTGAATTTTCTACATCGGATACATGACAAAATGTTATGGCTTAAGCGCCTTCCCGAGCGGCAGCTGATTATCATATTGTCGTTTGTAGTGGGTTTGTTGAGCGGATTGGCGGCGGTGCTGTTGAAAAATACCGTACACGGAATACAGGAGTTATTAACCAGCTGGTTTCAGACGGGAACAGAAAGTTTGCTTTACCTGCTGTATCCCGGCGCGGGGATGTTGCTGGCCCTGCTGTATGTGCGTTATGTCGTAAAGGATGACATCGGGCATGGCGTCACCAAAGTGCTTTATGCCATCAGCCGTAAGGACTCGAAAATCAAACGCCACAACACTTACAGTTCTATGGTGGCCAGTTCCGTAACCATCGGTCTTGGCGGCTCGGTGGGGGCCGAGGCGCCTATTGTATATACCGGCGCAGCGCTGGGCTCCAACATAGCCAAGTTCTTTCGCCTCGATTACCGTTACATCACCCTTATGTTAGGTTGCGGTGCGGCCGGTGCGGTGGCCGGCATTTTTAAGGCGCCGCTGGCCGGCATTGTGTTTACCCTCGAAATCCTGATGCTCGACCTCACGTTGTCGTCTATCGTGCCGCTGCTCGTGTCTTCTGTTACAGCCGCTGCGGTATCCCACCTGATGTTGGGCGATACGGTGTCGTTCTCCAGTTCGGTGGCGCCGTTTAATATCGGGAATTTGCCATACTACATCGTGCTGGGCGTTTGCTGCGGCTTTGGCGCACTCTATTTTACGCGCGCCACCCTGTATCTGGAAAACCGTTTGAAAAAAATTGAAGGCGTTTTTCACCGCTGGCTGCTCTGCGCAGCGGGATTGGGCTTGCTCATTTTCCTCTTTCCTCCGCTTTATGGAGAAGGCTATGGCTCGCTCACGCTGCTGCTGCACAGCGATAGCGTGAATGTTGCAGGAAACGTGCTCTATGAATCTATTTCTTCTAACGTGTGGTTCATTCTGCTCTTTTTCCTTGCCGTGTTTTTCTTTAAAGTGGTTTCCATGTCGCTCACCAATTCGGGTGGCGGCGTGGGCGGGACGTTTGGGCCTACTTTGTTTATGGGCGGCATTGCCGGGTTTATTGTGGCGCGGCTCATTAACCTGTCGGGCATTCACGACGTTCCCGAAGCCAATTTCGTGCTGGTGGGCATGGCCGGCATGATGTCGGGCGTGATGCACGCCCCGCTCACAGCCATCTTCCTCATTGCGGAAATCACGGGCGGGTATGATCTCCTCATGCCGTTGATGCTCGCTTCTGCCGTTTCATTCATCACCATCCGCGGGTTTGAAAAACATTCTATCTACACCAAGCGTTTGGCGCTACGCGGCGAACTCATTACGCACAACAAAGACAAGGCCGTGCTGACCATGTTGCAGGTGGATAAATTAGTGGAAACGGATTTCTCCATCGTGTCGCCCGACAATACGTTGGGACAGCTTGTGAAAATTCTTTCGCGCTCGTCGCGTAACCTCTTCCCGGTGATTGATGATACGGCCGCATTAGTGGGCATAGTGCTGTTAGACGACATTCGCGGCATCATGTTCGATACCGAAAATTATGAAGCAGTGCGGGTGCGCGATGTGATGAAACTCCCGCCGGCCTTAGTCGCTACGGGGGAAAGCATGCAATCCGTGCTTGATAAATTTGAGATATCGGGCGCATGGAACTTACCGGTAGTGGATGAAAACGGGCGATACGTGGGCTTTGTATCAAAATCAAAAATATTTTCTTCTTATCGTAATATGTTACAACAATTTTCCGATGAATAAAACTTACATAAACCTTATTGCACAAGCTATTCAGGTAAAAGTATGGCAGGTCGAAAACACGCTGGCGCTGTTTGCCGAAGGCGCTACCGTTCCATTCATCAGCCGTTACCGTAAAGAAATGACCGGCAGCCTTGACGAAGTGCAGATTGCCGACGTGAAACATCGCGCCGCTGTGTTTGAAGAATTAGACAGCCGTAAGGCTACTGTCCTTAAAACGATTCGGGAACAGGATAAACTTACCGGTGAACTGCAAGCAAAGATAGAGGCTTGTGTGGCGTCGTCGGAACTGGAGGATATTTATTTGCCCTATCGTCCGAAACGCCGCACCCGCGCTTCCGTGGCGAAGGAAAAAGGATTGGAGCCACTGGCCGGCGTCCTGATGAAACAAGACCGCACGGACATTCATTCGGAAGCGGAAAAATTCCTGACCGACGCCGTGCCCTCTGTGGAAGCTGCCCTGTCGGGAGCCCGCGACATTATTGCCGAGCAGGTGAATGAAGATGTAAAAGTGCGGGAGGCCTTGCGCCAGTTGTTCCGGCGCGATGCGGTGGTCTATTCCAAAGTGAGCCATGGGCAGGAGGAAGAAGGCGTCAAGTATAAAGATTATTTCGATTTTCATGAAGCTTTGAAAAATACTCCGTCTCATCGTTTCCTGGCGGTGTTGCGCGGACAAACCGAAGGTTTCCTTACCGTGCATGTGGAGCCGGACGAGACGCAGGCTGTTCCGCTCATCGAAAAACAAATATTGCCACAGCCGGTGGCGCAAACCCCGGCTGTGGAACAAGTGCGCACGGCCATTGCCGACGCTTATAAACGCCTGCTCTGCCCGTCGCTTGAAAGCGAAACAATCAACTGGAAAAAGGAGCAGGCCGATACGGAAGCTATCAAGGTATTTGCGGAAAATTTGCGCCAGTTGCTGCTCGCCTCGCCACTGGGGCCAAAGCGCGTGCTTGCCCTTGACCCGGGATTCCGCACAGGTTGCAAACTTGTATGCCTCGACGAACAGGGACATTTGTTGCACAATGAAACCATTTACCCGCACCCGCCGCAAAACGAACGCGGAGCGGCTGTACGCAAGATTTCGTCACTCGTTGACGCCTATAAAATTGAAGCCATTGCTATTGGCAACGGCACGGCCGGCCGCGAAACCGAACATTTTATCAAAAAAATAGCCTTTCCGAAAGCCATGCAGGTGTTTGTGGTGAGCGAAGACGGGGCTTCGGTGTATTCCGCCTCGGCCATTGCGCGCGAAGAATTTCCCGATTATGATGTGACGGTACGCGGCGCGGTGTCTATTGGCCGCCGCTTGATGGATCCCCTGGCCGAATTAGTGAAAATTGACCCCAAGTCTATCGGCGTGGGGCAATACCAGCATGACGTGGATCAGGCTAAATTGCGGGAAAGCCTTGACCGGGTGGTGGAGAGTTGCGTGAACAAAGTGGGCGTGAACCTGAATACCGCCAGCAGGCATCTGTTGACTTACGTGTCGGGACTTGGCCCGCAGCTGGCACAGTATATTGTGGATTACCGGGCGGCACAGGGCGCTTTTAAAAGCAGGATGGAATTGCGCAAAGTAAAACGTTTGGGCGATAAGGCTTTTGAACAGTGCGCCGGCTTTTTACGTATTCCCGCCGCCGCCAATCCGCTCGACAACAGCGCCGTGCATCCCGAACGCTACGCGCTGGTGGAACAAATGGCGCAGGACCTCAATTTGTCGTTGCAGGACTTGCTGACGAGCGAAGAAGCCCGTGCCCGTATAAATTTGATGCATTATGTGAATGATGCGGCAGGGCTGCCCACGCTGAACGATATTATGACTGAACTGGCCAAGCCCGGCCGCGACCCGCGCAGTGTGGCGAAGGTTTTTGAATTTTCGCCCGACGTGTTTTCGATTGACGATTTGAAGCCCGGCATGCTGTTGCCCGGCATCGTGACCAACATCACCAATTTCGGCGCTTTTGTGGATGTTGGGGTTAAACAGGATGGGTTGGTGCACATCTCGCAGCTCTCCGACGCCTATGTGAGCAATCCCGCCGACGTGGTGAAGCTGCACCAGCACGTACATGTGAAGGTGGTGGACGTTGACCTGCATCGCCGCCGTATACAGCTCAGTATGAAGAGTTAAGAACTTAGAGCTAAAAATTCGGCAAAAATGGAAAACAAATTTTGCTTACACTTCATTAAATATTGAAAATTTCCGTATATTTGTGCCTGAAAATTAAACTGAACTAACAATATGAGAAAAATACTACATTTTATTGCCGGGTTAGTGCTCGCAGGAAGCGCCCTCGTAGCGTGCTTCGACGCCAAAGACTTCGAATTTGAAAAGTTTACGCTCAGCGACCTTGCCCCCACTTTGTATATTCCGTTGGTGAATGACACCGTAAGACTTGATGTAAGTGGCGATTATAATGTGTTGTATGACAAAGAAGGGATGGGCTACCTTCATTTCGATATAGAAAATAACATTTTGCCGCCGGTGGAAGATTTTTTTACAGTACCTGCTAATGTCTCTATCCCTGTTAATAATGCTTCGATCAATCTTGATTTTACCACCGGCAGTGACTTTTCAACTTCTGTTCAATATTCGTGTTCGTACACCTTTCCTCGTCCTGACCAGCAGATAGACAGTATTATCTTCAAAAGTGGAACGTTTACAGTAGCTATTACGGCGCCTTCATCCGCCGCCGGGTCTTATACGTTAACAATCCCTGGATTGACAAAAGACAATGTGGGTTTTTCCGAAATTATTCCTTTTGGCAATACATCGTTTAACCGGGATCTTTCGGGGTATACCTTGAAGTTTGAAGATAACAATGCGTTTAACGCAACTATCGGGGTAACTATTCTAGCAGCTTCTTCTGCCGGCCAGTATAATTTTAGCTTGATATCATTTTCAAACGTGAAGATGAAAGAGGTACATGGCTATTTCGGCCAACCTGAGGAGAGCCCTGATCCGGTAAGCGTAGATATTTCGACTTTCGATAAATTCAGGAATACTGATAATACGAACCTTCGCATCAAAGAGGCTTTTCTTGATTTTACTGTGGAGAATGGGGCGGGTTTTCCCATCCAGCTGCGGATTGATGAAGTGACGTCAACATCCGGCGGGGTGGCTAAAACGAAGGCTAAGGTAGATAGTGTAACTATTCGTCCCAATGAACCTGGTCAAAGTTATCTCAGAAGCGATCTGGTTATCGGTGGAGACACGTTGGGCAAAGTATTGAGTAATATGCCTTCGGAAATGGAACTCAAATTTTCGGCAACGATTAATCCCGAAGGGAGGAAGAACGGTACGGTAAAAAATTTCCTGACCGACGCCAGTTCGATAACAGTTAGTAACATTAGCGCGCGAATACCGCTGAATTTTTCGGTAAGCGACATGGTGTTGAGAGATACCCTTGATTTTAATTCTTCAAAGATGACATTTCAGGATATGGAATTGCTTATGAACATAGAAAACAGTATGCCTGTGGAAGTTGTTTTGCAGGCCTACCTGATGGATGAAAACGATAACGTCAATCCCACTCCTTTATTTAAAACCCCGGTGTCTATTCCTGCAGCTACTGTTGATGGTACCACAGGTAGAGTAACTGCGCCGTATCCGTATGAAGAAAAGATTGAGGCTAATGTGGAAGGGTTGGCGCAAACTAAAAAATTAAAGGTTGAAATTACTGTGAATTCCAGCACCACTACCACTTCCCAATATGTGCGCGTGACCAAAGATAATTATATCTATCTCAAGATGGGCGCTAAAGCCAAGGTAAATATCGACAAAATTGATTAACGGATTTTATCATTCAGTGTATGAAAAAAAATATTGCATTAATTATTCTTTCCTTTTTCCTGCTGACGCCTGTGGCGCAAACCGTGGCGCAAGAAAGCACGCTATTGCATTTTATGCGGCAGTCGCCCCAATCATTGCGTTCTAACCCTGCCAACCTGTCGGATAGTGTGAAATTTTTTATGGGCATTCCACTCTTGTCAAATATCAATGTTGACTTCAATCTTGGATTTGCATACAGCGACGCCATTTATCGTGACGCGCACGATTCCTTGCGCATCGACAGGAATATTGTGGATCAACTCACTAATTCGAGCCGTATGGGTTTGGATTTTAATTATGAACTGTTGTCGTTTGGGGTGCGTTTCAGGGAAGATAATATGATTACCTTTTCTTTGTCGGCAAAGGCTTTTGGAACATTCCTTTTCCCAAAGGATGTGGCCACTTTGCTGGTGGAAGGGAACACGCCGGGCGGCACACTGTCTATAGATTCCGATGTGAATGCATCGGCCTATGTAGAAGCGGCATTGGGCTATTCGCGTATTATCGACAAGCATTGGAAAGTGGGCGCGCGGGTAAAATATCTTGCCGGGCTTGCCAATACTTACAGCGACAGGATGAATGTTAGTATAGCGACCGCCGACGATTACGCCTTAAAACTCTCTTCCGAAGCCTTGTTGCGCACGGCTGTGATAGAAGAAAATCCGATGAAGAACTCCGGCGTGGCTTTTGATGCGGGGGTGTATTACAAATCACCGGTGAAAGGGCTGGAGTTTAGCTTTAGTTTGGTGGACTGGGGATTTATACAATGGAATTCCGACAGGAAAGCGTTTCAAAGCGAAGTGAAGGACGGTGTGTATGAATTTAAAGGCATCACGGATGTGCAAGATAATAACGTGAACGCTATTCTTGATACCCTGAAAAGTGTATTGGAATTTAACGAAATAGATAATCCCGACGCCTACACTTCCCCGCTACTTGGGAAAATTTTCTTTGGCGCCGCCTATGATATTTCCAAATACGATAAGGTGGGATTTCTTTTCAGTACCAGGGCGTTGCAACACTTTAGCCGCACCACGTTTTCGCTTATGTATAGCCGTCGTGTCGGTAACTGGTTCACGGTGGCCGCCGGCAATAATTTTATGACACAAAAATTGTTCAATCCAAGTTTGGCGCTTCATTTTCGTACCGGAAACTTTCAGTTTCATATCGTAGGCGAGAATATTTCGTCGTTTTATCTGAAGGATATTTCCTCCGCCAATATCCAGTTTGGCATGAATATTGCCATACATTGAAAGAACATTCTGTTATGATAACCTCTTTCGAAGAAATTTATGCAAGGGTGACCTCTTTGCCGAAAAAAAGATTGGTGGTGGCCTGGGGCGTTGATGACCACACCATTGTGGCTACGGCAGAAGCGATAAAAAGAAATTTAGCCGAAGTGACGCTGGTGGGCAATCAGCAAATGATTAAAAAGGTGTGCGACGTGGAGAAAATCGACGCCTCGATATTCCGTGTGGTTGATGTTTCTGATGATGTGTCGGCCACGGGCATGGCTGTGAGCCTTATCAACCAGGGGGAAGGGGATATGTTGATGAAAGGGTTGTGCAGCACCGACAAATATATGCGGGCTATTTTGAATAAGGAAAAGGGATTGTTGCCCCCGAAAACAGTGCTTACCCATGTGTCGCTGCTCTTTCATCCCGATTATCATAAATTGATTTTGATGAGTGATATTGCCGTAATTCCCGCCCCCGATCTGGCACAAAAAATAGCGATGGTGGGCTATCTGGTGGAGATTGCGCGCAAGCTGGGTATTGAAAAACCGAAAGTGGCAGCCCTGGCGGCCACAGAGCAAATGCTCACGGGAATGCAGGCCTGCGTGGACGCCGCTATTTTGGCCAAAATGGCAGAGCGTGGACAAATCAGGAATTGTGTTCTCGACGGGCCGTTGTCCCTGGATATTGCCATATCGAAAGAGGCGGCAAGGATTAAGAAAGTGGACAGCGAGGTGGCCGGCGACGCCGATTGTTTGCTTTTCCCCAATATTGAATCGGGGAATATGTTTTATAAGGCCAATGCAATATTATGTAAAGACGCCCAGTTGGCGGCTATCGTGACCGGCGCAAAGGCGCCGGTAGTGCTCTCGAGCCGCGGCGACAATACCCACACAAAACTGAACTCTATCGCACTGGCTGCCTTGATGGCGAAGCCTTTTTAAATAATATTTTTTTTATAGTGGATGAAAATACTTGTAATTAACCCTGGTTCTACCTCAACAAAGATTGCTGTTTTTGAAGACGAAAACAATATTTTTCAGAAAAATTTACAACACGACGCCTCCGACCTCAAAAATTTTAAAATTATAACCGAACAGTTTAATTTCCGTAAAGAGGCCATTCTTGACGTATTGAAAGAGGCCGGTTATGATATTTTATCGTTTCAGGCTGTGGTGGGGCGTGGCGGCATGTTGCACCCTGTGCCCTCGGGTGTGTATGAAGTGAATGAAACCATGAAGCGCGATTTGTTCGATTGCCGCTATGGGGAACATGCCAGCAACCTGGGCGCTTTCATTGCCGAAGATATTGCCGCTCAAATACCCGGCGCCCGCGCTTTTATTGCCGACCCTGTGGTGATGGATGAGTTGCAGGACGTGGCGCGCATAGCCGGTCATCCTTTATTCCACCGGGTATCGATGTTTCATGCCCTCAACCACAAAGCCATCGCCAAAGCCCATGCCAAAAAAACGGGTAAGCCCTACGAGTCGTTAAATTTAATTGTAGCGCACCTGGGCGGCGGCATTTCAGTGGGGGCGCATCAAAAAGGGAAAATCATTGATGTAACCAACGCCGTTGACGGCGAAGGGCCATTCTCGCCCGAACGCTCGGGAGGCCTGCCCACCTTGCCGTTGGTGAAACTTTGTTTTAGCGGAAAATACACGTTTGACCAGATAAAAAAAATACTTACCGGTGAAGGAGGCATGGTGGCGCATTTGGGCACCAACCAGTTTCAGAAAATTGAGAAGGAGCTTATTCCTTCGGGCGACAGGCAAGCCGCTTTAATTCACGAAGCAATGGCTTACAATGTGGCTAAATTTATCGGCGCCATGGCTACCGTGCTGAAAGGCGCTGTTGACGCCATTTTGCTAACCGGCGGCATTGCATACAATGCTTTGATGGTACAATCTATTATTGAAAAAGTGTCGTTTCTTGCGCCTGTGGTTGTTTATCCCGGAGAAGACGAGATGGGCGCCTTGGCGTATAACGGGCTGGCAGCCATGCGAGGTGAACTGGAAATTCAAACCTATACCTAAAAATATGTTACCTGTGAAAAAAAATGTTTTGTGGTTGTGCTTATTTTTATTCCCTATTTGTGGATATGCGCAGACCTCTCGTATTGTCCTGCAACAGTTTTTGGAAAAAATGACAGCGGGACCAGTGAAAATGTCTTTTACATTTACCTATGATAATGTACCGAAAAAAGTCCACGATTTGCAAATAGGGACGCTGATGTATAGCGGCGAACAATATCACCTTCAGATGGGCGATTTTGACGTATATTGTGACGGGATAAACAAGTGGATATATAATGAATTGGTGGAAGAAGTTTCTATTTTTCCGGCGGAAGAAGTTGTTGAAATGACCGATAATCCGTTGAAATATATCCTAAACAATGGAGATAATTTCCGTTACCGGCCGGCAAAGCATTTGGTGCAAAAAGGGAAGAAGGTAATAAGCATTGATCTTATTCCGAAAAGCAAGAATGCGGTTTATACCATGGTAAACCTTCAGGTAGAAAAAGAAACCTTATTGCCGGTGCAACTCACCTATAAGATGAAAGACGGGCAACGGTATATTATTGATGTGAACCAGATAGACACCAATATCGCGGTAAAATCATTCAGTTTCTCATTCCCCGCTCATCTGTACTCCGGCATCACCATTAATGATTTGAGGTAGGAAATCACTCAAACGTTAAAACAACTGTCCGCGCGTTACCGAATAAGTGTAAGTAGCGTTCAAAACTGCGATTTAAAGATAAATCACCCTAATATTTGACCATTAAGCCTGATTTTGGTTTTACAGCCATGTACAAGAAAAGCTGTATTTTCCCGACCGCACTTCGTAAACCTGAAAACCTTTTTCTTTCCTCAGGAAGCGTATTTCTTCAATATCGGTTGCCGGCTTGCCGCTTTCGGTGACAGTTCCCGCCGGTAACCAAACCTCGGCGGTTGTCCCGTGAGGAACGGTAATATCGTACGAAAAGCGGTTGTTTTCCAATTTCCACGACGACCTGATTGTTCCCCACAGCGATTCGTAGCTCCCGGAAGCGGAAGTGAGATCGCCTGCCGGTTGCGGGCGCAGGATGATTTTACGGAAAGCCGGCGCGCCGATATTTATTCCGAGGATACTTTGGTACATCCATTCGCCCACACTGCCAAACATCGGGTGGTTGTGCGAATATATGTTGTCGGAGTAGTTCCATGTTTCCCACAGTGTTGTTGCGCCCGATTGTATCATATATCCCCATCCGGGAAAATCCGTTTTCGTCACCATTTCGTAAGCGATATCGTTACGCAGGTTACGGCTCAGCGCGTCCAGCACCAACGGCGTACCGAATATGCCGGTAGCGATATGTCCGTCGCGTTTTTCTATTTCATGCAGCAAAACCTGAAAGGCTTTTTCCTTTTCGTTACCGGGAAGCAAATCATAAAAAAGTGCGAAAGCCTGCGCCGCCTGGGTGTGATTGCCCACCTCGCCTGTGCCTGTTTTCACAAAACGTCCGATAAATGCGTTTTTGATTTCTTCGGCGAGCGCTGTATAGATTTTTTCGTCACCGGCCTGTTTGGTAAGCCCCGCGAATTCGGCAAGCAGCGCGACATGATGATAGTAATGCGCCGTGGCAAACAACGCCGGAATACGCTCTTCGAGACTTTCGTGGTCGTTGATACAATGCTCAATAATATGATTTTGTGCTTTGGAACGCAGGAATTCGACCTGTTTCCGCAAGGCAGGATAATGTGTCCGGATTATCAGCATGTCGCCATAATACTCGTAGCGTTGTTTTTGCAGAAAAGCAAAAGCGAGTTGAAAACTGATGGGGCCGGATTCGTCGCCGAGTCCAAAGTCGGCAATTCCGTTGAAAGGCGCCGTTTCCGTAAATCCTCCGAGCGGACGCTGGTCGTTGGCAAAGTCCCTGACCGCCTTACGGTAGAAGTTCGTCATGTCGTAAAACCAGCAGAACGTGCGCGCCGTAGCGACGACGTCTCCGCCGTATCCGAATTTTTCACGAGCGGGGCAATCGGACTGTACGCTGAACACATTGCTCAGAAAAGTGTAATCGAGCATGGCGTTTAGTTTTTGGAGCAACGGCGACGAGCAGTCGAAGTGTCCGGAGCGTGGCAAATCGGCATTTATCCGCAAGGCCTCGACGTTGCTTAATCCGGGACGGCCGGGAAAACCCGTGATCTCCACATAGCGGAATCCATGGAAAGTGAACCGTGGCGACCAGGTTTCCTCTCCTTCACCTTTTAATATATAACTGTCTTCCTGCCATGCAATGGGGGGTTGTCCGGGAGCCGACCAATCGGCCTCCCAAACCTTTTTTTGCTGTCCGGCCACCGAGGTCATTACGTTGAGGCTGCCGTCGGAATAGACGTCTTCGCCGTAACGGATTTTGACGTGCGTTCCTCTCGCCCCCTGTACTTTAAGACATACAACGCCGGCAATATTCTGTCCCATATCGAAGATAAACTCTCCCGGGCGGGTTTCCGTCATTTTTACAGGTTTCAATACTTTTGTGACACGTATGGAGGGTTGCATCTGTGCCGTCAGCGCGCCCGAAGGAGGTACTATTCGTGTGGACGAGCGCCATTGACTGTCGTCGAATCCGGGCTGGTTCCACCTGTCCAGTTCTTTACGGGCGTCGTAATGCTCGCCAAGATACACATTGTTACGGATAATGGGGCCGGCAGCCGTTTTCCACGTTTCGTCGGTGACGATCCATTCTTCCGTTCCGTCGGTAAACGAAAGTTTGAGTTGTGCAATAAAACACGGGCGACCGATATACAGATAATCCCGTAATTGCTTGAATATTTTCATTGGCAAAGGATCGTAGAAGCCGTTGCCTAACGTTACCCCGATAGCGTTGTCGCCAGACTGCACTGAGGATGTAACGTCGAAAACGCTGTACAGTATTTGTTTTCCGTAATTCGTCCATCCCGGGTCTAACCGCCTGTCGTCAATGGGCCTGCCGTTTAAAGTCGCTTCGTAGTATCCAAGTCCGGTGATATAGAGACGCGCCTGGGCGAGGTCTTTTTTCGTATTAAAAACTTTCCGGAAAAGCGGCGCAGGGCTGTCTTTGTAGAAATCTTTTTCGTCCTGGGGCGTGGCGCTTCTGTCGCCTATCCACTGTGCTTTCCAGTCGGACGGCGACATCATGGCTGTTTCCCAGTACGCCGCCGGACTCCAGCCGGAAGCTTTGCCGTTGCGGTCATATACTTTCACCCGCCAGTAATAACGCGTAAACGACCGGAGACGTTTCCCGCCATATTCGATATTGAAACTTTGTCCGGAAACGACTTTTCCGCTTTTCCAGACGAGGTTTCTGCCCTGTTCCAAATCTTTTTCCGACAGGGCGACCATCAGTTCGTAAGCCGTTTGATACTGGTTTCGTTCATCGGACGACAATTTCCATCCGAGAACAGGTTGAACAATGTCAATTCCAAGCGGATTGGCCTGATATTCGCAGGTCAATCCGTAAGGCTCTGCCGAATAAGCGATAGTGGACATAAACATAAACGCCAATACGCCAATATGTATATATAATTTTTTCATTGAAAAATTTCCGGATACTTCCGGATAAAATATACCGGTGTGGAACTCCACGCATGACAATAACTATTCAGCGGATGAAAATTGTAAGGAGAGATATCATCATCCTGAGGATCGTATGTCTCCCAAAAGGTATCAGCTCCTTTTTCGATCATTCCACCCCAAAATTCGATTAATTTTCTTCGCGCTTCGGCAGGCAGTCCTGCGTCAATCAATGCCTGAATGTAGTAATGGTACAGGTATGGTGTTCCCGGGCGGCAATGTATATCAGGGTCGAGTCCCAGCAACGCGCGTTGCGATTCCTGTTGATCCGTAATTCCTGAAAGTACGATCCAAATTTGTGAGGCATACGATACTTGATCATTCAGCATTCCGCGAAAAAAGCCGGATGAACGGTCATAGTAGTGTTTGCGGCAGGCCTGTGCCATTTTTTTTATCATACCAGGCACATCTTTTAATTCATTTTCACGCCCTAACATACGTGCCAGCCCAAGGGTCTGTGTCAAGGCAAAAACAGTTATTCCCTGCAATGCGACTTCTTTATGTAACCCGTCTTTCCAGTCTATGAAAATCCACCATTCACGGTTGGCCTTTTCGAAATTCATCAAACCATTGGGCTGTAAATAAGTTCGGGCGATATCAATTTGACGCAAAGCCACCGGCCAAAGTTCTTCAACAGTTTGACGATCTCCCGTAGTCTTAAAGTAGTCCAAGAGCGCCACATTATAGAGAAGCGCATATTCCAACAGGAACTGTTTCGCCTGCGGGTGCGGCTCAGGTCTTTCAAAAACCGAGGCATTCAGGTACCCATTTTCATCGCTCAGGGCTGCAAGAAGATAAAGGCAGCGCTTTGTCAAATCATGTTGACGATATGAGTAGGCGTTACCTAATGCCTCCAGATAGAGATCGCCAATCCACAAACGTTGATCACGTTTAGGTCCATCTTCATAGACCGTCTGCATACATTCGCGTAACGTTATCAACGCCGCTTGATCTATTTGCTTGATTATAGTGGCTGTCTTGTCCGGCAAGTTTTCAGGTCTTTCTGAAGCCGAAGTAACCGCACGCAACGCAATATCTTCAAATGCATAGTTAAAATGGGGCGTTGCCACAGGCTCAATTTTTACATACCGGAACGACAACCGGCGCGGTATGGTTATTTGTTCGGGAATTGTCATGACTGTAATAACCTCATCTTGCAACCAGGCACGGCATAGTGCACCGGTGTAGGGGTCAAAAGGTGTAGCCAGTTCTGCCGGCATTTCGGCAAAGGTAAATTTCAGCCGCACCGGCGAATCAGGTGTGCGATCTAACGAACGGAGTGTGAAACTGAAATAGCCGGTTAAATGTTCCCCCATATCTATTACAATCCCTCTATTATTGAGCAATGATGTTGTGTAAATCGAATCAGCGCTTGCCATAGTTTCGCACCTCCAGCCCTGGTAGGCGGTTTTATCTTCCACAACTTTTACCAAACCGACCGGTTTCTTGATCGTTTCTATTAACTTGGGAGTTGCTTCAGTAGCTTTTTGTAACCAACGGGCGCGTTGGGCTACATATCCATCCGCGCCCTTACCTATTAATGGGATAAGCAAAAGTATTCCCAAAATAATCTTTTTCATAACCCGCTCATTTGGTCGAAATAAATACACACCGGTTGTCCAGCCTGAATGAGGCCGGCATTGGCGAAGTATGTATCCCGGTTGATGTTACTCATTATGGATAATCTACTCTATTCAGCGTTCCTGTCTCGTCGTTGTACTTCACAAAACCTCCGCTCCCTATAAACGAAGGAGAGCCTCCGAACACATTATATAAGGCATAGCTTACCGCTGTTGATTGATTACGGATGGCTGTGGCGTCCATGTTGAATATATTGTTCTGGATTACAATATTGGACGAAGCGGAACCGATGTCCACGCACACGCGCTTGGGGCTTGCAGGCTCCATAAACTGGTTATTGGCAATGAGCACATCGGAAGCCCGATAGCAGAACACATCACGCGGTTCGTATGAGGTAACCG
Source organism: Prevotellaceae bacterium (assembly GCA_031279475.1). GTDB lineage: Bacteria > Bacteroidota > Bacteroidia > Bacteroidales > UBA932 > JAIRLC01. The sequence continues at coordinate 1,035 of JAITIL010000082.1, read as the reverse complement.
GATCCGTATTTCCGTGCCAATAGCTCCCTGCCACATTTTGGCAATAGAACAGATTACTGGTAATGAAGGCTTGGCGAAGCCCGCACATATAAATTCCATTACGGGAATAGGCGATGTGCGTATTGGTCAGGTGAAATGCCGGTTCGTACCAAACATCCAGACTGGACAAATCAATATAAATTCCATTTTCCTGGCCTACAAAGTAGGAGTTGTCTATAATTCCGTCTTCAGGATAGAAGCCTTCAAATCCGCCATGGTAGTATAATCCATACGTGGCATTGCCCCAGAAGTAGAATTTATCAACCAGCGGGCTGTAACATTTTTCAAACAGTACACCCCTGTTCATTTTATGCGTGCCGCCCCCATATCGTCCTGTTATCTTCACATTTTCCAACATCGGATACCAGGCGTTGTAGCATAAGATTCCGTTCGTGAAATATCCTTTATCGAATTTCTCGCCGCGAATCAGCACGTTGCGAACTTGAAACATACGGGCATGCTGATCGCCCGGATTCTGGCCTTTTGTGTTGAATTCGATGGCCGTTCCGGCATTATCTTGCGGGGTGACAAAACTGAGATCCTGTACCGTAACCGTTATACGGCTGGTACCCGCATTAAAATAGAAGCCGCCCTGCATATTGTCGCATATAATTTCAGTGACGTCTTCTCCCGCACCTCTAAACATCAATCCGTGGTTGTTATCGTAACCTTCGAAATTGCTTTGGTCAAAAACAACCCGCTGTGCTATCTTATAACGCCCGGCCGGAATAAAAACTTCTACTTGTTGGTCTTGTCCCATAGCCGCAAATAATTTTTTAAATGCTTCAGAACAATCTTTCGCTCCCGTGTTGTCTGCGCCAAAGTCGCGGAGATTCAGCGTCGTTACTGTTCCATTCCCGCTGCCATTGCTGTTGTTCTCCTCATTGTTGTCCAGAACAGGCAATTCGTCCTTGTTGCAGGAGCAAAGCAGAAAAGACAGGCACAATATTGACAGTATTAACTTTAATTTCATGACGTAATTTAGTTTTTAGTTAT
>JAITIL010000079.1 GCA_031279475.1 Prevotellaceae bacterium | reverse complement strand
TTTTTTTTTTTTTTTTGGGCTGGTGGGCGGGCTGACATATCGGTTTTTCGGGCAGATCGGGGGGCGGGGGCGGTGCCCAAAAACCGGTTTTTGGCGCCCCGCGACACGCTCCCTTTATTAAAAAAAGACACGATGATTTCTTTTAACCGTATGGCCGTGCCGAAAGATACGCTTGTGGCGCCGCAGGACACGACAGCGGCGCCGGGAGACGCCGTGCCGCAACGCAGAAGTTCGCTGGAAGCGCCGGTGTTTTCTACCGGCCGCGATTCTATAGAATATGATTTGGAACATCCCGACCGGATCATTTACTATTATGGCGATGTTACGGTTACCCACGGCAACATGGAACTGAAAGCCGATTACATGGAATATAATTCCCGCACGCGCACCGTATTTGCCAAAGGCGCCCTCGATTCCCTGGGGAAACCGGTGGGTAATCCGGTGATGAAAGAAGGCGACAAGACCTATTCGATGGAGCGCATGTATTATAATTTCGAGTCGAAGAAGGCCATCATCTCTAATGTCATTACGCAGGAAGGCGACGGATACCTTCACGGTGCGGTGATCAAGAAAATGCCCGACAATTCAATCAATGTGCATGGCGGGAAATATACGACGTGCGACCATGAGCACCCACACTTTTACCTGCGCATGTCGCAAGCCCGCGTGTTGCAAGACCCCAAGCAAACGGTGTTCGGCCCTTCCTACCTGGTGCTTGAAGATGTGCCGCTGTTCCCGTTGATGTTGCCTTTCGGCTTCGTCCCCGATCGTCCCGGCCGGGCGGCAGGCCTGCTGTTCCCGCGATTTACCGATGAGGTGAACAGGGGCTTTGCCATTCAGGATTTGGGCTATTATTTTGTGATGGGCGATTATGCCGACCTTGCCCTCACCGGAACTTATTTCACACGCGGCTCGTGGAGCGCACGGGCGGTCTCGCGCTACATGAAACGTTATCAATTCACCGGCGGATTCAATCTCGATTATGCCGAAAACGTACTCGGCGAAAAAGGCTCGTCCGACTACTCGTCAAACACGGTGTATGCCATCCGCTGGAACCACAGCATGGACCCGAAAGCGAGGCCGGGAACCATGTTCAGCGCCAGTGTGAACTATTCGGCTTCGGCCTACAACACCTACCAAAGCCAAACCCCGCAACAGGCGCTGCAAAATACCGCCTCGTCGAGTATCTCTTACCGCAAAACGTGGGAGGGCACGCCGTTTAACCTCTCTATCAACGTCACGCACTCGCAAAGTATGCGCGACAGCAGTTATGCGTTGGGATTGCCGAACTTTACCTTTACCATGAACCGCATCTATCCGTTTAAAATTAAATACAGGGTGGGAAAGGAACGGTGGTTTGAACAATTTGCGCTGACTTATAATACCACGTTCGACAACAAAATAAATTTCAAGGAAAGTCAACTGGGACGTGAGAAATTTACGGATTTCATGCGTAACGGGATGAAACATAATTTCGGCATTACGCTGCCGTCTATGAGTCTGTTCAAACACATTCAGCTTACGCCTTCCGTGAACTTCAACGCCAACATGTATTTCCAGAGCACTGCAAAAACGTACGACACGACGACCAATAAGGTGGTTAGTAAAATGTCGTCGGCATTTGAAGAATTTCATGTCACCACCGATTATTCATTCGGCTTGTCGGCCACTACACGCCTGTATGGGATTTTCCAGTTCGGGAAAAACGCATACGTGCGGGCCATCCGCCACATGCTTACACCGAATGTGGGATTTAGTTTCCGCCCCTATCAGGATGCCATAGGCACCAATGGCTACACTACCTATACCTATACCGACACAACGGGCAAGATGCACACATTGTATTATAATAAATTTGAAGGACAGGTTTATGGCACTACAGCCCAGGGAAGGACGGGGAGCGTTTCGTTCTCGTTAAATAATAATATAGAAATGAAAGTGCGTAGCAAGTCCGACACCGTTACCGGCGAACGGAAAATAAAACTTATTGATAATTTAAGTATCAGTTCCAGTTACAATTTCTTTGCCGACTCCATGAACCTGGCTAATATTCCCGTTTCGATGAATACTACGATATTTGAAAAAGTAAACATCAATGGGAATATGCAGTTCGACCCGTATGCGATTAATAAATACGGACAGCGGTATAATAAATTAGCCATGCCGCGCTTGCTCAGTGCGGGCGTTTCATTCGGCTATAATTTCAGCGGGGGCGAAAAAGGAGGCGCGGAGCCTGGCGACGCATCGGGAGGAGGGCCGGTGCCGGTACACCGGTATGACCCCCAAACCGGGGAATATATCATGACCGAATGGCAGTACTATGCCGATTTTAACGCGCCCTGGTCATTTAATTTCAACTATGGCTATAATTATAGCGTCAGTTATAATTACACCAACGGGCAATTGATTAAAAACCATAACCACAACCAGACGCTGGGCTTTTCGGGACAGATACAATTGACTAAGGCCATGCACCTGGGCATGTCGAGCGGATTTGACTTTAAGGAACTTACATTGACCACAACATCCTTTGACATGCGCTACGACTTGCATTGCTTCGAGTTTATTTTCAACTGGGTGCCTTCCGGCCAGTGGGAGCAATGGTCGTTCCGGATAAATGCGAAATCGGGCGCTTTGGCCGACCTGTTGAAATATGATAAGCGAAAATCGTTCTGGGATAGATAATTTTTCAGGCAACTGTATACGACTTTACACCAAAATCCATGGTAAATAAAAATCCCATAGGGATTTCCGCCCGGTAGAACAATTCCCCAAAACAAACCGCCCACCCTTGCGGGCGAGCGGCGTTGCTGTGTGCGGCGGCGGGAAACAAAATCCCATAGGGATTTCCACCCGGTAGAAAAACGCGGAAAATTAACCGCGCATGCCGTCAGGTATGCGTACAAAACGTTTCTAAAAATTTTGGTTTTCATATTTTTTTATTTTTAACGTTTAATCGCTTTTGTTTTTTCCGCGCGGAACACCACATTTACCTTTTTCATCGCTTAATTCTCTGCGCGGTTTCCCTCGCACATCCTCCCACCCCCGAGCTGCGCCTCTTGCACGGGGTTATGCATGTTGCGTCCCTCCGGACGACTCTACCCGCTATATTTCGTCTCTGATGGACACTTCCTGATTTTTTTCTGCAAACTTAAGGTTTGCCCTGTAAAATTCTTAATTTTTAATTCTTAACTCTTAATTTTTTTGTACCTTTGTCCCGAATTAATATTGTATTCAATGAAAACGTTTTTATTTTTAGGCGGTATCGGCGCCCAGGAAATCATCATTATCGCGTTGTGCGTGCTGCTCTTTTTCGGCGGGAGGAAAATTCCCGAACTCATGAAAGGATTGGGCAAGGGCGTGAAAAGTTTTAAAGACGGTATAAAAGGCGTGGAAGACGACTTGAAAGAAGACCTGAAATAAGGGCTGAGGGCAGCTATGGCCAAAGAGATGTCGTTTTGGGATCACCTTGAAGTGCTGCGGCGGATGCTGTTCCGTACCGCAATGGTGGTTGTTGCGGCCATGGTGGTGGTGTTCCTCAACAAATCGTTGGTTTTCGACGTCATCATTTTCGGCCCCCGCACTTCCGATTTCATACTTTATCACTGGATGTGCCAATTAGGCGCGTGGCTGGGATGGCCGGGGTTTTGTCCCGAAGCGTTCAGCATTTCCATCATTAACATAAACATGGCGGCGCAGTTTTTCACCCACGTGAGCACCTCGTTCTGGTTGGGTTTGGTGCTGTCGTTCCCCTACATCATTTGGGAACTGTGGAAATTTGTCGCGCCGGCCTTGTATACCCATGAAAAACACGGCGTGCGGCGTGCGTTTGCTTTCTCGTCGCTGCTCTTCTTCTTGGGTGTGCTGGTTGGTTATGTGTTTATCTTCCCGCTCTCCATACGGTTTCTGGGTACTTACCAGGTGAGTGAAATTGTGGCGAATGAAATTTCGCTCAACTCCTACATCGGCATGTTTGTGACCCTCATCCTCACCATGGGATTAGTGTTCGAGATGCCGGTGTTGGCGCATGTACTCTCGCGTTTCGGCATAATTACCCGCAAATTTCTACGCAAATACCGGCGGCATGCCATTATTGTGGTGCTCATCCTGTCGGCGGTCATCACCCCCAGCGCCGATGCGTTCACCATGATTATGGTGGCCATTCCGCTGTATCTTTTATATGAATTTAGTATTTTAGTATGCAAAAAAAGTTGATTTTCATTACCAATGATGATGGTTACCGTGCCGGGGGGCTTGCCGCGCTTGTAGAGATGGCGCGCCCTTACGGGGATATTGTGGTGGTAGCCCCCGAAGAAGCCCAGTCGGGCATGTCGAGCGCCATGACTTCAAAGCTGCCTATCCGGTTGCGTAAAGTGGAAGAAAGCGACGGCCTCACGATATATGCGTGCGGCGGAACGCCTGTAGATTGCGTGAAACTCGCCATGAGCCATGTCTTCAAACGCAAACCCGACTTCCTGTTTTCGGGCATCAATCATGGCAATAACACCTCCGTTGCGGTTATCTATTCGGGCACGCTGGGCGCTGCCGCCGAAGGCGCCTTATATAATATACCGTCTATCGGTTTTTCGCTGAACGACTATTCGCTCACTGCCGATTTCACCGCCTGTATCCCTTATGGGAAGCGGGTTATCGACATGGTACAGGCGTTTCCATTTGACGAAAATACATTCCTTAATGTGAATTTTCCGCGCTTGCCCTATCAGGAAATCAAAGGCGTCCGCCTGTGCCGCCAAAACCGCGGCGTGTGGATGGAGGAATTTGAAAAACGGGTCGACCCGCACGGCCAGGACTACTATTGGATGACCGGCAGTTTCCTGAACCATGAAAAAGAAGCGGGCGACGCCGATGAAAATGCGCTCGCCGAAGGCTATGTGGCGGTGGTTCCTCATCATTTAGACATGACGAACTACAAGGAGTTGGAACGCCTGCGGGAGACCTGGAAATTTTAAAATTATTTCTATGCTTAACCATTTAAACCTTGAACGTGTGTTGTTCCTCGATGTAGAAACCGTGCCGCAGGCGGCGGTCTACAACGAGTTGCCGGAACGGATGAAAACACTGTGGGAAAAGAAATCGGCCTACTTCCGCAAGGAAGACCAAACGGCGGAAGAAGTCTATGAACGCGCCGGCATTTTGGCGGAATTCGGGAAGATTATTTGTATCTCGGCAGGCTACATTCATAGCGGGGACAAGGGCAAGGTGTTCCGGGTAAAATCATTCTGTGGGGATGACGAAAAGCTGCTGCTGACGCAGTTTTGTACATCACTGCAGGCTTTTTTTGCCAAAAGGAGAGACGCCCAGCTGTGCGCGCATAACGGCAAGGAATTTGACTTTCCTTACATTGCCCGCCGTATCCTGGTTAACAGATTGCCGCTGCCCGCCGTGCTAGACATGGCCGGCCGCAAGCCCTGGGAAGTGCCCTTCCTCGATACAATGGAACTGTGGAAGTTCGGCGACTACAAGCATTTTTGCTCCTTGGACTTATTGACTACCATCCTGGATATTCCCACCCCTAAGGACGATATTGACGGCAGCCGCGTGGCAGCAGTGTATTACGAAGAAAAAAACCTGCCGCGCATTGTGCAATATTGCGAGAAAGACGCTATGGCTGTGGCGCAACTCCTGCTGCGCTACCGTGGCGAGCCCCTGCTGCCCGACATGGAGCGGGCAGTGGAGTAGGCGAAAAAATATTTCCACATTCAACAAATAATTTCTATATTTCAGAAATTATTTATGCATTTGCGAAAGATAAATAATGAATGTATTTAATCAGTAAATTATAACCGAATGTGTTAAATTGTATTTGTAAATGGCGCGGCTTCTCTTCGTATGGAAAGTCAGCCATCAATATTCAAATAGCAAAAACTTTGCACACAAAACTCGGCTTCGATGGCAACGTGTTGCTTGAAAATAGCTAAAGGTTACTTCCACCCTTGCGCCTGGAGTGCAATGGCTTGGTTGTCGGGGGTGATGAGATAGGCGCCTTCGTTTGCGCCGGTGAGGTGCCCGATAATGTCGATGCCCTGCAGGTCGCGTTTGACGACGTCGTGCAGGGTTACAGGAACGGTGAACAGGAGTTCGAAGTCGTCGCCGCCGTGGAGTGCGGCCACCACCGCATCGAGGTTCATTTCTTCCGCCATCTTAAACGTTTCCGAAGCGATGGGCAGGCGCTCAAGGTAAATGCGGACGCCGCAGCTCGACTGCTTGCACAAATGCAACGTGTCTGAAGCCAGGCCTTCCGTCACATTAATCATGGCGGTAGGGACAATGTGGTGGGCGGCCAACAGGCCAATCACTTCTTTTTGCGCTTCGGGTTTCAGGTGCCGCTCAAGGATGTAGCTGTAGCTTTCCAACTGGGGTTGCGCATTATTGTTTCCTTCAAATACCGTTTTTTCGCGTTTCAGCAGTTGGAGGCCCATGTAGGCGGCGCCTAAGTTGCCGGTGAGACATAACAGGTCGGTGGGTTTTCCTCCGTGGCGGTACACGATGTTTTCCTTCGGCGCGGCGCCTGTGGCCGTTGCGCTCAGGGTAAGCCCGGTGAGGGAGGTTGACAGCGCCACGTTGACCAAGTCAAGGCCGTAGCGCGTACACGCCGTGGTGACGCCGTCGAAAAGCTCTTCCACATGTTCTACGGAAAAGCGTTGCGAGAGACCTGCCGTAACCATGACTTGCGTGGGATTTACATTCATTGCATATACTTTATTTATAGTAGCAATGACGGTCTTGTATCCCAAATGTTTCAGTGGGGTGTATGTAAGGTCGAAATGAATACCTTCGAGCAACAGGGAAGTGGCCGTCACGCATTGTTGCCCGTTGTAGTCTGCAACAGCGGCGTCGTCGCCCATGCCTTTGACAGTAGAAGGCTGTTTCGTTTCTACAGCGTTCGTGATGTGGTCGAGTAATTTTACGGCGCCGAGGGCGGCAATGTCGGTATATTTTTTCGCCATATTTAAAATGATGCGTTTTTGGGCGTGCGTGGGAAAGGAATGACGTCGCGGATATTCGTCATGCCGGTAACGAAGAGCAGCAGGCGTTCAAAACCGAGGCCGAATCCGCTGTGCTCGGCCGAGCCGAAACGGCGCGTATCGAGGTACCACCACAGGCTGTCTATTTCCATCTTGTCTTCATTAATGCGTGCCAGCAGCTTGTTGTAATCTTCTTCACGTTGTGAGCCTCCAATAATCTCGCCGATTTTCGGGAACAGCACATCCATGGCGCGTACGGTTTTCCCGTCGTCGTTTTGCTTCATGTAGAACGCTTTGATTTGTTTCGGATAATCGGTAAGGATGACCGGCCTTTTGAAATGTTTTTCCACAAGGTAACGTTCATGTTCGCTTTGCAGGTCTACGCCCCACGATACGGGAAACTCAAACTTCTGTCCCGACTTCAGCAAAATGTCCACGCCTTCGGTATAGGATAGCCGCTCAAACCCGGTGTTACACACGCCTTGCAGGCGTTCGAGCAGTTCCTTGTCATACATGTCGTTCAGGAATTTCAGGTCGTCGGCGCAATGTTCGAGGGCATAACGCACCAGATACTTGATGAAATCCTCGGCGAGGTCCATGTTGTCGGAGATATTATAGAACGCCATTTCGGGCTCTATCATCCAAAATTCGGCTAAATGGCGCGGCGTGTTGCTGTTCTCGGCGCGGAACGTGGGGCCGAAAGTGTAGATTTGGCCGAGCGCCATAGCGCAAAGCTCGCCTTCGAGTTGCCCGCTTACCGTGAGGCTCGTTTCCCGTCCGAAGAAATCTTGTGTGTAGTCGATAGCGCCCTGTTCATTTTTGGGCGGGTGGTTTATATCGAGGGTTGTTACGTGGAACATGGCTCCTGCGCCTTCGGCGTCGGAAGCGGTAATGAGAGGCGTGTGGATGTAATAAAATCCCTGCTCGTTAAAGTAGTGATGAATGGCAAAAGCCATGGCATGCCTGATGCGCAGTATGGCGCCGAAAGTGTTGGTACGCGGGCGCAGGTGGGCGACGTCGCGCAAAAATTCGAGCGTATGGCCTTTCTTTTGCAAGGGGTACGTGTCGGCGTCGGCCGTGCCGTACACTTCAATTTCACCGGCCTGTATTTCTACAGGTTGGCCGCTGCCCAGTGACTCTACCAGCGTCCCGGTAACCCGCAGGCAAGCGCCTGTAGTGACGGTTTTCAACTGTTCTTCCGGTATTTTATTCAGGTCAACCACCACCTGTATATTGTGTATGGTGGAGCCGTCGTTCAAAGCAATGAAAGCGATTTGTTTGTTGCCGCGCTTGCTACGCACCCAGCCTTTTACTGTTACAACGACGCCCGTAGCGCTTTTAAATAATTCAATAATTTTTATTCTTCCCGGAGTTTCCATACGATAATAAATTAGTCCGCAAAGGTATAAAAAAATCGTCAAATGGCGGTATTCTTCACAAAATCTATCGCTTTTTGCATATCTTCATACAAGATGCGGTCTTCCGGAAGATAAGGCACCACTTTACGGAATGCGTGGAAAAAGGCTTCGAGTACCGGCGAACTTTTTTCCGGACGCCGGAACTCAAGCGCCTGTGCGGCATTCATGAGTTCGATGGCCAAAATACGTTCCACGTTGTCAATCACTTTTAACAGTTTGGTGGCTGCGTTTCCGCCCATGCTCACGTGGTCTTCCTGTCCGTTAGACGACACGATGGAATCCACGGAAACGGGGTGGCTGTATGTCTTATTTTGATTCACTAATGCGGCGGCCACATATTGGGGAATCATAAATCCGGAGTTGAGGCCCGATTGGACAATAAGGTATTCGGGCAAGCCGCGGAGGCCGAGAATCAGTTGTGCCGTGCGGCGTTCTGAGATGTTGCCCAATTGCGAAAGCGCGATAGCCAGGAAGTCATAGGCCAGCGCAAGCGGTTGTCCGTGGAAGTTGCCGCCCGAGAGCACCGCGTCATCTTCGGGAAACACCATGGGGTTGTCGGTGACCGAATTAATTTCGATGAGCACAATGCGGTTTACGTAGCGGACGCTGTCTTTCACAGCGCCGTGTACCTGCGGGATGCAGCGGAACGAGTAGGGGTCCTGCACGTGCGGCTTGGGATGGGCAATGAGTTCGCTTCCTTTAAGGATATTGCGCATCTCGGCGGCCGTTTCAATTTGCCCCTGTTGCGGGCGCAAGGCGTGCAGCCGTTCGTCGAACGGGTCGATGCAGCCGTCGAAGGCTTCGAGCGAAAGCGCGCTGATTTTATTGGCAAGTTTCAGCAAACGGTCGCTTTTGAGGAGCGCCAGCACGCCGTGTGCGCTCATGAATTGCGTGCCGTTGAGCAGCGCCAGGCCTTCTTTCGATTGCAGTTTCACCGGTTGCAGGCCGAACTGTTTCAGCGCTTCGGCGGCCGGCTGTTTTTTCCCCTGACAGTTTACTTCGCCTTTTCCGATGAGCGGGAGGAAAAGGTTGGCTAAGGGCGCCAGGTCGCCGCTCGCGCCCAGCGAGCCCCGGTCATACACCACAGGGAGTATATCCAGGTTATAGAAGTCGAGGATACGTTCAATGGTGCTTACCTGTGCGCCGCTGTGCCCCATCGAAAGCGCGTGCGCCTTGAGCAGCAGCATGAGGCGCACCAGCTCGGGCGTCAGCTCGTCGCCGGTGCTGCACGCATGCGACATCACCAGGTTTTCCTGCAGGCGTCCCAATTCCTCGAACGATATGTTTTTGTTGCACAGCGAGCCGAAGCCCGTAGTTACGCCGTAGATGGGCGCTTCGTTCTTTGCCGCTTTTTGGTCAAGGTAGCTGCGGCAGGCTTCTATTTTTCGTTGCGAATCATGGCTCAACGCTAATTGGTGCGGCTGTTCGAGCAACGTTTGTATGAGGTCAAGGGTCAGCGGTTCGGATGAAATATAATGTGTAATCATAAATTTTGTTCGCAAAGGGCTTTTCACAAAATTACATGAAAAACGCGAAATTTCCAAGCGCGCGGGATAAAAATCCAGGGCAACCGGCATTGTGCCTGTTACCGTTGGCAAAGGCCAGCTACATCATTTTTTTATGCGTTTGCCCTGTGCGTTTGTTCTGAAGGCTTGGTCGATTTATTTTTTTTGTATACCTTTGTAATGCTTTAGTCCAAAAATAACATCATGCCAAAAAGTTTAGTTTCCATCCATGACTTCTCGAAAGACGAACTGCTCTACATCGTAAAGCAGGCGGCGATTTTCGAGAAAGACCACCGGCCTGTGCTTAAAGGAAAAGTGGTGGCTACCATCTTTTTTGAACCGTCGACCCGCACGCGCCTTAGTTTTGAAACTGCGGCTAACCGGCTTGGCGCCCGCGTAGTAGGCTTTTCCGACGCCGACAACACCAGCGTCTCGAAAGGCGAAACGCTAAAAGACACCATCATGATGATTTCAAATTATGCCGACCTCATTGTGATGCGTCATCCCAGGGAGGGCAGTGCGCGCTATGCGTCTGAAATCTCGCGGGTGCCTGTCATTAATGCCGGCGACGGCGCCAACCAACATCCGTCACAAACGCTGCTCGACATGTACTCCATTCAAAAAACGCAAGGCCGGCTCGACAATCTTACCATTACCATGGTGGGCGACCTGAAATATGGCCGCACCGTGCACTCGTTGCTGCAAGCCATGTCGCACTTCAACACGCGCTTCAAATTCATTGCGCCGCCCGAATTGCGCATGCCCGAAGAATATAAGCAATACCTTTCCGAACGCGGGCTCCCGTTTACCGAGCATACCGAACTCGCCGAAAATATCAACGACGCCGACATCCTGTACATGACCCGCGTGCAGCGTGAACGCTTCTCCGACCCTATTGAATATGAAAAAGTGAAGAATGTGTATGTCCTGAAAAATAGCTTTCTGAAAGATACGAAACCCTCTATGAAAATCCTGCATCCGCTGCCGCGTGTCAATGAAATTAGCGCCGATGTGGACAACAACCCCAAGGCCTATTATTTCGAACAGGCTCGCAATGGCGTGTTTGCCCGCATGGCTATTATTCATTATCTGATAGGACGCTAATCGTTAAATTCATTGGAATATGGAACGTGAAAAACAACTTAAGGTGAACGCTATCAAAGACGGGACGGTGATTGACCGCATCCCCTCTTCCCAACTTTTCAGGGTCATTGAAATTCTCAGCCTGGAGGATTGCGACAGCCAAATTACGTTTGGAATGAACTTGGAAAGCAAGCACCTGGAAAGCAAAGCTATCATTAAGATTTCCGAACGTTTTTTTGAAGACGACGACATCAACCGCATTGCGCTGATTGCGCCAGAGGCCAAGTTTAATATCATCAAAGATTACGAAGTGGTCGAAAAGCGGCAGGTGACGGTGCCCGACGCTATTGTGGGTATAGCCAAATGTTTCAACCCCGATTGCATCACCAACCACCAGCCCATCACTACCCGGTTTGCCACCAAACATACCGATAAGGGATTGCTTCTCGTGTGCCATTACTGTGAAAAAGTGACCGATGAACATAATCTGAAAATTATTAGTAAAAATACATAACATGAAAACTGTACACAATTTTAATGCGGGGCCATGTGTGCTCCCGAAAGAAGCCATCAATGCGGGTATTGAGGCGTTGAAGGAATTTAAAGGTAGCGGCATGTCTGTCATTGAAATCTCACACCGTTCGAAAGACTGGGAAGCCGTGATGGCCGAATGTGAGGCGCTGTGGCGCGAATTGCTGAACATCCCCGAAAATTACAAAGTTCTTTTTCTCAGTGGCGGCGCCAGTACCCAGTTTTTGATGGCGCCTTTTAACCTGTTCAGCAAAAAGGCGGCGTATCTCGAAACCGGCGTGTGGGCGAAAAAAGCTTACGCCGAAGCCAAAGGGTTGTTTGGGGAAGCTGTGGTGAAAGTGGCTTCGTCGGCCGATAAAAACTACACCTACATCCCGAAGCAATATGACGTCCCGAAAGACGCCGACTATTTCCACATCACCACAAACAACACCATTTACGGCACGGAAATACACAAGGACTACGACAGCCCCGTAACGTTGGTGGCCGACATGTCGTCCGACATTATGAGCCGCCCCGTGGACGTGTCGAAATACGGACTGATTTACGGAGGCGCGCAGAAAAACGTGGGCACGGCCGGTGTAACATTCGTTATCGTGCGCGAAGATATTTTAGGGAAGACGGGGCGTTACATCCCCACGATGCTCGATTATACCACACACATTAAAAACGGCTCGATGTTCAACACCCCGCCGGTGTTCCCGATTTTGATTATGAACGAAACGTTGAAATGGGTAAAAGCACAGGGCGGCGTGGCCGGCATGTATAAGCAAAATGTGGAGAAAGCGGCGCTGCTGTATAATGAAATCGACCGCAACAGGGTGTTTACAGGCACCGCCGAGAAAGAAGACCGTTCATTAATGAACATTTGCTTTGTGATGAACAAAGGCTACGAGAGTAAAGAAGATTCGTTCCTGGACTTTGCGAAAGCGCGCGGCATGGTTGGCATTAAGGGACACCGTTCGGTGGGCGGCTTCCGCGCATCGACGTACAACGCCTGTCCCAAATCGAGCGTGGAAGCCATAGTAAAGTGCATGCAGGAATTTGAAAAAATAGTGAATAATTAATCATGAAAAAAAGTATATGGTTGTCTTATGATTTAGGGGTAAGAGGTGATTACTCCGGCTTGTATCAATGGTTAGATAATCTTGATGCAGTGGAATGCGGAAATAGTAATGCTTTTTTTAGAATAGAGGTTGAGGAGAATGAGGATGTAGCTGAAAAATTAAAATCGGAAATCAGTAAAAATGTGGACATAAAAAATGGAGAACGTTTTTATGTAATATATAAAAAAGCCGATAGGAAATGTGTTGGCAAGTATATTTTTGGAAATAGAAAAGCCAATCCATGGACAGGATATAAACAAAAACCGGCAAATGAAGACGTAGAATGAGTAATATTGTAGTTGACAGCGGTTTTTGGCTTGCCTTGTATGACCAAAGTGATACTCATTACACAGAAGCAGTCAGCATCGCGGAATATTTGAATGCAGGAAATATTATTATACCATTTCCAACTTTGTATGAGTCTATGAATACAAAGTTTATGAAAAATAATATCGCAAGAAAGGTAGATTATTTGATTACTTTTAATAAAAAAGATTTTATTGATGTGTGCCAAAAGCGAAATATTGAAATTTTAGATAAATAGTAAAACATGAAGATATTAATAGCAACCGACAAACCATTTGCCAAAGCGGCAGTGGACGGAATAAGGAAAATTACCGAAGATGCGGGATTTGAACTTCACCTGCTGGAGAAATATACGGATGTAAACGATTTCTACAAGGCGGTGACCGCTGTTGACGCCTTAATTGTGCGTTCCGACAAGGTGACCAAAGAAGTTATTGATGCGGCAAAGCAATTGAAAATCGTAGTGCGGGCAGGCGCCGGTTACGACAACCTTGACTTGGCTGCGTGTACGGCGCGCGGCATTGTGGCGATGAATACGCCCGGCCAAAACTCCAATGCGGTGGCCGAGCTGGCTGTGGGCATGATGGTGTACATGGCGCGTAACACGTTCCGGCCGGGCACGGGGTCGGAGCTGAAAGGGAAGAAACTGGGCATTCACGCCTACGGGAATGTGGGCAGGCTTGTGGCTAAAATCGCCAAAGGGTTTGGCATGGATGTGTACGCCTTCGACCCTTTTGTGAATGCGGAGGATATTACGAAAGACGGCGTGAACGCGCTGACAGCGGCTGAGGAACTTTACAGTACCTGCCATTATGTGTCGCTGCACATTCCGGCCACTGAAAAAACGAAAAAATCAATCGGCTACAACCTGCTTTCCAAAATGCCGGAAGGCGCTTGCCTGGTCAATACCGCGCGTAAAGAGGTAATCCACGAAGACGAGCTGCTAAGGATTATGGGAGAACGCGCCGACTTGAAATATGTGTCGGACATAGCGCCCGACAACCACGCCGTGTTGCAGGAAAAATTCGGCGCGCGCTATTTCGCTACGCCAAAAAAGATGGGCGCCGAAACCGCCGAGGCCAATATCAATGCGGGCCTGGCCGCCGCCACCCAAATCGTGAATTTCTTTAAAAATAATGATAAAACCTTTCAGGTGAACTAAGAATAACGCTCTCAACTTTCAACTCTCAACTTGTATGAAGATAAAGCCCTTTGCGGCCTTGCGGCCGCCGAAAGAATTGGTAAAAGAGGTGGCCTCGCGCCCCTACGACGTGTTAAACTCGCAAGAGGCGAAAGCCGAAGCCGGCGAAAAATCGCTATTGCACATTATTAAGCCCGAAATTGATTTCGACCCCGTCATCGACGAGCATGCGCAGCAGGCCTACGACAAAGCGGTGGAGAACTTCAAGAAATGGCAACAAAAAGGATGGCTCAAACAAGACGGTAAGGAGCAGTATTACATCTACGCGCAAACCATGAACGGTCGTACCCAGTATGGCCTGGTGGCAGCCGCGCATGTGGACGACTACCTCGAAGGACGCATCAAGAAACACGAACTGACGCGCAAAGACAAGGAAGAAGACCGCATGATACACGTGCGCATCCAGGACGCCAACGTGGAGCCGGTGTTCTTCGCCTACCCCGATGTGCCGGAAATGAACGCCCTCGTGAAAAGCATCGTGGAGCATGAACAACCGGAATACGACTTCGTGTCGGACGACGGCTTCGGGCACCACTTCTGGGTGATTGACGACGATGCACGCATAAAGCAAATCACGGAACTGTTCGCCAACATCCCGGCCTTGTATGTGGCCGACGGCCACCACCGCACGGCCGCCGCCGCGCTGGTGGGACAGGAAAAACGCAAAGCCAGCCCGAACCACACCGGCCAGGAGGAATACAATTATTTCATGGCGGTTATTTTCCCCGAGAGCCATTTGAAAATTATCGACTACAACCGTGTGGTAAAGGATTTGAACGGGTTAACGCCCGCGCAGTTCATCGAAAAATTAAGCGCTGCGTTCGACGTGGAGGAGCGCGGGACAACGGAATACAAACCGGCGAAGCTGCACAACTTTTCGATGTACATCGCCGGCAAGTGGTATTCGCTCACCGCCAAACCCGGCGCCTATAACGACAGCGACCCCATTGGAGTATTAGACGTGACGGTGCTCTCGGATTTGGTGTTTGATAAAATTTTAGACCTCGGCGACCTGCGCACGTCCAAACGGATTGACTTCGTGGGCGGCATTCGCGGCCTCGGCGAATTAAGAAAGCGCGTAGACAGCGGCGAAATGGCTGCGGCCTTTGCGCTCTATCCGGTGTCGATGAAGCAACTCATCAACATTGCCGACACTGGCAACATCATGCCGCCGAAAACCACCTGGTTTGAGCCGAAACTCCGCAGCGGGCTAACCATCCACAAATTGCGTTAAAGCGAATATCCTATTCTAAAAAACGCCAACCAGGGACATTCAGCAAATAAAAAAAGAATCCCAATCGATTTATTTTGAATTGATTGGGATTTTTTGTATCTTTGTCCATTACTCCGAAAATAAAGGTTTACAGCCGAAATCGGGGCAATT
>JAITIL010000068.1 GCA_031279475.1 Prevotellaceae bacterium | reverse complement strand
CCGTTTTCTTTTCTTCGAATTTCTTCTCTTCGAATTTCTTTTCTTCGTGGCTCTTCTCTTCAACGGCCGCCGGTTTATCCACACGCTCGCGTTTCTTACGTGCCAGCTTGGCTGGTTTTTCACTCTCTTTTTCTGCAATGCCTTTAATAGCTTGCTCATCGATGATGCGATAAATCAAGGCTTCTTTTTCCAAAGAATTGATTTTTTTTAATTTTAAATTTTCAGCAATCACCCGAAGTTCTTCGATACTTTTTTTGTTAAGTTCTAATATGTCGTACATAAATTAATATTTTTGAGTGGAAATAGTTTGGTGTTACAAACTGGTTTAGAAATGTTTTCGGATTGTAAATTCGCTGCAAAGATACAATAACATTTTTAATCTGCAAATTTTTTCTTTTTTTTTATTCCTTAATTTATATTAAATTTGCCGGCAACTTACTTCTCATGGCTATGAATAAATTATTGTCTGTTTCCATGTTATCCTCAAATTTTGGCCAACTTGAGGCTGAAGTGAAGATGGTTAATAAAAGTGTGGCCGACTGGTTTCATCTTGATATTATGGATGGTATATTTGTGCCTAATATTTCTTATGGCTTTCCGGTGATAAGAGCCATTGCAAAAGAGGCGGAAAAACCGTTGGATGTACATTTAATGATTCACGATCCCGACCGGTACCTTGGGGTATTTAAGGAAACTGGGGCTGCGTGGCTTACGGTACATTATGAAGCATGCACGCATCTTCACCGTACCTTGCGGGAAATTCATAATTTAGGCATGAAGGCGGGCGTGGCGCTCAATCCGCATACCCCGGTGGCCCTACTGTCTGATATATTGCAGGAAACCGACCTGGTCCTGATCATGTCGGTGAATCCGGGCTTTGGCGGACAAACTTTTATTACGCATACTTACCGGAAAATTGCGGAGATGAAGGAACTTATTTTGCGTGAAAACGCAACTGCGCTGCTTGAAGTGGACGGTGGCGTGGGCGCGCAGAACGCCGAAGCGCTCTATGCCGCAGGCGCTGATGTGTTGGTTGCAGGACACGCTGTGTTTGGCGCAGCCGACCCGGTGCAAGCCATGTGCCGGATAAAAGCGGAATAACTTGAAAATAAAGAATAGATTAACAAATTAAGGATGAATAGTATTAAAATAGATTTGCGCTCCACCGCTTCTTTTGTGGATGCCGAAACATTAGACGCTTGGCGCGGGAAGGCGGTGCAGGCTTTAATTAAATTGGAAAGCCGTAAAGGAGAAGGAAATGATTTCTTAGGATGGATCGATCTCCCTGCCGCTTGTACGGAAACTGTGAGAGACGATTTGAAAAATGTGGCTGGTAAACTTTCGCAGGGGATTGAACTTGTGGTGGTGATTGGCATTGGCGGGTCTTATCTCGGCGCCAAAGCCGTACTCGACGCCCTGTCGCACAGTTTCAATACGCTGCTGCCGCAACGCAAACACCCCTTACTGCTTTTTGCAGGACAAAATATCAGTGAAGATTATCATGCCGAGTTGCTCGAGGTGCTCAAAAACCATTCTGCAGCCTGCATTGTGATTTCAAAATCGGGGACCACTACCGAGCCGGCCATCGCCTTCCGGTTAATTAAGCAACACTTTGAAGAAAAGTATGGCAAAGCCGGCGCCAAAAACCGCATTGTGGCCATTACCGACGCAGCACGCGGGGCATTGCGTGTGTTGGCCGGACAAGAAGGCTATTCCACTTTCGTGATTCCCGATGACGTGGGCGGGCGTTTTTCGGTGTTCACCCCTGTAGGCCTTCTGCCCATTGCAGTGGCGGGATTTGACATTGACGCTTTAATAAAAGGTGCAGCCGATATGGCGCACTACACTGCAAAAAAAGACTGCACAAATCCGGCGGTGCAGTATGCAGCAGTGCGTAATGCCCTGTATGTGCAGGGCCGGAAGATAGAAGTATTGGTAAATTATAATCCCAAACTTCATTATGTGACCGAATGGTGGAAACAACTTTACGGCGAAAGCGAGGGTAAGGCGCACAAAGGGCTGTTCCCCGCCGGTGTGGATTTCACTTCCGACCTTCATTCCATGGGACAATACCTGCAGGAAGGCGAGCGCCACTTGTTTGAAACCGTGTTGAGCGTGGCGCAGGAGAAACACACGCTCACAATTCCGCATGATGAACAAAACCTTGATCAACTGAATTTCTTAGCCGGGAAGCGGCTTTGCGAATGTAACAAAATGGCTGAACTGGGTACCCTGTTGGCTCACGTGGACGGCGGTGTACCTAATATCCACATTGAAATCCCCACGCTTGACGAATATCACCTTGGCGGACTGCTCTATTTCTTTGAAAAAGCCTGCGGCGTGAGTGGTTACATGCTTGGCGTAAATCCGTTCGATCAGCCGGGGGTAGAGGCCTACAAGAAAAACATGTTTGCCCTGCTGAACAAACCGGGCTTTGAAGAACAAGGCGAAGCCTTGCGGAAACGAATATAAATTTGTAAACTATTGTAACTTCTCGGTGAGTTGTTTCATCTCTTCGTCGGGCGAAGCGCCGTCGTACAAAATGCGGTAAGTGGCTTCGGCAATGGGCATATTCACCCGGTGTTTGAGGTTGAGGTGATGGATGCTTTTGCAGGCATAATACCCTTCGGCAATCATGTTCATTTCGGCTTGTGCCGAAGTAACGGAATATCCTTTTCCGATCATGGCGCCAAATGTGCGGTTGCGGCTGAATTGCGAGTAACACGTCACGAGCAAGTCACCCAGGTACGACGATTGCGTGGTGTCGCGGGCGGCGCTGGGGTAAGTATTGTTGAGAAAACGTTTCATCTCGGCCTGTGCATTGGTGACCAGTACAGCCAGGAAATTATCGCCATAACCTAACGAATGACAAATACCCGTAGTGATGGCATAAATATTTTTCAGGATGGCTGCATATTCCACCCCGTAAAGGTCTGTTCCCGTAAGGGTTTTAATGTAGTTGCATGAAAAATTTTCGGCAAGGAACGCCGCATTTTCCTTTTTCTTACACGAAAAAGTGAGGTACGAAAGCCGCTCCAACGCTACTTCTTCGGCGTGGCAAGGGCCGGTGATGGCGCCAATATTATCATACGGAATATGATATTTACGATTAAAATATTCGGCCACCGTCATGTTGTCGTCCGGAATAATCCCTTTGATGGCGGTTACGATAAACTTGTTGTCAAAGGTTCCGGTGAATTTATCAAGCTCGCCTTTCAGAAAGGCGGAGGGGATGCAAAATACCAGTATATCCGCTTTTTCAATGACTTCATTAATGTTGTCCGACATGTCGAGCTTCGAGGCGTCGAGTTGCGCCGAGCGTAAAAACTCAGGGTTGCGGTGGTACTTTTCAATATACTTGATCATGGCGGCGTTGCGCACAAACCATTGCAAATTCGGCTGTCCGGTGAGCAGTACCTTGGTGAGTGCGGTAGCCCAGCTTCCGTTGCCAATCATGGCAAACCGCAGCGGGGTATTCCTGGCTATTTTTGAAATCAACATGCGTTTTATTTTTTGGCCGAAGGTACGATTTTTTTTTTAATGATTTTTACTAAATTTTTAAAACTTTCACGCTTAATGAATATCTTTGTAAAAAAATTAGTTGTTAATGCCTCGTTTTTTTCGTGTCCTTTGGTTTTCCAGCGGTTTGTTGGCTGTGGCGTTGGGTACGCTGGGTATGTTCCTGCCCTTGTTGCCGACTGTCCCGTTCTTGCTTTTGGCCGTTTTTTGTTTTGCCAGAAGTTCGCCGTCATGGAGAGAAAAAATTTTACATCATCCCTTCATCGGCAAGCCATTGCGTGAATGGTTACAATATAAAGGTATCCGGAAAAAAGACAAAATTTTTTCCGTTGCCTTTTTATGGGTTAGCATCTTAATTTCCATTTTCCTGGTGGCTGTGTTTTGGGTGCGTATATTGCTGTTAATGGTGGCCGTAGCCGTAACCATCCATCTGCTCTCATTCAAGACGATAAAATAAAAATGTGTTTTTTGTTAAATTTTTTTGGAAGTTTAAAAAAAAGTTGTAACTTTGCATTTCAAAGTACTTTTATATGGACAAACAATATAAAAAAATTACCGAATTAGATGCTATTCGTAAATTGATGGAGCGCAGTAGCACGTGTATTGGCCTGAGTGGGTTAGGGGGTGTCCTGGCCGGCGTTTTGGCTTTGGTTGGTGCGTCTTTGGCGTATCATTGGATAGAGGATTTTAAAGAAAATACGTACGCCGTAGAGGCATTGCAACAAAAATTATTACTGTTGGGGGCTGCTATTTTTGCAGGAGCGCTCTTGTGTGTTCTCTTTTTTAGTTATCGCCGAAGTAAAAAAATACGAATCCCGTTCTGGAACAGTGCTACCCGGCGGTTGTTTATCAGTATTGCCGTGCCGTTTATTGCAGGCTCTTTTATTTTTTTGTGGGTATTAAACAATCAATTCTATTTTTTGCTTCCGGCGGTATCTCTTATTATATATGGTATTGCTATTTTTTGCGGAAGCTATTATACCACCAACGAAAGTCGCTACCTGGCTTTTGCTGAAATGATTTTGGGATGTATTACCATTTGGCAGCCTGCTTACGGATTACTTTTTTTGGCAACAGGCTTTGGCGTGCTACATATTTTATATGGTGTTGTGATATGGTTTAGGTACGAACGAAAGGATGTAAGATGACGGAACCCAATCCCATAAAAAATTTAAATAAGATTTTCGACCATCGATTGCGATTAGGTATCATGAGTATATTGGCGGTGAATAAAACGTATTCTTTTAACGATTTGAAAGATTTATTACAGGTTACGGATGGAAATTTGGCTTCGCATATAAAAATATTGGAAGAGAATAATTACCTGTCCGTGATAAAAGGATTTATCGGGCGGAAACCCAATACGCTCTATGCCATTACACGCGAAGGAAAAGATGCGTTAAAACAACATATAGAAACGTTGGCGAAACTCATTGATACGATGGACTAATTTTTTTTATTTTTTTACTTTGAATTTAAAAGTACTTTTAATTATATTTATTAACTATTAAAAATTACAGTTATGAGAAAAAAAATAATTATTTTATTGACTGCGCTGGCCAGTATATTTGCTACTGCCACCGCCTTTGTAGCCGTTGACGCCGTGAAGGCCGCTACAACGTACAACGCTTACGCCAATGGCGTGATAAGCAGTGTGGAATTTGAGGGCGACACCTGCCGTATCAGTATCCACAACAGTATTACCGATACGGACGACGTGTCGGTAGTGGTTACAACGACCAATCAAAACCTGTTGGTATTGATGCGCAAGTATGAGCGTCTCGTTGTTAATGTGGCCAACAGTACAAAACTGACGAACGGCAATATCCGTGCGATTGTGCGCCAGCTTCCGCAAAACATGAAAGTGGATGCAACCGATGCGGAAGAAATATTGCACGAGTATGGTGTGGTAAAATAATCATCAACGACCAATGAAGGTAAAAATGATTTTACCGGCCTTGACAGAGTCGGAGAGCCCCTTTTGGCGACCTATAAAATATTCGCTCTTTCCGCCATTGGGGCTTGCGACTTTGGCAGCCTACCTCTCGCCCGACGATGAAATTGCCCAACAGCTCAATAAGCCGACTAAAAATATAAAAAAAATCATAAATAGGAGGCGTAGAAAAATTAGTGAATTGATTTCTACTTAATAACACGCGTCGTTATCGAACCTATGAATATATAAAAAACTCAATATAAAAGCAAGTCAACTTGAAAAACCCCGGCGAGGATGAACTCATCAGTAGCCCGATAGTCGTTTGTTTCCAAGTTATTGAGGACGCCAGTTTCTACGATTGATTAAGGTCTAATTCGCACAAGCGTTGACCATACTATCGACAGTTTTAGGTGTAAAATACATTATTTAATCAAAATAAAATGAAAAAATTAACAAT
>JAITIL010000057.1 GCA_031279475.1 Prevotellaceae bacterium | reverse complement strand
CCACGGCATACAAACTATGGCATGAATTTTACAAAGGTATTTCCCGCGCAAATTTTGTGATTGCCAATATCCCAACCATGACCGGCATATTAAGCGACGCCCAAATAAACAATTTTGTGGCACAAGGTAAATTCTTTCGTGCATACGGCTATTTTTATTTGGTAAAAGAATTCGGTGATGTGCCATACATCGACGAACCTTACACCTCTACAGACGGTATGTCCAAAGAGCGTATTCCCGCAGCACAAGTATATCAAAATATTGAGGCCGATTTGCTCAGTATTATTGAGGGAGACGCCTTGCCGAATAAAGCATTCTACGACAATGGCTGTTATGTTACGAGACCAATGGCGCAAACATTGCTGGCACAGGTGTATCTGCAATGGGCCGGAGCGCCGGTCAACGGTGGGAACGAATACTACACCAAAGCCGCCCAAATGGCTATAAACGTGATCAACGGGGGACAGCATGAACTTATTCAGCCCACTGGCAGCACTAATGACCTTAACTCTGCATTTAACGTCATTAAAACGACGAAATCATCTAATGAAATTATCTTTGCCAAAGAATATAACCAGACCAGTTATAGCGTAGGTAATTCTTATGCTTGCCGTTCAATTGGAACAGACGCTTTTCAATGGGGTGTTTTTCACCCGGGAGGCGACGTCTTATATAATGCCTACTTGCCCTGCGATATGTTAATTGATAGTTATGCCGCAAATGACGTCCGTGGAATGGAAAAGCAATTCTTCTTCAAGAATTATACCGATGCCAATGGTAATCCTTACACATTGGACAATGTTGGGAACTGGGCATGGTTTGATGAAACGCCTTTGATTAATGGCAAGGATGGCGATAACAATATGCCTACATTCCGTTATGCCGAAGTGCTGCTGATTGCCGCCGAAGGCCTCGCACGCACAGGTGGAGCCGGGGCACTCGGCTATCTCAACCAGGTACGCAAACGCGCCGGCCTGGGCGACGAAACAGCCACCGGCGAAGATTTAATACAGACCATCTTAACCGAGCGTTTCCACGAGTTCCCCCTGGAATTCAAGATTTGGGATGACATTCGCCGCACGCGGCTATACCCGGAAGCCAGCATGACAGCGGGTGCGTTGAATTGGACTCCGCTTGCATCGGCAAAAATCCAAAACAAACCGGATGGAAGCATCAGGATTGGCGCTATCCCGGAATATGCTTTGTTATGGCCTATTCCACTAAGGGAACTGCAGGCCAATCCGGCTCTGGAAGGGCACCAGAATCCGGGATGGAATTAGAATAGCTGTTTTCATAATACATGTGGAAGAAGGGCGCAACTGGAAAACCGGCCGCGCCCTTTGCTATCTTTCCAAATAAAATCGCACCGTTGCGTTGCATCTTAATAATAACACTATGAAAACAAAAGCAACAGCAGCGAAAGCCACGGCCACGGCTGCCACAAACGCAAACTTCCGCTTGCTGCCTGTGAAGCGGGAGCAACTTGCCACCTACGGTAAAATTCCGGAACTACCCTCCTACTACTAACTACACAGAGGGCTTAAAATGGAAATGCGGGCCGAAGCGTTCAAACGCGGCCTTGTCGAGCGCTTCGCGGTGATCGGGATGCGCCACGCTGATGATTAGTTTCGCGCGCTCCTGCAATGCTTTTCCATAGAGGTTCACCGCGCCATATTCGGTCACAAACCAGTGGATATGATTGCGGGTAGTCACCACGCCCGCACCGGAAGTAAGCACCGGGGCTATTTTGCTCACGCCCTTGTTCGTCACCGAGGGCATGGCAATGATGGCCCTACCCTTTTCCGACAAAGAAGCGCCGTAAGTAAAATCAACCTGTCCGCCCACGCCCGAGTAGAACGTGGTGCCCAGCGAGTCGGCGCACACCTGCCCGGTAATGTCCACCTGCAGGGCCGAGTTGATGGCTGTCACCTTCGGGTTCTTGGCAATCACAAACGGGTCGTTGGTATAAGCCACGTCCATCATGGCCACCATGGGGTTGTCGTCGATAAAATCATAACATTGCTGCGACCCCATGAGGAACGTCGATACCATCTTGCCGCGGTCGATGGCTTTATTGGCGCCGTTGACGACGCCTTTTTCCACGAGCGGCAGCACGCCGTCGGCAAACATTTCGGTGTGGATACCCAAATTCTTATGGTTGCCCAACTGCGAGAGCACGGCATTGGGAATAGCGCCGATGCCCATTTGCAGGCAAGCGCCGTCGTCAACCAGGGCGGCGCAGTGTTTGCCAATAGCCGCTTCAATATCGCTGGGCTCGGTGAAGTGCGCTGGCTCAAGCGGCGTATTGTCTTCCACGAAAAGGTCGATCATTCTGGTTGAAATCAAGGCGTCGCCATGTGCGCGCGGGACGTTCGGATTCACCACGGCAACCACTTTTCCACCCAGGCGGCGCGCCGTCTCAATGGCTGCCAGCGTCGCGTCCACCGAAGTGCCCAGCGACACGTAGCCGTGCTTGTCAACCGACGATACTTGTACCATCGCCACGTTGCAAGGCAACACATCGGTGCGGTAAAGTTTTTGGGTTTCGCTTAAAAATACAGGGATATAATCGGCATAACCGGCTTGCACAGCCTTCCGCACGTTGCCGCCCACGAAGAAAGCGTCATGTTGGAAAATACCTTCATATCTTGCTTCGGTGTAGGGGGCAGGGCCCTCGGTGTGCAAGTGGTGGATATGCACGTTCTTCAATTCGCCGCGGTCGCACAAGGCTTTGATTAGGGTTTTCGGCGCACTGGCCACGCTACTGAAGTGCACATGATCGCCCGACTTCACTACTTTCACCGCCTCTTCGGGCGACACAAATTTAATATGCTCCATTTTTTAAGTTAAGAGTTAAGAATGTCTAAAAATCTAATATCTATATTTCATTCCGAGGTTGTAGAACACGAACGACCACACGTCGGCTTCTTCTTCAATAGCCTTCGAGATGGGTTTTCCGGCGCCGTGTCCCGCCATGGTTTCCACACGTATCAGAATGGGATTATCGCACGCTTGCGCTTCCTGCATGGTAGCCGTAAACTTGAAAGAGTGCGCGGGAACCACCCGGTCGTCGTGGTCGGCGGTAGTGACCAGCGTAGCGGGATAGCACACGCCCGGCTTGATGTTGTGCAGGGGCGAGTAGCCCAGCAGGTAATTAAATTCATCCTCGTTGTCGCTCGAGCCGTAGTCCGACACCCAGCCCCAGCCTACCGTAAACTTGTGGAAGCGCAACATGTCCATCACCCCAACGGCCGGCAACGCCACCTTGAAGAGTTCGGGACGCTGGGTCATGCAGGCGCCCACCAGCAGCCCGCCGTTAGAGCCGCCGCGGATAGCCAGCTTTTCGGGCGAAGTGTATTTCTCTTTAATAAGATATTCGGCCGCTGCAATGAAATCATCAAACACATTTTGCTTTTGCAGTTTAGTGCCTGCCTTGTGCCATTCTTCGCCATATTCGCCGCCGCCACGCAGGTTGGCCACCGCATAAATACCGCCCTGTTCAAGGAACAGCATGCGGCTTGCGCTGAAGCCCGGCGTGAGGCTGATATTAAATCCACCGTAAGCATACAGCAACGCGGGATTTTTTCCGTTTTTCCTCGTGCCCTCTTTGTACACAATAAACATTGGCACTTTTGTGCCGTCTTTGCTCTCGTAGAACACTTGTTCGGTCACGTATTTGCCCGTTTTCACTTTCAGCGATATGGATTTATACAACTCCGGTTGCGGATTGGAAATATCCACACGGTAAATATCGTTCAACGTGGTAAAGGAGGTGAAACCATAGAACATTTCATTCTCGTCCTTGTCGCCGCTAATGCCCGACACTGTGCCGATTTCGGGCAATGCGAGTTTCGTTTCAATCTTTCCGTACTTATCGAATATATACAATTCAGAATGCGCATTATGTAAATATTCGGCCACCAGTTTACCGCCTTTCATGCTTACCGATTGTAACACGTCTTCACTTTCGGGAATTACCGTTTCCCACGCCAAATCTTTAGCGGCAAGGTCAATTTTGACTAACTTATAATGAGGCGCGCCGTCGTTAGTGAGCACATAGAGTTCATTATCGAAATTGCCAATGGGCGTATAATCCCAGTCAAACCCGGCGACAAGCGTGCGGAAATCGCCGCCCGGCTGTTTCAGTTTTTTTACCGCAAGCGAGTTGCCGCTGGTGCCGCCCGACACAACGAGCAGCAGGAACCGGCCGTCTTTCGTGGCGTAGGCGGTGTTGTAGCGCAACGGATTTTTCGTATCCTGGTAAACCAGCTTATCTTGCGCTTGCCGGGCGCCCAATTTGTGGTAATACACTGTGTTGTATTCATTTTTTTGCGACAGCGCGCTTCCTTTCGGCTCGTCGTAGCCGCTGTAATAGAAGCCGTCGCCAGCCCAAGAAATGCCCGAGAACTTCACCCATTTAATCACGTCGGGGAGGTCGTTTCCGTCCATGTCTTTCACGCGGATTTCCTTCCAGTCGGAGCCGCCCACCGACACGGTGTAGCCCACATACTTGTTGTCGTTCGACGGGCTTAACGAGCCCACAGCTGTGGTGCCTTCCGCCGAAAGCGTGTTGGGGTTGATGAACTCGCGCGGTTCGCCGTCCAGCCCATCCGATATATACAATACCGACTGGTTTTGCAAGCCGTCGTTCTTCCATACGAAATATTTATCTCCCACTTTCCTGGGCAGCCCCTGGCGCGGATAATTCCATATTTCGGTCAATGACGCCTTAATCGCATTCCGGTAAGGGATTTGCGACAAATAGCCGGACGTCACTTCATTTTCCGCATTTACCCACGCTGCAGTTTCGTCCGAGCGGTCATCTTCGAGCCAACGGTAAGGGTCGGCCACTTCTTTCCCGAAATATACATCTTTACAATCCACTTTTTTAGCATCAGGATAAGCCACTTTGATTTGCGGATTTTGCGTGCAACTGCCCATAATGAGAACGGTCATTGAGGTGAAAAGAATTGTTTTTTTCATGATATAAAATTTAAAATAAACACCGGAAAGGAACAGGTGTGCA
The DNA here is from genome assembly GCA_031279475.1 of Prevotellaceae bacterium. Lineage (GTDB taxonomy): Bacteria > Bacteroidota > Bacteroidia > Bacteroidales > UBA932 > JAIRLC01. The sequence goes on along the minus strand of JAITIL010000057.1, from coordinate 17,690 downwards.
AAGTTACATTAAAAAATAGATTAAAACAAATGTGCCAATGCGACATTGCACAACTCTTAGTTCTTAACTCACAAGGCTTCTGCTACAACAAAGGTGCTGCCGCCCACAAAGACGACGTCGTTGGGCAAGGCGTTTCCCCGCGCCACTTTCAAGGCATTGGGCACCGTTTGCACCACTTGTCCCTGCAAGCCGTATTCAATGCAGCGTTCGGCTAATTGGCGCGCATCCATGGCGCGGGGCAAATCGGCCTGCGTAAAATAATAATAAGCGTCAACCGGCAGCAGCGGCAATATGCTGTCAATGTCCTTATCCTGCATCACGCCAAAAATGAAATGCAACCGCCGGTATGGCAATGATTGAAGCTGCGGCATAGTTTCCCTGAATCCGTGGGCATTATGCCCCGTGTCACAAATAATCAGCGGCCGTTCGGCAATAATTTCCCAACGTCCGCGCAAGCCGGTTTGCGCCACCACGTGGCTTAACCCGTGCGCCAACGCATCATCGGAAATTGATAGCAGCGGCCGTCTAATCTTCGAGAACCGCCCGCCCAGTATATTTACCGCCGCCAGCGCGGTTACGATATTTATTTGCTGGTAGCGTCCCCTGAGGTCAGCGGCCACCTCAAAAGGAAACAGGTTGCCGTCGGCCACTAAGGAGAAATGTTGCAAGTCGCCGCGTTGTTCCGCGTGCAGCACCCGCAAAAGATGATCGGCATAATATAAAGCGGCATGTTTTTCCCGCGCTATCCGGTCGAAGACAGGCGCCGTTTTGCGGTGCCACTCCCCTATCAACACGGGCACGTCCGGTTTTATAATTCCTGCTTTTTCACCGGCAATGGCTTCAAGCGTATCACCCAAATGCTCCGTGTGATCCATCCCCACATTGGTGATGACGCTCAACACCGGCCTGATGATATTGGTGGAGTCAAGGCGTCCGCCCATGCCGGTTTCAATCACGGCAATGTCCACATGTTGCCGCGCAAAATATTCCAGCGCCAGCGCCGAAGTCATCTCGAAAAACGACGGGCTCAGCGCTTTTATTTCCGCCTCGTGCTTCGACACAAAATGAATGACTTCTTCTTCGGAAATGAGCGCGCCATTCACCTTAATGCGTTCGCGAAAGTCCTTCAGGTGCGGCGAAGTGAACAAACCTACTTTGTAGCCTGCGCTTTGCAAAACCGAAGCCAGGATATGCGACACAGAACCTTTGCCGTTGGTGCCGGCCACGTGAATGGTTTTATACCGGCGGTGGGGTGATTTAAAATATGCATCAAAAGCCAATGCCGTATTCAAATCGGGTTTGTAAGCCACCTTGCCGATTTTTTGATACATGGGTAAACTGCCAAATAAGAAAGCAGTAACATCAGCGTATGAATACTCCGGCCTTTTGTCCATTAGCATTGAAGTTCTTTAAAAACAAAGTTACATTTTTTTTCGGAAAATAAAAATTATGCTATCTTTGCATCCTGAAATCGCCCGGATGGTGGAATTGGTAGACACACTACTTTGAGGGGGTAGCGCCGGTTACGGTGTGCAAGTTCGAGTCTTGTTCCGGGCACAAACAGACTTACATAAGTCTGTTTTAATTTAAGTATTTATTAACTAAAAAAACAAACAATGATGAAAAAAACAATCTTAATTATGTTAGTCTCTGTACTGTGTACGGGTTTTGTTAATGCACAAGTTTACTTAGGAGGATCTTTGGGTTTCGGAACAGAAACTGAAAAGCCAGAAGTTGGAGACAAAACTAAAACAACATCATTCTCTTTTGCTCCGGAAATAGGTTTCGGTTTAAATTCTAATTTTGAACTTGGTATAGCTTTAGCTCTTACCAACTTGAAAACGGATTTTGGAGGCAACGAAACTAAAAGCAACGCATGGCGCGTTGCTCCATACGCGCGTCTGTCTGTTATCGAATTTGGAAATTTCAGTGTTTGGGGACAGGCCAATTTATTTGTTGGTGGAGGAGAACAAAATTCACAAAAAGCTACAAGTTTCGGACTAAATATCCAACCGGTATTGAAATATAACTTATCAGATCATTTTTCATTACTGGCAAACTTAAATTTTCTTAACCTCGGATTTTCACAAACTAAAATTAAAGATGTTAGCACAACCACAAGTTTCGATTTAGGGGTAGACTCTTATAACGTCGTTACTTTAGGCGACATAGCTGTGGGCTTCATCTATAAATTCTGAAAATAAACGAATTTCTTTAACATAAAAGCGGAGAAGTATTTACTTTCTCCGCTTTTTATTTTAATTTGCCTATATTTGTACATTATTATTGCATGCATAAATGAATATTGTATTTCTCGACGCCGACACCGTTGGCAAGGACATTGCCCTCACGCCGCTTGAAGCATACGGGGCGCTCAAGGTGTTCGGCACAACACTGCCCAGCGCATTGCCGGGACGCATCAAAAACGCCGACATCATCATCACCAATAAAGTAGTGCTGCGCCAGCCCGAAATAGACGCTGCCGCCAACCTGAAACTGATATGCGTAACCGCCACAGGCGTGAATAATATCGATACGGCATACGCCGCAAAAAAGGGAATTGCGGTGAAAAACGTAGCCGGCTATTCTACGGAAAGCGTAGTGCAATCCACTTTTGCTTCCCTGCTTGCACTCATGAACAACATTCCTTATTTCGACTATTATGTGAAAAGCGGCGCTTACAGCACAAGCCCGATCTTCACACATTTCGGACATACTTTTAGAGAGTTTGCGGGAAAATCATTTGGCGTCATCGGACTTGGCGCCATAGGAAAACGTGTGGCCGGCGTGGCCAGCGCCTTTGGGGCAAACGTGAGTTACTATTCCACATCGGGACAAAACAAATATCCCGACTATCCCTGCCTCAGTTTAGCCGAACTCTTGCGCCAAAGCGACATGGTATCCATCCACGCCCCGCTGAATGAAAAAACACACAACCTGATTGGCTATGCAGCGCTGCAAACGATGAAGCCCTCCGCGCTGTTGGTTAATATGGGACGCGGCGGCATTGTGAATGAAGCCGATTTGGCCAAAGCGATCGATAATAATCTGATTGGCGGCGCCGCCATCGACGTATATGAACAGGAACCGATACCCGACAGCCATCCCTACCTGTGCGTGAAAAATAAACAAAAGCTGATACTAACCCCGCACGTGGCATGGGGGAGCGTGGAAGCCCGCACACGAGTCATCGCACTAACTGCAAAAAATATTGAAAACTTTATCCAGACATAAACCGGTATTTTTGCCGACGTCCAAAAAGGAAATAGAGGCGCGGGGTTGGGATAAACCGGACGTCATTATTTTCACAGGCGACGCCTACATTGACCATCCGGCGTTTGGAGCGGCCGTAATCGGAAGGGTATTGGAAGCCGAAGGCCTGCGGGTGGCCATTGTGCCACAACCGAATTGGCGCGACGACTTGCGCGATTTCAAAAAATTGGGCGCCCCGCGCCTGTTCTTTGGCGTCACTTCGGGCGGAATGGACAGCATGGTAAACCACTACACTGCAAACAAACGACTGCGCAGCAACGACGCCTACTCGCCCGATGGGAAAGCCGGCTTCAGGCCCGATTATGCCGTAACCGTATATTCAAAAATATTAAAAACATTATACCCCGATACGCCTGTAGTGCTTGGCGGCATCGAGGCTTCGCTGCGCCGGCTTACGCATTACGACTATTGGAACGACACGCTCAAACCTTCGGTATTGGTAGAAAGCGGCGCCGACATACTGGTGTATGGCATGGGCGAGAAACCCATTCGTGAAATAGCGCGACGTATACAAACCGGCGAAGTATGGCGTAACATCCCGCAAACTGCTATCGTCAGCGCTACCCATCCGGGCGCAACAACCCTCATGCTGCCTTCGTTTGAGGAATGTTTGCGCGACAAGAAAAAGTTTGCCGGGCATTTCCGTCATATCGAAAATGAAGCCAACAGCATGCATGCCAAAACGCTGGCAGAGCCCACAGGAAAAGGATTTGTGGTGGTGCATCCTCCCTATCCGGCAATGACCGGGACGGAACTCGACGCGGTGTTCGAACTGCCCTACACGCGCCTGCCGCATCCGCGCTACGACGACAAACGGCTCCCGGCCTACGACATGATAAAGAACTCCATCAACATTCACCGCGGATGCTTTGGCGGATGCAGCTTCTGCACCATTGCCGCCCATCAGGGAAAGCAGATCATTTCACGATCCGAACGTTCTATTCTGCAAGAAGTGGAGCAAGTGTCCAAACTGCCCGGGTTTAAAGGCTACCTCAGCGATTTGGGCGGCCCGTCGGCCAACATGTACGGCATGAAAGGCAAGGACGAAAAAATATGCCGCTCCTGCAAACGGCACGCCTGCATTTACCCTTCGGTATGCAAAAATCTTCGCACCGATCACGGCCGGCTACTGACGCTCTACCGCGCTGTGGATGCGAACAGGAACATAAAAAAATCATTCATCGGCAGCGGCATTCGCTACGATTTATTTTTAGATGAAAAAGGTTTTTTAAACAACACGGCCGCCGAGTACTTTTCGGCGCTGCTGGCAAAGCATGTGTCGGGACGGCTGAAAGTAGCGCCGGAACATACGGAGGCACACGTGTTGCACACCATGCGAAAGCCCTCTTTTAACTTATTCAAAACCTTAAAAACAGCATTCGACCACGAGAATAAACGGTTGAATTTACGTTTACAACTCATCCCCTATTTTATCTCGGGACATCCGGGTTGTTCGGAAAAAGACATGCGCGAGCTTTCAAAGAAACTGGCGGCATTGCACCTGCAACCCGAACAGGTGCAAGACTTCACCCCCACGCCCATGACGCATGCCTCTGCCATATTTTATACGGGGATTGACCCCACAAGCGGGGAAAAAATATATGTAGCCCGCCGCAAAGAAGAAAAACTGCGCCAAAAGGAATGGTTTTTCAATTAAGCGTTATTTCACCTTCGTAAGAAACAGCTTTTATATCTTCGACCGTGCCTACAATAGCTTCGGAGATTTGTACAAGATACACCTGTTGGATGCATTCTTCGACTTTCAGGCTAAAGACAAACTCAAATTCCGGTGGATATCACCTCCCTGTGACAAGGAAAACGTCAAACGCGACCATGCAGGGAGGTTTACCACGGGAAAATCACCCGAATTGTATCCTGAGAAATTACGCAGGATACGTTATGTGCATTAAACAACACTTAAAGATCAAGTCTTTCCGGGGTCATACTGAGAATACCGTCAAAATACAACGCTATTGTGCCATTATCGCCGATTGTCTGGCAGCAACAGCTGCAAAAGAATTGAAGATAGCGTGGCCAACCTACACGATTCTACAGATTGCCGGCTTTTATTACACAACAGGACACTTGTAAGGGAATCACTTACAAACACTAATTACAGAAATGTCAAAGAACTCGATGATAATACCCAACGGATCAAAGTCGCCAGGCACAACGAACGTAGTGTTTGACTAACTTGCCGTCGTAGTCCATGTAACTGTTAGAGTTAACAATCAACGCTTTGGCCTGATCGCCCATATTGGTGGTAGTACGACGGCCTCCATTCCTATAATATTCCGTAGATGACCAATGCCAGCCACTTTGCAGGATACCTACACCATTACGATTATTTGAACTGGCATTTGCCGAACCGGAACTCATGGCATACAACTCTTCATACGATGGCAAGTACCATCCGGCGCCCAAATTCTTGCAGATTTGCACAGCCGTGATATCTTTTGAGGAAATGGCAGCTGTATTCGTTCTACCATTTTTGTCGGAACCCTGACCACTTGCGCCTGAGTAGAATTTGGCGCCATTCCCACTCCATAGAACACCTGTGTTGCTGGTTGTCCCAAACGGATAAGCATTAGTAGTCACAAAACAATCCACCCAAGTTGATGATACGCCATCCCAGCAGCATGCCTTGCAGGGCGTGACAGGAGTAGTACCCGGAGGTCTTGGTTGTTGTCCGGTCACTGTAGCCGGTGTAGCCGATGCCATACAACCTGCATTGGTGGTTACCGTACACGAATAATATGTACTAATCCCGTCGGCCGGCCCATTCACCGATATAGTAGCGGAGGTTTTCCCATTACTCCATATATTAGGTGCAACCGCTGCAATTGCTTGCATTAGCCTTTAGGATAACCGCAGCGTCCGTCGTGGTAATAGTAGAAGAAGGCGTAATACTTACGAAAGGAACGGTATTCACTTCCGCCGATTGTGTCACCGTACCACTGTAACAGGTAAGTGTGCCGTTGTATGTCTGTGCCGAACGCGCTACCACCGTCTTTGTTCCTGTGGCTGCACCACGCGCAAACGTCACCGTGTTATTATTGACCACACCGCCACCGTTCGATACCCAGTCCACTACCCCGGAATAACCGGATGCTGTAAATACGATATTCCCGTCGTTAAAACACTTATCTGCCGGCTTAGCAATAGTCGGTGGTGTGGGTAAGGATTCCTCATTCACTGTATGTATGCCATTCATCGCCGCCGTACAATATCCATTAGCTACCACCTGCGCTGTATATACGCCCGCTCCGGCAAATGCCCCGGTAAACGTAGCCGCACTACCCGTGCCGGTAAACGTATCCACAACGTTATTGCCTTTATACAACTGGTAGGTCATGCCGGAAGCCGTATTCGACAAGGCAAACGTAACGGAAGATCCCGCACAAAACGTCTCCGTCGAGACCTTTAAATCATATTTGGCAGGAGAAAGACAATCCAACACCTTCACATTTTGTGTCTTTGTCTGCTCACAATATCCTTCACTGCGCGCCGTCAGCGTTACCGGATATATACCGTAACTTCCTGGCACTATGGTATTGTAAGCTTCATTATATGACCCGGCAAACGACGCGGGATTGAAGCCCGGCGCCGACCATGTGTAAGTCACCGCCTCTGCCTTGGGCAATGAGGGGTGTGACGTCGCCACAAAGGAAAGCCCCTGTCCTTTAGACGCCTCAGCAGGCACTGAAAAGTCGATATTTCCAGTCATCGGCACACATTTGATAATCCCCGGCGCGCCGGTGGCGTCGGTGAACGACAGCACCTTCTGACCTGTAAGTATATTGTAGTCGCTATACGCTTGCGTAGAGGCCGTACCACTCCCCGTGTTCAATTCAAGATTAAACGGCGGCGTGCCCTTAAACCGGATAGTGGCGGTAGAAATATATTCCCCCACCGGCCGGTAATTCGAAGCATATGCGCAAATGCCAGTAATAGTAGAAGAGGCAACAAGCAGTTTCACCGTCGCCGAAAAACTGCCGGAACTTGCACTCTTTGCGTTGCCAACCACCCATACGCCTTTGTTATTGCCCTGTACCGCCATCACGCTACCCACGCCCGGCGCCGTATGGGCGGTTAATGTAGCGCCACCCGTTATCAACGGCAACCGCTCCATCTTGCCCGCATTGTTATACTCCACAAACACCCACACCGAATCACTCCATAATGCCGGTATGTTTGTATTTTTCCAACTCACGTCAAACGTCACCGTCCCGGCGTTCATATCAAGTCCTGTTACAGTCACACCGTTCTGCGCCATCAGTGCCGCCGGCCAACACAACCCACAGATAATAGCCATTAGGTAATAAACGATTGAAAAATGCCTTGCGTTTTTCAATTGTTGAATAGTCTTCTCTTTTGTTTTTATCATATTCATTTTTTCTTTTAGTTATTACATTATAATCATATATTTAAAATATAAGATAAAATATAAGAGGAGCAACAAAACAAAATAAAATACAAACGACAACATTTCTGCACTTTATCTTTTGTTGCTATTCCCCTTTCCAGTGATTAAGAAACATACAAATACTTTCTTAATCACTGAATTTCTTGGTCACCTAATCACTAAGGGAAATAATTCTTAACCCTTAGTTTTTAGCTCTTAACTCCATAAGAATAGCGCGAGCCTGTAGATAATTTATTTCACTTAAGAGGTCTATCGAAACCCAAATGGACAAACAAACTATTAGGCCCACACTTTCTTCTTTATTTAACAATAAATATATTCGGATTGGGAAAAAAAGAAATATGAGCGCTAACTTTATTCCTCTGTCCATTAAAAAAAATTCGATAGTTTCTTAAAATAGAGTACTAAAAGTAAGCACCAACAAGTAATGAAAAGAACGGTATCTTATATCATTCGACAAAGGTAAAACCAATTTTCCGAAATGCAAAGATTTAGCTGTTAAAATAAGTTAAAGGCCTTACATAAAGCTAAACAACCTGCTCCAACGGATATTCTTGGGGAAACGTTTATTTTTGTCGAGCGACAGCCAAATCATGGCCGGCGTGCCCACAATGTGATCTTCGGGCACAAAGCCCCAATAGCGCGAATCCAATGAGTTGTGGCGGTTATCGCCCATCATGAAATAGTAATCCATCTGAAACGTATAGCTTGCCGTTTCCACCCCATTGATGTAAATGGCGCTATCGGCTACTTTCAGCTCATTATGTTCATACACGGTAATAATTCGCTCATAAAGCGGGAGATTATCTAATGTCAAATCCACCGTAGCGCCTTTTTCCGGCACCCACAGCGGCCCCAGGTTATCGCGTGTCCAGGCATAGTGCGTAGAGAACGGGAAGATGGATACCGGAAAATCGGGATAATCGGGCGGGTAGATATCATTATTTTGCAGCACATCCGCCACATTGGGCAAGGCCTTTACCTGCGCCACGTTTCCGTCGGAAAGGAACAAATGGGTATAACCCGGCAAACGGCTGTCGAAGACCACTTCTTCAACCGGAACTTTCATCTTTTCCAAAACCAGCGGGTTGATTTGAGTACCATTGGTTTTCACCACGTAGGAATATTGTACGCCCTCGTGTTGTTTTTCTTGTTGGCCGTTTACCCACACCCTGCCGTCGCGCACTTCAAGCGTATCGCCCGGAACAGCCACGCAGCGCTTCACATAATTGTCTTTTTTATCCACAGGCCGCGTAATGAGCGGGCCGTAAAGGCCAATTGTGCGACTACGCCCGTTAAGCCGCACATGGGTGTAATAATCCTGTGTAGGCGCTTTCGACATTACCGTATCGCCATGCGGGAAACTGAACACCACAATATCGCCGGATTTCACCTTGCCCCGGCCGGCCATACGCCGGTAATCCCACTTCACCCATTCCACATACGAAGGAATGTTCAACACGGGAATGGCGTTATGAATAAGCGGCAGCGAAAGCGGTGTAGAGGGAATGCGCGGGCCATAATACGACTTGCTGACAAATAAATAATCACCGGTCATCAAACTCCGCTCCATCGACGAGGTGGGAATCACGTATGCTTCGAAAAAATACATGCGAATAAACGTAGCGGCAATCAATGCGAAAATAAGCGCATCGAGCCAATCAAGCCACATGTTGCGCTTTTCGCCTTCCTTATATGTTTTTTTCCAAAACGCCCATTTTACTTTTTTAGTGATATAAAGGTCAAATATAATTACAAGGCCTGCCAGCCACCAATAATTACCGAGCCATATTACCCACGCCAAATAACACAAGGCTACCACGCCGAACTTAAATTTTTTATTGCCGATAACCCGCCGTATTTTTTCCATATTAAAATTTATAATTGAACAAACAAAGATAATAGAAATATTTTGTTTAAGTGAAAGAATTATATTAAATTTGTAATCTACGGTTAAATCAACGAAGTATGAAGCGCGTTATTCCAGGTTCAGAATTAATTATTAACCCCGACGGGTCGATATTCCATCTTCACATCAGGCCCGAGCAGTTGGCCGATACGGTGATTTTAGTAGGCGATCCGGGGCGCGTAAAAACGGTGTCGGATTATTTCGACCGTGTAGAACATCGCACGCAAAACCGCGAATTTGTTGGCTGTACCGGAAGTTACAAAGGGAAACGACTCACGGTGTTATCTACAGGCATCGGCACCGATAATATCGACATTGTAGTTACCGAACTTGATGCGCTGGTTAATGTTGATTTTGCTACCCGTCAAGTGAAACCCGAACACCACACTTTAAACCTTATCCGCATCGGGACATCCGGCTCGATGCAGGATGACATCACCATCGGCACACCGGTGCTGTCGGCTATTTCCATCGGGTTTGACGGATTGCTGAACTTTTATGCCGGTCGCGACGAGGTATGCCTGCTCGACTACGAAGCGGCATTTACAACCCACATGCAGTGGAAGAGGCAGCTCCCAGCGCCGTATTTCGTGGCGGCTTCCGAGAAACTAATCCGCTTCTTCTCCGATATTACGGTGGAAGGAATGACAATTTCCGCACCGGGTTTCTACGGGCCACAAGGCCGTGTAGTCCGCCTGCCGCTTGCCGACCCGCAGGTTAACGAAAAGATAAATACGTTCAGGTACCGGCACAAAGCCATTACCAATTACGAAATGGAGAGTTCGGCGTTGGCCGGGCTGTCGCGGCTGCTCGGTCATGAAGCGGTAACCATCTGTTACATTATTGCCGACCGCATTCACCAAACGGCCAATGCGGAATACAAAAACACCGCCACACATTCTATCGTGGATATGATTGAGAAAATCCTGGATAAATTACCGGCATTGCAGGCCAACGCCACGGTTTCCCCATCCCCAATATATGCAAATTTTACATAAAAAAACGAGGGCTTTACCCTCGTTTTTCCTATTCGCGTAAGACGACTACAACTGCGGGCCGGCTGAAATCAAAGCCTTGCCGGCAGGCGTATCGGTGTACTGCTCAAAATTCTTCACATATTTTGCGCCAAGGCTGCGGGCTTTTTCTTCCCATTCTTTTACATCCTTGTAGGTTTCACGAGGATCAAGAATACCGTCCGACACGTTATTCAATTTCTTCGGCGCCGTAAGGTTGAGAACAGGAATTTTTACCGTTTCGGCTTGTTCAATAGAGCCGTCAATAATAGCGTCGATAATGGCGCGGGTGTCTTTAATGGAAATGCGTTTGCCCGTGCCGTTCCAACCGGTATTCACCAAATAAGCCTTTGCGCCGTGTTCCTTCATTTTTTTCGATAAGGTAGACGCATACACCGTGGGGTGCAAGGTCAGGAACGCTTCACCGAAAGCGGGTGAAAACGAAGGCAGCGGCTCGGTGATACCCCGTTCGGTACCTGCTAATTTCGACGTGTAGCCACACAGGAAGTGATATTGCGCCTGGGCGTCGTCTAAAATAGATACGGGAGGCAACACGCCAAAGGCGTCGGCCGAAAGATAAATAATTTTGCTGGCATGCCCGGCCTTCGAGGGCAATACGATTTTATTGATAAAATAGATCGGATAAGAGACGCGGGTGTTTTCCGTCACGGAGCCGTCGGCAAAATCAATACTGCCGTCCTGACGCACCGTTACGTTTTCGAGCAAAGCGTCGCGGCGAATGGCGCGCCAAATATCCGGCTCATTTTCTTCGCTCAGGTTAATGGTTTTGGCATAGCAGCCGCCTTCGTAGTTAAACACACCGTTGTTGTCCCATCCGTGTTCGTCGTCACCAATCAGGTAGCGTTTCGGATCGGCCGACAGGGTTGTTTTTCCGGTACCCGACAAGCCGAAGAATACGGCCACATCGCCTTTCTCGCCCACATTGGCCGAGCAGTGCATCGAGGCCATTCCCTTTTGCGGCAGGTAATAATTCATCATGGAGAACATACCTTTTTTCATTTCGCCGCCATACCACGTGCCGCCAATGACCTGCATTTTTTCGGTAAGGTTGAATAACACGAATACTTCCGAATTTAAACCATGTTCTTTCCATTTCGGATTGGTGCATTTTGAGCCGTTCATTACCACGAAGTCGGGCTCTCCGTAATTGGCCAACTCGTAATGCGACGGGCGGATGAACATGTTTGTCACAAAGTGCGCTTGCCACGCCACTTCCATGATAAAACGCACTTTCATGCGCGTATCCTTGTTTGTGCCGCAAAAAGTATCGACCACGTAAAGCCGGTTTTTATTCGACAGCTGATTTTGCACCAAACCCTTCAACTCATCCCACACCGCGCCGGTTACAGGACGGTTAATAGTTCCATCCCACCAAATGGTGTTTTCCGATACGGCGTCTTTCACGATATACCGGTCTTTAGGCGACCGGCCGGTAAATACGCCCGTTTTCACGGCTACTGCACCGGTATTGGTCAATTCGCCTTTTTCAAACCCTTCATTCCGGGAATTAACTTCATCTTTAAATAACTGTTCATACGATGGATTGTGTATTACCTCTTTTACTCCGGCAATACCATACTTGCTTAAATCGAGATTTGACATATTTTTTCTCCTATTTATAATTTTAAGGCACAAAGATAATATTTTTTTATTAACTTTGTATATTTCTATCTGTACGTATTTGAGCTTATTTCGTAAAATACTTCAACAATACTGGGGCTATAATGACTTCAGACCTTTGCAGGAACAAATTGTGGACGACGTGTATCACGGCCGGGATACGTTAGCGCTCATGCCCACCGGCGGGGGAAAATCCATCACGTTTCAAGTTCCTGCTTTGGCAAAAGAAGGTATCTGTTTGGTTATCACGCCATTAATCGCACTCATGAAAGACCAGGTCGAAAACCTGAAACAGCGCGGCATCAAGGCTTTAGCCATACATTCGGGCATGAGTGTACACGAAATGGATGTAGCGTTCGACAATGCCATTCATGGCAACTATAAATTCCTCTACCTCTCGCCCGAACGGCTGGGGACGGAACTTTTCCGCGTACGGGTACAAAAAATGAATGTCAATTTGCTTACTGTCGATGAAGCGCATTGTATCTCACAATGGGGATACGATTTCCGCCCCTCCTACCTGCGAATTGCCGAGACCCGCCCACTTATTCCCGACGTGCCTGTGCTGGCCGTAACGGCCACAGCCACCCCGCAGGTGGCGCAGGATATTATGGATAAACTGCTCTTCAGGGAAAAAAACCTGCTGCAGAAAAGTTTTGCACGTAAAAACCTGATATACGTGGTACGGCAAACGGAAGATAAACTCAAGATGTTGCTGAAAATATGCCACACCATTCCCGGCTCAGGCATTATATATGTACGCAACCGCAAATCCACGAAAGATTTAGCGGATTTACTGCTGAAACACCACATCAGCGCCGACTATTACCATGCGGGGCTAAGCGCCGAAATACGCAATAAAAAACAAGATGGATGGAAACGCGGAAATATACGGATAATGGTATGTACCAACGCTTTCGGGATGGGGATAGATAAACCCAACGTGCGCGTGGTTATTCACATGGAACTGCCCGAAAGCATTGAGGCTTACTTTCAGGAAGCCGGGCGCGGCGGACGCGACGAGAAAACCGCATACGCAGTGTTGCTTTACAACGAATCGGACAGGTTGAAAATGATTCAGCGCTTCCAGATTGCCTTTCCTTCTATTGAAACGATAAAAAAAATATACCAGGATATTTATTCCTATTATCAATTGCCTCATGAAGCGGGAAAAGGCGCCACGCACAATTTCAATCTCATAGACTTTTCAAACCGGTACGGGGTTCATTCGCTCACCGCCCACAATGCGCTGCAATGCCTGCAACGTGAAGGGTACTTCGAAATTACTGATGAGTTGGACAATCCCACCCGCATCATGATTTTGGCAAACCGCGACGATTTATATAAAATACAGGTGACTAACGCCGCGCTCGACCAATTTACCAAGACGCTTTTACGCCTTTATAGCGGCCTTTTTTCAAACTACGTAAACATTGATGAACGGCACATTGCAAGAACGAAGGGTATAACGGAAGAAGAAGTGGCAAACTTTTTGTTACGTCTCTCACAAATGCGCGTTATCGAGTACATACCTAAAAAGCGTACTCCCCTGATTATCTTTAACGAAGAGCGTTTGCAAGAGAAAAATTTATATATTTCGCCCGAAAATTATCAAATGCGCAAACAACGATATGAACAGCGCATGAATGCTATGTTGCAATATGCCACTTTAGCCACGCGGTGCCGCAGCCAGCAATTGCTCAACTATTTCGGAGAGACCGACAGCCATTGTTGCAGGCGGTGCGATGTATGTATCTCCCGCAACGAGCTCGACCTGAGCCGGTATGAATTTGACCTGCTTCTTGAGCAAATAAAAAAAACGACGCATGAAAACAATTACACCATCGAACAATGCATTGATAGCCTGGAAGGAAACAGCGAAAAGGCTTTAAAAGTATTACGGTGGTTAATGGAAAACAAAAAAATAGACGAAACGAATGATGGTACAATCCGATGGCATGACTAAAAAGATCATCTTTTTTGAAGGAAAGACTATTGTAGTAGACAACGCCGAAAAATGCGTCAATGCAATAGCCTATTTGTCAAAACAAAAAATATTGGGATTCGACACTGAGACACGACCCGCTTTCAACCGTATAGAAAGTCAAACCAGGAAAGTAGCCTTATTACAGCTCTCCGACGATAAGCGCGCCTACCTTTTCCGGCTGAATAAAATCGGTCTTCCCGAAAGTATATGTAACCTGCTCGCCGACCCCAAGGTGATTAAAATAGGCGCCGCGATTCACGACGATATCAAGACCCTGCAACGCCTTACGCCGTTTTTGCCCAATTCATTCATCGACATCCAAAAAGTGGTGGAACAATACGGGATTGTACAATATAAAGCGCTTAAGACGCTCAGCGAGCTCATCCTCAATGCCACGATTTCAAAGAGCCAACGCCTGTCGAACTGGGAACGCCCCGACCTCTCCGACGCCCAACAGCGCTATGCCGCTACCGACGCTTGGATTTGCCGGGAAATATATCTTAAACTACAGGACATGAACGAGATATCAAGAAATACAAAATAATTGTAACTAATATATTATTTAATATAACATAAATGTTATTAAAACAGATAGAAGATTACCAGGTAATTCTGGCATCCAGCTCCCCGCGTCGAAAAGAGTTATTAAAAGGAATGGGTATCAATTATTTTGTGGAATTGGGGCAAGAGGTGGACGAAACATATCCGCCGGACCTCCCGCCCGCCAAAATACCCGAATTCCTGGCCAAACTGAAATCACAGGCATTTCCCCGCAACCTGTTGGACAACGAGCTGCTACTCACCGCCGATACGATTGTAGCCTGCAAGGGGCAGGTACTGGGTAAGCCGGTCGATGCCGGCGACGCCGCCCGCATGTTGCAAATCCTCTCCGGCAACCGGCACGACGTGCTTACAGGGATCTGCCTGCGCACCCGCCACCATGAAAAATGTTTCACGGCCTGCTCTGCCGTCACGTTCCGCCAACTTTCGCCTGCTGAAATTTCATATTATGTGGATACTTACAAACCTTTCGATAAAGCGGGGTCTTACGGCGCACAGGAATGGATTGGATACACTGGCATTGAGCATATTGAGGGCTCTTACTTTAATGTCATGGGATTACCCACACAACGGCTATACGTGGAATTGAGTGAATTTTTGGCGGAGATCAAAAACCGTGCAAATCTCACCGCCGGAACAAATCATAACTTACCATGATGGCGCCGCGTAGCGGGTGCATGGTATAGTCAAAATAATCCACCTCGGCTTTAAAGACGTCAAAGGGACTGAAATTCAAATGCAACCCCGCATTAAGGCGTGAAAACACCGCAAATTCATAGCCCAGCAAAACACCGAAATCCCAACTGCGGAGATCAACGGAGAAGTTACTCCGGATATTGTCGGAGGGACGCACTTCCGCATGTACGTTATCTGGCTTGTCGCTGGTAAACCCTTTCACAGCTGTGGTTTCAAACTTTCCGCCTACTTTGTAGGCGCCATACAATCCCATGATCAGTTTGTTACGTGACGAAATGGAGTATTCGGCATATACCGGGAACTCGGCATACGCAAAAGCCATCTCGACATGAGAGACGCCGGTAAAATATTTAACCATCAATTCCCCGCTTCCGCGATCAATCTCCTTAATACGCTGGTTTTTCACACGGGCTTTGGCCGTAATGCCCGACGAAGCATAATTCAGCCCCACATACGCCCACCAGTGATCCGACAAGCGTTTACCCACCCGGGCAGCCAGCCGCGGATACACCTTAACCTGTGCATGCACTGCACCGTCGTCGCCCGACAGGGCCGACATGGGAATGGGAATAGCCCCGCCGGCTTGCAGTCCCAATTGTCCGGAGACTTTCCATTCGTGAACCTTATCCTGTAAAACAGACTGTTCTTCAGTATTTTGCGCCACCAAAGATAAGCCAGGGAACAAGGCCCACAAACCTATAATAATTATCTTTTTCATCATTTAGTCATACAGCAAATTGAAATTATCCACGGTCAATACACTGCCGTCGGCGCCGCGGAACAACGCCCCATCCTTGCTTGACGCAAAGTCCACGATAATGTGTGTAACCTGCAAACCGGATTGATAAACCACCGGCACTTCCATGCGTGTCCAATTCGGCACAGGGTCTATAAGGCGTTCCCCCTCGCCCACTATCACGCGGGTTACCGCTTCATATTCCTCAGGCGTAACAGGCGTGTAATTATACAGCACGTTGCCTGCATTATCCGTCCAGTGTTCAAGGCGCACACGGCAACTTCCCCGGTCATTGTCAGAAGTTTCCACGGGCGTTTTGGTTTCGGGGTCTTGCATGTAATAGGGACGTCCGGCCGTGTATTTTCCCGAGAACACCGCTTTTGCAGGCCGCAGTAGAAACGGGCGCCCCATTTTCGTCATCCGCACCGGGTCATCAAGATAGGCAAGATTTAATTTGAAAAATCCGGTAAAAAGACCGGCAGCGCCCAATTTCCTGATGCCCACCACATCTTTTATATTGGTATGTAATTGCGCGGCATAATCGCCGGCGCCACCGCGTTCCCCGACCACTTTCGTAGTCTCGAAACCCGCCAGGGGGTCGTTGGTGGTACACCAGAATTGTTGCGTAGCGCTACGCCCGATTTGCTCCTTTGTTTCATTGGGCGACGACCATGCGTGAAACCATTCGTCGAATCCGCTGTTGGGCAACTGCGGCGCCACTTCCAAGCGTACCGTCCAATCAAGCTCTTCCCCATCATACGTAACAGTAAGTGTATGCGTATCGGCGGCTGTTTGAAATGTCAAGTTACCACCCGGCGTATAATTCTTGAATGAAGCGCCATCAAACAAGGTGATATCGGGGGTTACCGTCAATGGAAAAGCATCACGTGCGAGCATCAGTGTAACCGTTTTACTGCAAAAACCCAGCACGCCGACAGACGGCACGCCGGCTTGCGCAGGCGTGGAATGCTGCACCGCAAAACGAAGGATAGAGAGTTCGCTCTGCCGGTTTTCCAATTTCACCGTATAGGTTACCGGCACGCCGCTTTTGGTAATCAGCGAAATCTCACGGGTAGCCGACTCGCTTTCAAAAACCAGCGTTGAAGGGTCACCACCGGCATCAATCAGCACATCAACCACACTGCCCGCTGTAGTATAAGATACCTCAACAGTAATAATGTCGGGACAAGACGATGCGTTATTCTTATAAGGAATAATTATGGTATTGCCGGTCTTCACAGGCTGGCCTGCCCGGATACCCCCGGGGCGGCAAGATAATACGTCAAATGAAGTTATGGAAGCCTCATCGCTCATTCCGTCAATGTCGGCGCAACCGGAAAGCGCAATCGCAAAGAAAAGCAATGCTATGTATTTACTTCCCTGAATCATAGTGCCCGGAACAGGACTCGAACCTGCACAGCCTTGCGACCGCTAGTCCCTGAAACTAG
>JAITIL010000101.1 GCA_031279475.1 Prevotellaceae bacterium | reverse complement strand
GACCTCGAAAAATTCAAACAGTTTAAAGTTTCTGATTGGACTATCGAATGGGAAAACGGCGCAGACTACGCACCGGAATACCTTTATAAAATAGGTGTGTGATAGCGCGTCGCCAGCCAGCCAGTTCCTGATTTAAAAATTCAAGATTTAAAAATTTAATGGAAATTCAGGAAAGTTCCTTATGGAAAAGTTTTATCCTTTGAATTTTGAAATCTTTGAATTTTGAAATCTTTGAATTCTTAAATCTTTGAATTTTGAAATCTTTGAATTTAAAAAAGAGGGAGGAAAAAAGAAGTCGTGACCTCCCCCTCTTAATAAATTTAGTATCCCGGATTTTGTTCTAAAATACCCGGAGCTTTCGTGATATCGGCTTGAGGAATGGGTAAGGCGAATAAATTGCTTGGATAAGGAATAGCTGCTGCGAGGGCGGTAGCCCGTCCGGCGTCGATGCCTTTCCCGTTACGGAACAGGTCAAAGCTTCCATGCCCCTCGAAAGCCAGTTCCCGGCGACGTTCGGCAAGAATAAATTCAATCAGTTCCGCTTTTGTGGTAAAATCGGACGTTTGTTTCACACTCGCGTTGGAACGGGTACGAATCCGGTTAATAATCGTCACGGCTTCCGCACTGACGCCACTGTTTTGCTGAGCCAGAGCCTCCGCCTTATTAAGCAATACTTCCGCATAACGAATGAAAGGCGCCCAATTATATGAGCCATTGGCGTATTTGTCGCAATAATAAGAACTGCCTTTCTGTTTCAGTAGGGTCAAACGTGTATCGTCGGGTTCAAAAAGATTCAGGAAATTACTTGAAACTGTAATATCGCCACGATAATCGGCGCCGTAATGCTGTCCCAGCGCGTTGTTGGTGTTTGGATTATCTGTGCTCGACATGGCTACAAAAAAGATTATTTCCTTATTGTCGGTGGGCGGGGGAAAGGCGAACACGCCGGTGGCCACGTTAGCTTCAAGATCATAACCACTCACCGCATTGGCGGCAGCAATGGCTTCCCCATACTGTTTCCTGTACAAATAAACCCTGGACAGGAAAGCATTCACTGCATTGGCAT
Organism: Prevotellaceae bacterium; assembly: GCA_031279475.1. Lineage (GTDB taxonomy): Bacteria > Bacteroidota > Bacteroidia > Bacteroidales > UBA932 > JAIRLC01. Next base: position 5,047 of record JAITIL010000101.1, on the reverse strand, counting down.
TGGCGCGGCTTATGTTTTCATAAGCATCGTCCAGTTTGGAAGGCAAACCCAACGCTTCTCCCAAATCTTTAATAATTTGGTTATACACTTCATCCACCGTAGAGCGGGGAGTTTTAGCTTCATCAGAAAAAGCGTTTCCGCCGTCGAAGCTGCGCAACACAAGCGGAACCCCCAGGTTAGTCCCGTCTTTGGTGTATTGTTGCCCCCATAAGTTAAGCGCATAGAAATATACTGCCGCACGCAGGAATTTCGCTTCGGCAATGAAACGCTGTTCTTCGGCAGCAGACGTTACACCCGGATTGGCGGCAATGTTCTCCAAAAACAGGTTAATCTCGAACAACGTGCGGTAAGCGCCCGTCCAGGCATTCTGAACGATACCGTTGGACGACGTTAACGTTCCGTCGTGAGTAGAGACGGCGCCAAAATAAGAAGCCGGATTTACGTCCATGCCACGAATATCTGCATATATTTGCGCGCGTCCGCCTAAAAATTCTGCACTTTGAAATGCGTCATACATTCCGATGGCGGCAGAGCGAATTTTTTCGGGATCACTGAAAATAGCATCTGCATCATACCCCATGTGGTATGGCTGATCAAGCACATCGCATGAAAGCATAAAACTTCCTAAAATGAACGACGCCAGTAAGACTTTTATATATATTTTCTTCTTCATATTGAATATGTTTTTAATTATTGAAAGTTGAGGTTTACACCTACAGTAAATGTGCGTATGGCAGGAACGGAACGGTTGTCTATCCCGACCGCGTAATTGGCATTGCGATTGGTGCTGATTTCAGGGTCGGAGCCCTTATAGCCTGTAATTACACACAAATTGTTTACACGCGCAAAGATGCGACCGGAAACGCCAATTTTTTCCTTGATAACAGCCGGGAATGTATACCCTATTGTTACATCGCGGAAGCGCAGAAAAGTTCCATCTTCAAGATACCTGCTACTGGTAGTGGTTATACCGGTATTTTGCCCCCAATACAGTTTTGGGATATCGGTTGACTGTCCCGGGGACGTCCATCGATCCAATATTTCGGCGGTTTTATTGCCCATGCGGGTATCCATTAAGCTGGCGCGTGTGGCATTTAATATTTTGTTGCCGCCCGCAAACTGTAGTCCTAACGTGAAGTCGAGATTTTTCCATTTTACGGTATTGTCGAGATTTCCATACCAGGTGGGAGCGCCATTTACACCGTCGATAATTTTATAATCACTGGCGCTAAGTGCGGAAGCCGTACTGCCGTCGGCGAATTTCCATTTTTGCGCTGCCGGAACAGCAGGGTCGGCGTCGTAGTATTTGGCATTCCCGGTAGCCTGGTCGATATAGCCGGGACGGCCGGTTGTAGGATCCACTCCAGCCCACTCATATACACGCCATACGCCCATGGGTTGGCCAACAATTAACGAATTGGTGCCCAAAATGTCATCACCGGCCAATTCTTTTACTTCATTCTTCACCGTTGTAAAATTAAATGCCGACGTCCATGTAAAATCATGGTCATGCGAAATGAAGTTGACCGTATTTACCTGAATTTCAATACCGGCATTTGACATAGACCCGATATTCGTTAACACGGATGCACCTGGAATGCCTGTAGAGCGTATTACTTCTGCATTCAATAACATATCGGAGACGTCGGTACGCCAGTAATCAAAACTAACATTGACACGGTTGTTCAAAAGGCCTGCATCGAAGCCAATATCTGTTTTTATCGTATTTTCCCATTTCAGGCTTGCGTTCCCAACCTGATTCATGCTCACACCGTTAAGATCGGCATATTGTCCGCCCCCAAACAGGGTGCGGCTACTGTATGGCCCCACATTACTATTACCTACCATTCCCCAGCTGGCTCTGAGTTTCAGCGCCGGCAGCCATGATTTCAGGTCGTCCATAAACGATTCTTCGCTAATCCGCCATGCGCCCGATACACCCGGGAAGTACCCGAAACGGTTATTTTCCCCGAACCCCGAGAACCCGTCGGCACGGAAAGAGAAGTCCACGTAATATTTTTCCTGGAAGCTGTAAGAAAGGTTCCCGAAATAGCTCATAAATCCCCTGGAATTTTTTGTACCACCCGTGCTGGTTTCAACAAACAAGCCATCGAGAATATCCTTGAAGTCTGGTGATACAAAGTCATAAGCTCCTGCGTAAATATCCTGGTAGTCGCGATTTTGATATTCAAGCCCGGCCATTAAAGACACGTTATGCTTGTTGAACGAAATTTTATAGTTTGCATAGTTCTGCCAGTTCCACTGTTTAACCCATGCGATATTGTTTTGAACGATACCATTATATGACAAGCCTAATCCTGCAATGGAAGGATGGCTATATTGGTCTTCAAAGTTGTTCAGGTTATCAATACCCAGTTTGGACGTAATGTTTAGCCCTCTTACCGGCGTAAGTTCTGCGTAGGCTACGGTGCCGATACGTTCGGCAAGGTTTCTGTTGCGCTGAAGATCTACCGTGGCGGTAGGGTGATAAATAGCATTCCCATACGTATTAGAACCATTGTAGGAGAACTTATTGTTACCCGGAGCCAACCGTCCGGAAGTCAGGTAATAATCCCCATCTTTCTTTTCAGGCACATTAGGCAGCGCCAAATAAGCGGCAAGGGTAACCCCCGCCAGGTAACCATCGGATAAAACGCCGAAATTGTCGGTTTTTGCATAATTTACGCTGATTCCGGCCTTAAAATATTTACTGGGCTTAGCGTCAACAGAAGCGCGGAATGCTTGACGTGTTAATGAATTCCCCCTGACTGTACCGTCCTGGTCAAGCCAATCGGCAGAACCATAAAAACTAATCTTTTCAGTTCCACCGGTCACCGACAATTGATGATTTTGAGAGAAACCCGTGCGGAATACGAGGTCTAACCAGTCTGTAGTATCGTCAATCCCATCACCATCTGCGTCGATGGGTGCAGCAATAATAGCGCCCGCTCCCCAGTAGTTCACGGCCGCTTCGTTTTGGATGGTTGTAAAGTCATTAGTGTTCAACAAATCAGGTAATCCTACCGATTGCGACCATCCGAAATAATTGTTGTACGACACCTGTGCCGAACCGGCTTTACCGCGCTTAGTGGTGATAAGGACAACACCATTGGCTGCCCGGGAGCCATAGAGTGCGGCGGCGGCGGCGTCCTTCAACACTTCAATAGACTCTATGTCATTTTGGTTAACCGTAGCCATAGGGTTGAAACGCGTGCCGTTTCCGCCATTGAACACGTTAAGATTAGTGGTTTCCGTTAACGGAATCCCGTCAATAACAACCAAAGGCTGTGACGACAGCGAAATAGAGCCTGTCCCGCGAATACGGATGCTGGTGCCATCGGCCAACAATCCTGATGCGGTTGTGATAGCAACACCTGCCATTTTTCCGGCCAGCGCCTGGTCAAAACTTGGCGTAGGCACTGCTGCAATAGCCTCCCCTTTTACGGTAGATACCGCCCCAGACAGCGCATTTTTACTTTTCGTAACGCCGTATGCCACCACTACCACATCTTCCAATTGTTGCACATCGCTTTCGAGCGCTACGTTAATGACGGTGCGGCCGGCCACGGCTTGCTCCTTGGTTTTTAGACCTATAAACGAGAACACCAGCGTGGCGTCGGCGGGTACACTGATGGTGTAACGGCCGTTCGCGTCGGTTGAGCTGCTGGTGCTCGCCCCTTTTACCACCACCGATACGCCCGGCAAGGGTTGCCCGTCGGCGGCGTCGGTTACAATTCCCGATATTTGCACGTTCTGCGCACACAGCGCACTAACGCCCGCAAATACCAAACAGTATAGAAACATTGCGATTTTCTTCATAAGCGTTGAATTTGAATTTAAAAAATTTTACTCTAACATACCCTTGCAATAATTGTTCCACTTCCGGAAAAATTCAACGATTGGAATAGTTATTGCAGCAATATTTAGTAACTTTTTCTTATTTTTGTATCTTATTTAATTTGTATTTTACATGAAACCAATCAAAAAAATTGGGGTTTTAACTTCAGGCGGCGATGCGCCGGGAATGAACGCCGCCATACGCGCTGTGGTGCGCACCGCTATATTTCACGAATTGCAGATTGTAGGGGTGAGGCGCGGCTTTTGCGGACTGATAGACAAGGAATTTGTACCCATGGAAAGCCATTCTGTGTCAAAAATTATTTCGCGGGGCGGCACTGTACTTAAATCGTCGCGTTGCCCACAGTTTAAAGAGGCCGATATGCGGAAGCTGGCCTACAGGCACATACAGGAAGCCGGCATTGATGCGCTGGTGGTCATTGGCGGCGACGGGTCGTTCCGCGGCGCCAACCGGTTCTACAAGGAATATGGCTATCCCATCGTGGGCGTTCCGGGCACTATTGACAACGATATTTACGGCACCGACTTCACCATCGGGTACGACACGGCCATCAATACGGCTATAGAGGCGGTAGATAAAATCCGCGACACGGCTGATTCGCACAATATTATCTTTTTCGTGGAAGTCATGGGGCGCGATTCCGGATTTATTGCACTGAACACGTCAATCGCCACCGGCGCCGAAGCCACATTGATTCCCGAAATAGAAACCGATATCCAAGACTTATGCAATTACCTGGAATACGGCCGGCGGAAGAATAAATCATCGGGGATTGTTATCGTAGCCGAAGGTTTTGGCGGCGGGAACGCCACGGATGTAGCCCAAAAAGTCAAGGAAATTTTGCCGACTTACGACATCCGGGTATCCACGCTCGGCCATATCCAGCGCGGCGGCTCGCCCACGTGCAACGACCGCGTGCTGGCCAGCATACTGGGCTACAACGCCGTCACTACCCTGCTCGACGGCGTCAAAGACGTGATGATTGGGAACATCAACGGTGAGATTGTACGCACGCCGTTTGAACAAGCCATCACCCGCCATAACGACATCAACCAGATGGAGTACAAGATGTCGAAGATATTGTCGTTGTGACATAACGGGTAAGGACTTCTTACATGCCACTCCACATGGCGCCATTGGCCGTTGTTGTTTTTAACATAATTTAACGGTTTTAGCTTTATTAAGAGG
>JAITIL010000095.1 GCA_031279475.1 Prevotellaceae bacterium | reverse complement strand
TAGTAAATGAGCTCCATCAGGGCGATAGCGCCTTCTTCAATCACTTTGGGCGAGGTCGTAATGTTGTAGACGTCGGCTTTTGAAGCAATGCCGTGGATATCCAACTCGGGCTGGTACACCGCGCGCAGGTTGTAGGGTTTCTTTGCATCCGGCAGGTAAGCCGGGAAAAACTTTGCGATGATGCGGTGCATCACGTCTTTGAGTTTGAAATCAAGTGCCATAATTTAATTGTTTTAATATGTTGGTGAATAAAATAAAAAAGCAACCCCGGAAAAAGGATGTGAAAATCCTGTTTCCGGAATTGCTAAATATTGCGTGTTAAAAAAAATGCTATCTATGCTGTGCTGTGCTGTGCTGTGCTGTGCTGTGCTGTGCTGTGCTGTGCTGTGCTGTGCTGTGCTGTGCTGAACAAAGATAGCGCTTTTTCCCTTGCGGCGCAAGGGTTTTCGCGGGTTTTTATCAAGAAGTTTTGCACAAACATGTTCAGTCTAAATATAGAAGTGAATAAGGCTGGTACAAAGGTAGAAATAATTTCGGAATAAGCAAATTAACGGTTAACGGTTAATGAAAAACGGCCAACGGAACGCGCGTCATTGCGAACAGCGAGCGTAGCGACGCAGGAAGCAAACCGGTGATGGCTGAAGGATGATGTTTTAGCTAACCGTTAATCACTAACCGTTGGTTAAAGGGCTTTCAGGTCGAAATACATGGTTCGAGTGTCGTCGTGGCAGACCTGTTCGGTGAGGAATTTAAAGTCGCTCTTTTGGTGGAACGGCAGGGCGTTTTGGTGGGCGTCTACGGTAAGAAAGCGGCAACCGGCGCGTTGCATCTCATTAATATAGATTTCCCGAATGATTAAAATGATGCGTCTTCCGAACCCCATGCCGGCATATTTTTTGGCTACTGCCAAACGACCGATTTTTACAGCCGGGTAACTTCTGCGCCGCTTATTGTTCGGCATGATGCGGTTTATCCTGTTCCAAGCCGGCTGTTGGCCATTGTTCTTAATCAAGCTGTCGTTTGACAGGGAAAAATAGGCGGCTGTTTCGCCACCTGCTTGAAGCACATACGTTACGGCAAGCAATGACTTCAAATAATTCTTGGCATCTTTACCCCATATAATCGGGGTGTCTTTAATTGGTCGTGCCATAACTTTTATTATTTGTTTTGTGGTGCTAAACTTTGACAAGGGTATGAATAATTTCGGGATAAACAAATTAACACTTTCAACTTTCAACTGTTTTAAAGGAAAATTTCGTAACTTCGCGGGCTATTATTTAAGTGTTATGAGAAAATTTACCGAATATAAAGGGCTGGATTTGGCGAAAATCAACGCGGAGGTGCAGGCGTTTTGGACGGAGGCGAAAACCTTCGAGCGCTCTGTGGATGCGCGGAAGGGGCGTCCGGCGTTTGTGTTTTACGAAGGGCCGCCGTCGGCCAACGGCATGCCGGGCATCCACCATGTCATGGCGCGGGCGATTAAGGACGTGTTTTGCCGGTATAAAACGCAAAAGAATTTCCTGGTAAACCGCAAGGCGGGATGGGACACCCACGGCCTGCCGGTGGAGCTGGGCGTGGAGAAAATGTTAGGCGTCACCAAGGAAGACATCGGCAAAAAAATCAGCGTGGAGGAATACAACGCCGCCTGTCGCAAAGAGGTGATGAAATATACGAAGGAGTGGGAAACGCTCACCGGGAAGATGGGCTACTGGGTGGACATGCAGCATCCATACGTAACATACGATAACCGCTACATCGAAACGCTGTGGTACCTGCTGAAGGATATCTACAAGAAAGGACTGCTGTATAAGGGATACACCATACAGCCCTACTCGCCGGCGGCGGGCACAGGGCTGAGCACCCACGAACTGAACCAGCCGGGCTGTTACCGCGACCGCAAAGATACCACTTGCGTGGCGATGTTTAAACTGACAGGCAGCCCCACCCCGGCCCTCCCCCAAGGGGAGGCCGTGTATTTCCTTGCCTGGACAACTACCCCGTGGACGCTGCCCTCGAACACCGCCCTGGCGGTGGGGCCGGACATCACCTACGTGCAGGTGCAGGCCGAACACCCTTATACCAAACAGCCGGTGCGGTTGATTTTGGCGAAAGACGCTGCGGAACGCTACGGCCTGTCGCTGGAAGGGGCGGTGGAGTACCGGGGCAAAGACCTTGCCGGATACACCTATTCGCAACTCATCCCGTGGGTAAACCCCGGCGAAGGCGCATTCCGCGTGGTGTGCGGCGATTTCGTGACCACCGAAGACGGCACAGGCATTGTACACATCGCGCCAACATTCGGCGCCGACGACGACCGTGTGGCCAAGGCCAACGGCGTGCCCCCGCTGCTGCTGCTCGACAGGAACGGCAACCGCCAGCCCATGGTCGACCGTGCCGGGAAATTTTACCGCATGGAAGACCTTGACCCGGCGTTTGTGAAAACGCGCATGGATGTGGAGAAGTATGGCCAGTTTGCAGGCCGTTTCGTGAAGAACGACTACGACCCTGCGCTCACGGAAAACGACGAAACGCTGGATGTAGCCCTCTGCCTGATGCTGAAACAGCAGGGCCTGGCGTTCAAGATAGAAAAGCACGTACACAGCTATCCGCATTGCTGGCGTACCGACAAACCGGTACTCTATTACCCGCTCGACTCGTGGTTTATCCGCACCACGGCGGTGAAAGACCGCATGGTGGCGCTGAACGAAACCATCAACTGGAAACCCGCGAGCACCGGCTCGGGACGCTTCGGCAAGTGGTTGGAAAATTTGCAGGACTGGAATTTGTCGCGCAGCCGCTACTGGGGCACGCCGCTCCCGATATGGCGTACCGACGACGGCGCGGAGGAACTGTGTGTTGGCTCGCTGGACGAGTTATACCGTGAAACAGAGAAGGCGGTAGCGCACCGGTTTATGGAGAAAAATCCCTTGAAGGAAAAGGGTTTTGTGCCGGAAGTGCGAACAGCGGAAAATTATGACAGGATAGATTTGCACCGCCCGTATGTGGACGAGTATGTGCTGGCGTCGCCGTCGGGCAAGCCGATGCGGCGGGAGGCCGACCTGATTGACGTGTGGTTCGACTCGGGCGCCATGCCATTTGCGCAGGAGTATGTGGGCGTGGGCAACGAGGAGCCCGAATGTTTCCCGGCCGATTTTATCGCCGAAGGCGTAGACCAAACCCGCGGCTGGTTTTTCACCTTGCATGCAATAGCCGCCATGGTGAAGAGCAGCGTGGCGTTTCGCAATGTCATATCGAACGGGTTGGTGCTCGACAAGTATGGCAACAAGATGAGCAAGCGGCTTGGCAACAGCGTTGAGCCCTTTGCAGTGCTCGACGCGCACGGCGCCGACGCCCTGCGCTGGTATATGCTGACCAACGCCCAACCCTGGGATAACCTGAAGTTCGACATGGCAGGGGTGGAAGAAGTGAAGCGTAAGTTTTTCGGCACGCTTTATAATACGTACTCGTTTTTTGCGCTGTATGCCAATGTGGACGGCTACCGGGGCGACGAACAGGAAATCCCGGTGAGCGAACGCCCGGAAATCGACCGCTGGGTCATGTCGCTGCTCCATTCGCTGACGGCGGCGGTGGATGCGGCCTATGCCGACTATGACGTAACGCTGGCCGGCCGCCTGCTACAGGACTTCGTGTGCGACCACTTGAGCAACTGGTACGTGCGCCTGAACCGCAAACGCTTCTGGGGCGGCGGACTGACGCCCGACAAGCTGGCGGCCTACCAAACGCTGTATGCCTGCTTGGAAACGGTGGCGATACTCTCCGCGCCCATTGCGCCGTTCTTCATGGAGCGGCTGTTCGGCGACTTGAATACGGTAACCGGCCGGCATGCGGCAACGTCGGTGCACCTGGCGCTGTTCCCTGCCTGCAACGAAAAGCTGATTGACAAACCGCTGGAGGAGCAAATGGACCTCGCGCAGCGCACTTCGTCGATGGTGCTGGCATTGCGCCGGAAGGTGAATATCAAGGTGCGCCAACCCTTGCAGAAAATTATGATACCGGTGCTCGACAAGGCGATGCAAGACAAGCTGGAGGCGGTGAAGCAACTCGTGCTAACCGAAGTGAACGTAAAAGAAATAACGTTTCTGCACGACACCACAGGCGTAATTGTGAAAAAGATAAAGCCGAATTTCAAAACGCTGGGCAAGCAATATGGCAAACAAATGAAAGAGATTGCCGACGCTGTGGGTAAACTCACACAGCAACAAATTTCGGCGGTGGAGGCGGCGGAAGAATACGTGCTTGAATTGCCGTCGGGGAAGGTCGTGCTGCGTCCCGAAGATGTAGAAATTACTTCGGAAGACATGCCGGGTTGGCTGGTGGCTTCGGAGGGCAAGCTAACCGTGGCGCTGGACGTTACCGTGACCGAGGCGTTGCGCCGTGAGGGCATTGCCCGCGAACTGGTAAACCGCATCCAAAACCTGCGCAAGGACAGTGGCTTTGACGTAACCGATAAAATCACCGTCACGCTACAGCGGCATCCTGCGCTTGCGGCCGCCATAGCCGATTTCAAAGATTTTATCGCTTCACAAACATTGGCGGTGGCGTTGGAATTAATGGCTGAAGTGCCCGGTGGCGCATCAATTGAAATTGACGAAATAGCCATACAGGTGGCGGTGAAAAAGGCGTCGGCCTGATTGGTTAACGCTTCACGGCAAACGGAAAGATTTACGTGTGCAGTATGAGGGATGTGGGGCAAGGTGTTCCGCGCGGAATAAAAAGGCAGACGATAGACAAAAACAATGTGACTAATTAATGTGATTAATTATTTAATGTGCTAATGTGACTAATTAATGTGATTAATTGTTTAATGTGCTAATGTTGATTAATGAAATTCTTAACGCTTAACTAAAATGGACGTTCTTTGTGTGATTGTAGGAAAACCTCGTCGCTGACATTTCTACCGGGCGGAAATCCCAATGGGATTTTGTTTCCCGCCGCCGCGCACAGCGGACGAATAAAATTTTTGAATTTCCGTTAACCGTTCACCGGCCACCGGCGGGCGGCGGTTTTGTGGGGGTGGCGTCCCGTAGGGATGCGACCTTTGTGGAATTACCCGTTAATTGGTGTACGCATACCTGA
>JAITIL010000136.1 GCA_031279475.1 Prevotellaceae bacterium | reverse complement strand
TGTCGTACTTGATACCGGTGGTGTCGGGGTTGCAAAGCCCATTGGCCAATACGCTCCACATTACACTTTCTATTGATTTCGGCAAATCAATGAGAAGAAGGACATTTGCAAACAATTAGGCATATTCGTATCGGCAACGGCTATGATGTACATCGTTTGGCTGGCGGTCGTGACTTTTGGCTCGGAGGTTGCCATATTGCGCATCCGAAGGGATGTGTGGCGCATTCCGACGGTGATGTGTTAATTCATGCGTTGTGTGACGCGTTGTTGGGCGCTGCCGCTTTGCGCGATATCGGCGTTCATTTCCCCGATACAAATCCTCAATATAAAGGTATAGATAGCAAAAAAATATTGGCTGGAACCATGGCGCTGGTGCGTGCCGAAGGGTATGAGGTGGGCAATGTGGATACGGTTGTTTGTTTGCAAAGCCCTAAAATCGCGGCGTATATTCCCGAAATGCGTCAAACGTTAGCCGACGTGATGCAGGTGAGCGAAGCGCAAATTTCCATTAAAGCTACTACCACCGAAGGGCTTGGTTTTGAGGGACGTGAAGAAGGCGTGTCGGCTTATGCCGCAGTGTTGTTAACGAAGTAATCGGTACCTCATTTTAATGGTTAATGAAAATGACCATTCAACGAATTTTGAACGGCCTTACTCCCAATTCCAGCCCTGCAAGATATACGTGCAAATGCCTACGCTCATTGATGTTTTCATATTTTTGCAATTAAGAATTACGATTAACAATGTGATACAACTAAAAATCCCATTAGGAATTTCCGTCCGGCAGAAAACCTTACATGAAAACTCCCGGATGTGCAAGCGGATATAATGGGTTTTTGCAATTATTTTCCCCCCTATTTACCAAAGAGGATGTAATTTCAATACCCAGAATATGCGGTATTCGTTTCTTTTTTGTATTTTTGTTGGCTATTATGAGTGTAAACCGTTGGATTTTTATTCTTGCAGCATTATCCTTGCTCGTATCCTGCTCTACAAAAAAGAACACGTGGGCAAGCCGTGCCTATCATAATGTAAACTCCGAATTTAACGTTAAGTTCAATGGCGCCGAAAGTTTCAAGCAAGGCATGAAAAAGGCCGAAGGACATCAGGTGGCCGACTACAGCGAGTTGCTGCCGGTGTTTTTATTTGCCGATGAAGGTATCCCCGGACAGGTAACAGGCGAGATGGAACGCGTTATTGAAAAAGGCAATAAGTTGGTGATAAAACATTCCATCACGGCAAAGCCGAAGAAGAAGAAAGGCGCCATGACGCAGAAAGACCGCGAGTTTTACAACAAACGCGAGTATAACGCCGTAGTTGACGACGCTTATCTGTTGAGCGCAAAAGCCAGTTTATACCTGCAAAATTATGATATAGCTATTATCATTCTTGATTATTTATTGTTGGAATATCCCAGGGAGTCGGCGGTGAATGAGGCGAAAATGTGGCTGGCCGTGGCGCTCACCAACACCAATGAATTAGAGCGCGTGCCTGTCCTGTTTGAAGAAGTGCGCAAGGCAGGCACATCCCGGCGACGGGAACGGGCGCTGTTCTACGCTGCTTATGCCAACTACCATATCAAGCAACGGGACTTCCAAAATGCGACCGAAGCATTGACTAAAGCGTTGAAAGACGAAAAACGGAAAGCAAATAAAATACGGTATCATTTCATCTTAACAAACCTCTACCAGAAACTGGGTGAACCTGCCCACGCCATCCAGCATTTGGAAAAAATCATCAAGTCGAGCAACGATTATGAGCAAGTATTCTCGGCGCGGCTGTTGCTGGCCGGCATCTACAATCCCAATGCAAAACACGACATGCGGAAAATGCTGCTCCGCATGTTGGATGATGAAAAAAACCGGGATTTCGCCGACCGTATTTACTTCGCCCTGGCACAAGTAGAACAAGCCGTGGGCAACGATTCAACGGCCATTGCTTACCTGCAAAAATCCATACAGGCGGAATCAAGCAATATGCGTCAAAAAGGATATGCCCACGAGGCATTGGGCAACTACTATTACAAGCAAAAACAATATGCCAATGCATACGATCACCTGGCTTTATCGGCCGAAGCGTTAGGTACTGCTTTTTCGCGTTATAACGAGGTTAATGAAAAAGCCTTGTCGTTGGAACAACTGGCGAAGCATTGGAAAATTGTATACCGTGAAGACAGTTTGCAGCGCATAGCCAGGCTCCCGGTGGCCGAGCGGGAAAAATTAATCACCGGAACTATCGAGAAAATTATAGAAGAAGAGCGCAAGGCGGCCGAAGTTCAGCAGCAGCAACAGTTTTTTATCAATCAGCAAGAGATGGCCAGGTATTCCAACACCGCATCAAATGCCAAAAGCGGAAAATGGTATTTCTACAACACCAACTCCATCAACTCAGGGCTGGCGGCATTTAACGCGCGATGGGGAAAACGACGGCTTGAAGACAACTGGCGGCGCAAAGACCGCAGTGAAATATCGCCCGTTGCCACAGACGAAGAAGAAAGCGAACCGGAAACAGGTAAAGAGCAGGAAGTATCAAACAAATCGCGCGAATATTATGTCAAAGATCTGCCGCTAACACCGGAAGCCCTGCAGGCTTCGGATGACAAAATACGCCCCGCGCTGTTCGGCCTGGGCGAAGCATACATGAGCGATGTAAATGAAAAGCGGTTAGCCATCGAAACGTTCGAGTCATTAAACAGCCGCTTCCCGGAACATGAATTTACGGCCACTGTTTATTATTATTTGTACAAATTATACATGGACGCGGGTAACCAAACGCAAAGCGAACATTATAAACAGTTGCTGGTGGCCGGATATCCGAAAGAGCCGTTGACGCAAATGATTGTCAATCCTCACTACCTTGAGGAACAACAAGCCATCCACGAAAATATTGAAAGGATGTATGAGGAAGCATTCTATAACTATCAGGAGGGCCGCTATGCGGAAGCTGCGCAGACAGCCATGCAAATCAATGCGCAATATCCGCAAAATCTTATACAGCCACAGATTGCCTTGCTGTATGCCTTTGCCACTGCACAGACAGGCAACGCAGGCATGTACAAACAAACATTAACCAGTTTGGTTAAACAATTTCCCAATTCGGAAGAGGCAAAAACGGCCACTTCGCTCCTGTCCCTGTTAGATGAAAAGGCATTGCAATACACAGCGCCCACTACCACTACCGACACTACAACACAACCCGCAGCGCCGCCCGCACAAATTATTGCCGACAGCAGCATGGCGACGAAAACAAATTACACGACCAACCACGAGGGCGAACATTATTTCGCCGTATTGTTTGAGAGCAAGCCGGGCAACGATTTGCTGTTTGCCCTGGAGTCATACAATGCCGAACAATTCCTCGACCAAAATTACGAAGCATCCATCCGCAATCTTCCAAAAGGCTATGCCATTGTACTTGTAAAATCGTTTCACAACCGGCAGGATGCGGCAGAATATGCCCAAAAGCTGGCCGATGAAAAAGTATTAACGCTCTTTGATCCCGTAACCTTCCGCCGGCTGCTCATCACGCCCAACAACCTGGAATTACTGGCTAATACCGGCCAGGTAATAGATTACCTGGAGTTCTTCAACACCGAATATGCAAACGATATTCCCGCTAACTATTGACACACTAACCGCGCTTCCGCAAGCGGCGCAACAGTTATTGCCGCTACTGGAACAGCACAAGGTGATTGCCTTTTATGGCGCCATGGGCGCCGGAAAAACCACACTGATTAAAGCAATATGTGATGCCATGGGCATCACCGGTACGGTAAACAGCCCCACCTTTGCACTGGTAAACGAATATCGCAAGCCCGGCGGCGAGCCGCTGTATCATTTCGATTTCTACCGCATCAACAAACCCGAAGAAGCTTTTGACCTGGGCTATGAAGAATATTTCTTCAGCGGGCACGCCTGCCTGGTGGAATGGCCGGAACTCATTGCCCCGCTTCTTCCCGCCAACGCCCTGCACCTCCACATCAACGTGGACGACAACGGCACAAGAACACTCAACATTTCCCCGGTTAACGGGAAGTAGCAGGGGGCGGTGGCCGTATTTCCGGCGAACGGAGAGCGGGCAAATGGGGAAAGGAAAGTAACTGTTGGCAAACGGGAATAAATTGAACAATTCATTACATTCGCATATTAAATATTGGAAAAAACTTTTTACCTTTGTGCCTGATTTGACGGGAACAGTCAAATCATTTTTTTTATATCCCGTATTTATAGCTATTTGTTGTTGTTTTATGATATCTTCTATATGTAAGAGTTGTTGTTGATTTTATTGAGATTCAGAATGACTTTTTATTTTTTCATCCCCTTTTTCTTTCCCTGACATTTTCCTTATAATACGCTGAAGATTTGGTTTTTTACAGGTCTAATCTTCTTTTTATTTTCTATTTATTCTCCCCTTGTTTTCCCATTATTCTTCCCCTCTTTTTCAACTTGGGGCAGGGCTTGACTTCCAGGCGACAAATTTTGACTGTTCCCATCAATGCAGTTATCCGGCTGCCGAAGTGAGTTTGGGAAGTCCCAAAGTGAGTTTGGGAAGTCCCAAGGTGAGTTTGGGAAGCCCCAAAGTGAGTTTGGGAAGCCCCAAGGTGAGTTTGGGAAGCCCCAAAGTGAGTTTGGGAAGCCCCAAAGTGAGTTTGGGAAGCCCCAAAGTGAGTTTGGGAAGCCCCGAAGTGAGTTTGGGAAAGCAATAAAACAATTATAAACCAAATATTTAGTAAAATTATGAAAACAACACTCGATTGGGCGCCCTTTAACGATGTGTTCAACCAGGCAAACCTTGCGTTTAATTATTTGTGGCAGGCCTTCAACACGGTATTTAACGACTGGCTCGACCTCCTCGGAGCAGACGCAGAAGAAAACCATCAAGCCCACCGAGTATGAAAAACAAAATAAATATAAGGGATTTCGTATTGCTCATTGCATATACAATAGCGTTTTTGGTAATGGTGGCTTTAGGATTGTTAGTGGTTAGTGGTTAATTGGAAACACCAATGTAAAGACGCGATTAATCGCGTCTCCTCCCGCAGGGAATGGGGCAAACACGCAGGTTTGCCCCTACAGCCCCTGTTCGGCGAATGTTCTACCCCGGTTGTGTTATGCCTGTCCGCACCCCTTTGTCGATAATGCCGCGCACTTGCGCCACCGGCACCCGGTGCTGCTGCATCGAGTCGCGCTCGCGAATGGTCACGCAGTTGTCGTCCAGCGACTGGTGGTCGATGGTGACGCAGAAGGGCGTACCGATGGCGTCCTGCCGGCGGTAACGCTTGCCAATACTGTCTTTTTCGTCGTACTGGCAATTAAACTCATACTTCAAATCATTCATTATTCCGCGGGCTTTTTCGGGCAGGCCGTCTTTCTTCACCAAGGGCAGCACCGCCAGTTTCACCGGCGCCAGCATGGCCGGGATACGCATTACCACACGCTCCTCGCCCTGTTCAAGTTTCTCTTCGGCATAGGCTGCAGAGAGCACGGCCAGCACCGTGCGGTCTAACCCGATGGAGGTTTCCACCACGTAGGGCACATAGCTCTCGTTGGTTTCGGGGTCGAAGTATTGTTGCTTGCGTCCCGAAAATTCCTGGTGACGCCTCAAATCAAAATCGGTGCGTGAGTGAATGCCTTCAAGTTCTTTGAATCCGAACGGGAATTCAAACTCAATGTCGGTAGCTGCATTGGCGTAGTGCGCCAATTTTTCATGATTGTGAAAACGGTACTTTCCATCGCCTAACCCCAACGATTTGTGCCAGCGCAAACGGGTTTCTTTCCAATATTCAAACCATTTTAATTCTTCGCCCGGACGCACGAAAAACTGCATCTCCATTTGTTCAAATTCGCGCATGCGGAAAATGAACTGGCGCGCTACAATTTCATTCCGGAACGCCTTTCCGATTTGTGCAATGCCAAACGGGATTTTCATCCGGCCGGTTTTTTGTACATTCAGGAAGTTCACAAAAATACCCTGCGCGGTTTCGGGTCGCAGGTAAATCACATTGGCGTCTTCGCTCACGCTGCCTATTTGCGTGCTGAACATCAGGTTGAACTGGCGTACATCTGTCCAATTACGCGAGCCCGAAACGGGACACGCAATTTCACAATCAACAATCAATTGTTTCAAGGCCACGAGGTCGTTCGCATTCAACGCTTCATTCAGGCGTTTTGAGACTTCCCCGGCCTTCTGTACGTGGCGTTGCACATTCGGGTTGGTAGCCCTGAAGTGTGTTTCATCAAAAGCGTCGCCGAATTTTTTCCGGCCTTTTTCTACTTCTTTGTTGATTTTTTCCTCCATTTTCGCGAGGTATTCTTCCACCAGCACATCGGCGCGGTAGCGTTTTTTCGAATCCTTGTTGTCAATCAACGGATCGTTGAATGCGCCCACATGTCCGGAGGCCTCCCATATCCGCGGGTGCATGAAAATAGCCGAATCAATGCCCACGATATTTTCGTGAAAGCGCACCATGGCGTCCCACCAATACCGCTTGATATTATTTTTCAATTCCACCCCCATTTGTCCGTAGTCATACACCGCACTTAACCCGTCATATATTTCACTCGACGGAAAAATAAAGCCGTATTCCTTGGCGTGGGCAATCAGGTTTTTAAACAGGTCTTCCTGTGTCATATCACAAGGGTTAAATTAAATTCTTATAATCGCCGGGCGCAAGCAGGCCGTCAATTTGCGCAGGGTTGGCCATTTTAATTTTCACCATCCAGCCTTCCCCATACGGGTTTTTGTTCACCAATTCCGGCGCGTTTTCCAGCGCCGTGTTAAATTCCGACACTTCGCCCGATAACGGCATGTAGGCGTCGGCCACTGTTTTCACCGCTTCAATGGCGCCAAACATATCGCCCTGTTCCAGGGTTTCGCCTACGGTTTGCACATCAACAAATACAATATCGCCCAACTGGCTTTGCGCATAATCGGTAATGCCCACCACCGCGATATCGCCTTCTACACGTACCCATTCATGGTCTTTCGTGTACTTTAAATTTTCAGGAATATTCATAACATTAATTTTAAAGATTTATATTTTATTTTCATTTATTGCGCCAATAATATATTTATGCTCAAACCGGCATTGGTGTTTGCCGTTCCAACAGTCGAAACGCGCGGGGTGTTTACTGTCCGGTCGAAGAACAGGCGGAGCATAATATTACTGCTTACCGTATAATCCGCAGAACATTTGATGGTAATTGTCTGTTTCCCGTCGGCGAGTTGCGGAAGTCCCGAATCATCCAGTGCGATATTACGCAGAATGTACATGTCGTCGCGTACCGAAAGCGCCGCCTGCATGCGCAGCATCGTTTTCGCCTTACTTGAGCGGTTGGACATAAAGGTAAACAACACGGGAAATTCCCTGAACGTGTATCCCAGCCATACCCGCCATTCATCGGTACGGTTTTCCGTAATTTGGTTGTTTGCCATACTCAATCCTACCGAGCGTGTTTTATTCCACTCCGCCCCTGTGGATAGCGCATTAAACCATCCGAGCTCCACATAAAAGAAAGGAGAAAAACGTTCACTGATACCCACGTTCATAATATCGCGTTGTGCAATAAAATCACCCAGGGCGTTGCGTACATAGCTGAAGCCATCTGCTTTTTCGTCGTAATTCTGGTTCAGGGTATAAGCGTTCACGGCATACGTGGACTGGTAGCTATGCATCAGTGTGGCCGAAGTGACAATGTCTTTCAATGCTTTCAGGCGCGATAATCCGTTGTATGTGATTTGCCAGTTGGGCAAGGGGATATTGAAGAAATTCTTTAGCGTTACTTTACCGGCCGACCTTCCGGTATAGGCTGCCAGGAAAGAAGGGATAAGCACTTCGGCCGAAAGCGGGCTGTAGCCGCTGGGAAATCCTGTTTCAGAGTTAGCGTCAGGCGCTCCGGTGTAAACCGAAGAGGCCGCCGCCCTGCTTTGAGCCAAACGACCGGCCACGACAGCGCGGTTATCCAGGAATTCCTGGAAGGCTTTGGAATAATAATCATTCTCCGCCTTCGGATTTTCAAAGGCTGTAGCGATACTAAGCGCCGAGATATTAAAACTACCCGTTATCTGGCGCTGTGCGCTTGGCCCAGACACATTATAGCTTAATTTGTTTTCGCTGTAACTGCGGCGCGCCCTCAGTTCTATTTTCAAATCACGGAAAGGCTCCAACACGGCGCGAAAGTCCCAGCTATTGGTGTGGGCCATACTGTATGGGGAAATCATGGCCGTGTCCTGCGAAAGCCAATGCATCCGCCGCGCCTTTTCCACAAAGCCCTCGTCCTGTTCGCCAAACACAAAGCCCCAACCGGGCGCCCAGCCATTTTCATAACTCATACCCATAATTTGCGAGCCGGATGTAAAGCCGGGCAGGGTTGTAGCATCCGTGCCGGTATAATTAACCGACAGGGTACGCACCAACATGGCGGCGCGCACCAGCGCCTTGCCGGCATATTCCACCGGGTTTTGTTTTTTCGGCACACGCCCCGTTACTTTAATACGGACGCTCCGCGCCGCCTGGCCTAACGTGACGCTCACGGTATTCTCATCCACTATTTCTACCGTGCCTTTTATTTCTTTTCCATCCGCATCCGCAATTGTTGTCTTCACCCGTTCCGTATTCAATTTATGGCGAATTACCCGTCTGGCACCGGCGGTGAAATTTAACGGCCTGCTTTCATAAATCGCATCTACCATTACAGGAAGCCGCCGGATACGTCCTGAAAAATCATCATTAACCTTGCGCAGGAAAGGAACTTTATTGTACAGCGTTTCAAATGAAAAATCGAGGGAAGCCATAATGTTCCGGGAGTTTGAAATGGTGTTTCCCGGATTGTAAGTCTCATCTTTCAATATCGGCGCGGCCTGCCAGTCGTAAGTGCCGCCATAACGGAACCTGCCGTTCGTCCATTCCAGAAACGGAATTTTATTGATGGGCACGGTCCATGTCAGGTCATACTGATGGTAATATTGCACATTCCGTCCAAACCGCCAGAAATTAGTCCAGGTAGAATCGTACCAATGGCGGTAGCCTTCGGGGTCGAGCCTTTTGTTGATAATGCCTTCCGGCTCATCAATCCGCGCCCGGTTGTTGGCATTAAACTCCAACTTCAAGGAGCGCGTAATATCCCACAACATATTATAATTCCTGTCCCACGTAAAATCTTTCGCGGCCGTGGGCGCAATTTGCAGGTCGGGCGCCACTACACTGCGGAATTGCACCTCATTATATGTCCTGTTAATGTCGGTTGTAAAACTGAACTGATTGGGATAAGGGTTCAGGTTAAAGTCGCCAATCAGGCGCAGGTACTTCGATTTTAACCAAGCGGCATTTTTGAATACGTCGATATAAAAAGGCTGCACATTATAGGCATAGGCCATGTTAAAATGGTAATTTATGTCTTCCTGATGGTCAATTTTTGCATTGCGTGCAAACAAACGGCTATACGAAAAACCAAGGGAAAGGTTGGAAGGATGAAAAACCCTTTGCTCCGTGCTATTCGCCGCCACCCGCACATTGGTGAAGTTAAACGACAGTCGCTGTTTGTAATCCAATACCATGCGGTATAAAGAATCGCGCTCATAAGAGGTCAAATTACGCACCGCATCTTTAAGCAAAATATCTTGGTCGAAAGGATTATATTTCGGGGTGGTGTAGTTTTCCATAAAGCCGAAGAAAAAAGGCAACCGCACGCCCAAACTGCGCGGGAACAGCATGCCCAATTCCAAATTGGCCGCAATGTCATATTGATATATATACACCTGCGAACGTTCGTTAATTTTCGATTCCAGACTTCCGAAATTCGGCGTCATCATATTCCCGGCTACGGTAATATTGCCAAAATCGGCCAGCTTGGCCGTCATGCGGGCATTGGCGGCAAAGCCGCTGCTTTCGTCAAGGTTGGTAAGCCGCAGTTCATTCACCCACACGACGGTTGATTTGGCCAACCCGTCGTCGTCAGGATTGGCGCGCTTGGCAGGATTACGGATACCAATCATTAACGTACGCACATTGCCGAGATTCGGATTACCGACTACCCGCACTATATTTTTCCCATCCAATTTTTCAAACACCGAAGCCAGGGAGCCGCCTTCCGCCTTCATTAATGCATTACGTTCCAATTTTGCATCGGTGAAGATGTCCATCGCGATGTCGAGCATATTTTCGGGCCGCCACACCTTTTCACGTTCATTATCGCTATACACGCCGTGTGGTGTAAGCGACAGCGGTATTTCATATTCATAATAGTTATAGCGGTAATCCGTGCCAATACGAATAAACACCGAAAGGTCATTGTTTTTTAACGGGTAGCCGTTGATGGCCTCGGCGTGCACATCCATTTTAAGCCGGCGGTACTGGCGGAAATCGAAGTTCGTATTTTTGTAGGCCGCACGCGCATCGCCGTCGGCCAAATCCACAACCTTCAACATCATGGCCTGTTCATTCAATTGCCGCACCTGGTATTGCCCCGGGTCAATTTGCCGCGAAGTGCCGGGCGGCAACACATAGTTCACCGGTTCACGCCGTGAATTTTCTTCAATATTTAATGATGTAATATCAAAGGCGGCATTGGTCATTTCGGGTTGGGCGGCGCCCTCCTGCCCTTGCAGCAGCGTCTGTGTGTATCTGCGCCAATCGCCCCGCACCAATTGCAGGGTTGCAAACCGCAGGACGGTGGTGTCGGTAAACCCGCGCATAAACATCCGGACAAAACGGATGGACTTAAAGTCCTGGATAGCGCCGAATGCACGCCCTTCACTAACCGGGATTTTAAATTGATACCAGCGAACTTTAGAGGAGCCGTTATTTTTAAAATTAACCGACACTTCCCGCGTGTCGGCAATGTAGTTCTCGCCCACCCGCATCGCACCGGGTGTAAGATTTATTTCATACTGGTAATAGTTTTCCGACTCATTCATCGTGTAGTCACGATTTATGTCTTCCATGTCGGGGATAGTGGTGCCCATGGTATTATCGCCGCCGGTTTGTTCCGTAGGGCGCGAGTTGCCGTCGGGGTTGTTGTAATATTTATACCGGTCGAGAATGGTCGCTTCAGTTCTATCATAGTCGGCGTCGAGATAATATTTGTAATCATCGCCGGCCGGGTCGTCCTTTATGCGGTTAAACGCATCGGCAATCACCTTTCCGGTGATTTGATTAAGATAGTCCTTTATCTTATAATGTTCCGCCTCATGTAGGTTATCCAATCCATCATACCCCACATCCTGATACAAGCGCGCGGTATAATTATTATCGAAGGTCTGCGTCAATGCCTGCGCTTTCGGCACACGTCCCCACACGGTAGTCGTATAACGATCCGTATCTTCAAACGACGGCAAGCCGTTTTCAAACGATTTCAAGCCGTCTTTCAAAATATCTTCCGACAAATTACCCAGGTTGAAATACAACTTTCCGCCTTTCGCGTTGGGCTCATATACAAACGGGTCCATCACCCAAAATTCAATGTAGTCATAGTTCGCCGTTTCAAAATCGGTAACCGGCAACGCGCGCATGACGCCGCCCCAACGTGTTTCGGGATTGGTGAGTTTTCCGTCTGAAGTCAAGGCGCCGGTATAGTTATAAGGGCCTCTCTCCTCAGGATAATACGTTACATTCATCACCGGAATGTTGGTGGGCGCCCCCACCACCTGCTCCTGTTCGGGAAACACCTCAATGATTGGAATCTCGCGCACAAAGTGGTTTTCCTGATATTTTGCCGGATTATTCTTTATGTAGCCCGGCGTGTAAGCCGAGTTGCGCAAAAACTCGGGATAGATTGTAAACCATGAGAAACGCGCACGGTCATAGCCATACGACAGGGTATCCGATGTATTCCAGCTGGGGAACAACTTTTCTTGTCCCTGTGGCGTACTTGCAAGCACCCACGAATTGATATTCCGCAAATCCAAATAGGATTCGCTGTTTTCAAAATCATCAATAAACACCGTTCCGCCCGAAGCGCCGATAGCGCTCGAATGTCCCGGAAGGAATTGTGCAAATTCGGCGTCCACGGAAATTGACGATTTCTCTTTGGTTTGCAAAACGGGCAACGCATCTACCAACCTTGTCAGGAGCGGCACTTCGGTGGTGAACGCCGTGTTTATCCCCCATATCGTATTTGAAACAGGCTCGTCGCCCCAGTTTACTTTTTGCGTAAGCGAGCGTTCACTAAGGTTTAATATGGTGGCGCCCACATAGAAGTTATCATTGAATTTATATTTCAGGTGGGTGCCTATTAATGTTTTTGTTTGCAAATTGAACAACTCACGGTTTTCCAATGTAACCTTAATCGGTGTGCCCGATTCCAAATACGCCTGGTTGAGAATACGCACCGTGCCCAACATGTAATTGACTTCATAGTCGATATTTTCCTGCAGTTGAATACCGCCGGCCGTCACCACCACCGAGCCTTGCGGAATGTTGGTAGCATTCAACCTAATCTCCGAGCCGCCTTCCGACAGGTAACTTCCCGACAGTTTAAACCGGTTTTTATCGGCCATGCTCTGCGCTTTTACCAGCGACGAGTCATACAATTCTTTAAACACATATTTCGCTGCGATGGCAGGGTCGCCAATCTGTTTTTCCAAGTAATCGCCAAACGGCTCCAACACCGGAAAGATAATTTTTCCCCTGTCGGACAACACCGTAATTCCTTCCACAAAGTCGAACTGCCCGTCGGGAAACGCATCTTGCTGCGAATTTAAATTATCCAAATTCAACACACGCAGCAAAGGTTTCTGCGCCACCGCACCTTCCGATAAATAAGGCACAGCCGTGCCCACTTCGCTGTTCTCATACATGACGTCCATCTGAAAATCTTCCGCACTGATGCTGTAATCATTGAGCGAATACACGTTTTTCATCATCAACTTCCATGTCGGCAACTTCGGCGTCAGTGACGTCCCCTTCAGCAATTTCATCACCAATGTATTTGGCGCAATAATACCTTCCGTCGAAAATTCGCCCACTTTATAAGTTATTCCGGCCGCTTCATATTCAAAAGCCACGGCCAGCACCTCGTCATTATTCAATGTCTGGTTGAGCGAAATATATCCCAACTGGGTGTTTAGCTTATACTCATTCTCATTCAGCCGGCGGGCGTTGTCTAATTTTTCAAAATCCTCCCCGTTCCGCAGTCCCCGTCCACTTAAATAATTTGTAATATTTCCCGTTTCCCGCAATTGATTCACGTCAATTTTCTGCAACAAATCATTACTTAAAGAATCACTGGGGAACCTGCCTGGTTTTTTTGCGAACAAAGGATTATGAATCCGGTCACCTTCCGCCAAATCCATGAAGGCTACAATATTCCGGGAGCCCTCGAAGCGCGCGCTTTTATTGGTAATCCACACCTCCACCCGCTTGATGTTGACGCCCGACAGGATAAGCGGCAAGTTGCTCAGGTGCCGGTCGTAGTTATCATGAAAATATTGCGCAAGGAAAAAATGACGGTTGGCGTCATATTGATCGGCTTCAATCTCGAATATACTCGTTTGCCCGCCGCCGCGCAGCTCCACAGATTTTGATTCGGCGTCCTGCCGCGAGAAAATGCTTGTTACAAAAAGTTTTCCAAACTGTAAACCGGTCTTGATACCAAACAGGCTTTGGCTGCCTGTAATCAATGTGCCGTCGAGCGGAAGCGACACGTTCCCCGCTTCTATTTTTTGGAGGATATCATCTTCATCGCCGGTATATTCAAGCTTCAGGTTGGTCTCAAAATCGAACGTAGCTTCCGTGTTGTAATTGAAATTCAACTTCAGGCGGTCGCCGATAGACCCGTCGATGTTAAATTGCATCTTCGTGTTGAAATCAAAATTCGTGGTCCCGCGGTACCGCTCGGGAATAACCGGATTATCGGTGTACGTATGATTTATAGCAAAAGTCAAATCAACATTCCCCTGCGGGTTAATTGTAATTTCATTACTTCCGAAAACTTTTCTGAACACATTGCTTCTTATGTTAAAGGTAGTGGGCAGTTGCCCGCCCGATAATCCTCCGGCCGCCTGTGCGTTATTCTTGTCAATCCAGCCGCGCCGCAGCAAATTCAGAAATTGTTCGCGCCGGTATTCTTCCGCCGAAACCACTTTATAAGGCATGACTTTGCGCGTATCGAAACTGTAGTAGTAAAGGTAATTATTCGCTATCGGATCATATACTATAACCGGTTTATTCGAAAGAAGCGTCGCCGGTGACGACTCCGCATCCAAAGCAGGTTCTTGCGCCCTCACCGTTAACGCTAACCCGCAAAGAAAAACCAAAATAATATGTAGGAATAAACGATGCACTACAATTGTTTCAATGCTGCTTTAATGAGATCTTCCAAGGCAATTTGTTGCTTTTCACGCAACAAACCGGTTAATGCCTTATCGGCAGGCGCTTTTGCAAATCCCAGCATCACCAGGGCAGATAAGGCTTCTTCGTGCAACCCGGCTATGGAAGCGCCGCCCGGAATAGTTGACACATCAACCGTCTTTATTATTTTATCTTTCAACTCCACCACTAACCGCTGTGCGGTTTTCATACCTATTCCTTTAATGCTTTGCAATTTCCGTATGTCGTCCTGCATAATCGCCGTACGCACTTCGCCCGAGGCTAACGAGGAAAGAATCATGCGCGCCGTGTTAGGCCCGATACCCGAAACGCCTATCAACAAGCGGAATATTTCCCGTTCTTCTTTTTCAAAAAAACCAAACAGCAATTCCGCATCTTCGCGTACAATATGGTGTACCCACAGTTGTACCTCTCTCAAACTTCCCACACTGCTATAGGTTTGCAGCGATATATTGACCGCATACCCCACGCCGCCGGTTTCTATCACCACGTACGTCGGCGTAAGTTCCGCAACAACTCCTTTTATATATTCATACATATAAATTTACCATTAACCCTAATTTACAAAGGTACTTACTTTTTTGATTTTTTGAAAATTTTTAACTAAGTTTGCCTCTATGTTTACACTCCAGACGATACGCAAAGATTTTCCCGCCTTAGCGCAAAAAGTATACGGGAAGCCGCTCATTTATTTTGATAATGCGGCCACTACACAAAAACCCACCCCTGTAATAGCTATTGTAAATGAGATGAATAGCCTTACAAACGGGAATATCCATCGTGCTTTTCACTACCTCGGGAATATTTGCACCGAGCGTTATGAAGAAGCCCGCGAAACAGTGAGGGCTTTTCTTAATGCGCCTATTACAGAAGAAATTATTTTTACATCAGGAACGACTGCCGCCATCAACACCGTGGCGTTTTCTTTCGGCGAACGCTTTGTACGCGCCAATGATGAAATTGTGCTTACCGAAGCCGAACACCATTCCAACATTGTGCCCTGGCAAATGTTGTGTAACCGCAAAGGCGCCATACTAAAAGTATTGCCGATAAATGACGACGGCAGTTTATCGGTCAAAAAATTACACCAATACTTGTCAAAAAAAACCAAATTGCTTTGCATCACACAAGCCTCTAATGTGCTTGGCGTCATAAACCCCATCAAGGATATTGTGGCCATCGCCCACGCCTATGGCGTGCCTGTACTCGTAGATGGCGCACAGGGGGCCGCACACGGGGGAATAGACATACAGGATACCCATTGTGATTTCTATGTTTTTTCCGGGCATAAAATCTATGGCCCCACCGGTACCGGCGTGCTGTATGGCAAGCAAAAACTGCTGAACGAAATGCCTCCCTACCAAAGCGGGGGTGAAATGATTGCTTCCGTGACATTTGAACAAACCACTTACGCCGGGCTTCCTTTGAAATTTGAGGCGGGAACGCCTAATTTCACCGGCGTTTGCGGGTTAAAGAAAGCGATTGATTATGTGCAGGAACTCGGTTGGGCACACATAAAAGAGCAGGAAGAAAAATTGGTATGCCACGCCATGCAACGTTTACAGGAAATTGACGGGCTACATATTTATGGCACCACAACGCCTAAAACAAGCTTGGTGTCATTTAATATTGACGGCATACACCCCACCGACGCCGCCCAACTCTTGGATAAAATGGGCATTGCCGCGCGTTCCGGGCACCTCTGTGCCGACCCGCTCATGCACCGTTTTAACGTACAAGGCATGCTCCGTTTTTCTTTTTCATTCTACAACACTACGGAAGAAATTGACACGGCAGTGGACGCCCTAAAAAAAATTAAACAACTATTACACTGATGCAAATAGCCGACCTCGCCCAACAAATTATTGACGAATTTGCTTTGTTCCCCGACTGGATGGACAAATACGAGCATCTTATTGAATTAGGGAAATCGTTGCCGCCTTTCGACGAAAAAAATAAGACCGAGCCACACCTTATTCAGGGCTGCCAGTCGCGCGTGTGGCTCAACGCCGCTTATGAAGACGGAAAAATAATGTTCACCGCCGACAGCGACGCCATTATCACCAAGGGCATTGTGTCGCTGCTGGTGCGCGTGTTCTCGGGACAACCGCCCCAAGCCATTATTGACGCCAACCTCGATTTTATTGAACAAATAGGATTGAAGGAGAACCTTTCTCCTACGCGCTCCAACGGGTTGCTGGCTATGGTGAAACAAATGAAAATGTATGCACTGGTTTTCTTGAACAAACAACCATAACCTGCCGATATTTCAAATAAACACGAATGAACGCTTTTCTTTTATTGGGGAGTAACATGGGTGACCGGATAGCCATGTTGCATGAAGCCCGCGTTTT
This sequence comes from Prevotellaceae bacterium, assembly GCA_031279475.1. Lineage (GTDB taxonomy): Bacteria > Bacteroidota > Bacteroidia > Bacteroidales > UBA932 > JAIRLC01. The sequence continues at coordinate 1,358 of JAITIL010000136.1, read as the reverse complement.
GTTGTCTGCGCAAGCCGGCGTTGTTGTGAAGCAGTCGGGTTATTATGAAAGCGAGCCTTGGGGTTTTGAGAGCGCCACGTGGTTTATCAACCAGGCGCTGCACATAGAAACGCCCCTCACCCCCGAGCAACTTTTACACACTATTCAGCACATCGAACAGCAGCTTGGCCGGATACGCGCCACGCCATCCGGCGGCTACACCTCACGTCCGATCGACATTGACATCCTTTTTTACGGCAACGACGTCATCCACACGCCGGCGCTCACCGTTCCCCATCCCTTGCTGCACCAGCGCCGGTTTGCCCTGCTGCCGCTCTGCGACATTGCCCCCGCTTACGTGCATCCGCTACTGCACAAAACCACCACCGCCCTCCTGCAGCAGTGCCCCGACCAAGGCAGGGCGACGCGATTTATCGCGTCTGCCGGAGAACGGCGTTAATGTGCTAATGTGACTAATGAAAACAACGCATGAAAAAAGCGGTTATTCAAAAACTTGAACAGCCGCCTTCCCGTTCCAGCCCTGCAGGATTGCCTTTTCCAGCCGGAAAGACACCGGGTTTGCAGAAAATCCAATTTATTGTTGGGTCGACCCTGAGAGTCGCCCTTACGGAACCCTGCCTCGTCCGTCCTATCCTGCCCGGATAATCTTAGCGTCGCTCCTACCGGGCTCCGCTTGCCGGGATTGCCCCGGTTAGGATGACAGTACTGCCACTTTCTCCGTGTTCCGTCAATTAGTCAATTAAAAAATTAGTCACATTAGCACATTAATATTGTTCGTTGTTCATTATTCATTGTTCATTTGTCTTACAGCCCCCATTCCCACAAGGCATGCGGCGGCAAGGCGTGGAGTAGTCATGTAAGAGAAAACGATATAGAGTTTTCTAACCCGTAATTAATCATGCACGCAACGGATAGGCAAAGCGCTAGTTTTGGTCCATGGATATGCCGAGTTCACTCCGTCGCGGAGCACGGCCCATCCTTTTTGATCTGCAGCTTGGGTTGCCGTCCATAAGTGTACGCGGTTCTCCCATATTAAGCTCGTAGGGCCGGATCTATAAGGGTGAGGAGTCAGTTCAAGGCAACTATTGGGCGAGATTGGATAGGGGATGGCAAGCAAGGCGGATGAGCATAGACGATATGTACCTTGTTTAGTAGCAGATCCCTCATAGATAGTTGCTCTCCACATGTCAGTTGCGTTTTGGTAGGATGGAATACGCCAACCATCAGGACATGGATCGTTGTCTACCTGCCAGTTGCTATCTTCATCTATTTCATTTATAGTCCAAGTACAGGTTCCGGATGCAGGATAAGGAGTTTTTCGATTAAATTGATAAAATTTCCCCGGCGCATCAGAGGTG
>JAITIL010000130.1 GCA_031279475.1 Prevotellaceae bacterium | reverse complement strand
TCCTTACACCGTCTATCTGCTGAATTATCGCACGTCCGATTCATGTAATAAATTTTGGCAGCGCGTTCCGGACGGGAGGAAAACTTTTAGCGCTTAACTAAAAAAGTGGAGGCCGCCCGGCGGTTCCGAAGGAGTTTCCAGGACAGTATTAAAATTAATTTGGCTTATAAACGTTACTGCGATGGTCAACTTTTACGACTTCTACCGTAAGTATACCTTCCTCAATCTTATATACAACACGATAAACACCCACACGGATACGGTAAATATTTTCAGCGCCAGCCAACTTTATACAGCCAAAGGGTCGTGGGTTTTGTTCAAGTTCTAAGAGATGTTTAATAATTAATTGATAGTAACTGGTTGGAAGTTTATCCAACATCTTTTCTACCTTTTTGCTAATAACGACATTATAGATTAATGCCGCGTTTTTTGTTTTGTTCTTTTATAAATTCGCGTAATGGAACCGTAGGCTCATCTTTCCGCGCCTCTATATCAATTTTATCCAAAAAATCTTCCAGCAACTCATCATTACCGTATTGCCGCAAGTCAATATGCACATAGCGGTTATATCCAGATGCGTCCTTTGTGTATTTTATACCTTGCAATTGCCCCACGATTTGAATAGTTATATTTTTTGTTACAAAGGTAATGAACTTTATCGAAGCGTCAAATTTTTGGAAAAATTTTCCATAGTCTTAACTAAAAAAGTGGAGGCCGCCCGTAACCATTCGTGCGACCTCCTTTCCTTAAGCCCAATCAATTCTATGTTTTTTAACCAAAGCTTAAGGAACTTTCTTTTTCCTTTGCAGGAATGTAATCGCGACTTATATTATTTGATTTTTGATTTAAAGATTTAAGATTTAAAGATTTAAATTGTATTCTATCGTGTGCCGCCGGCCCACCATACGTTTTCGGTATATACATACTGGCCATTGCCGTAGGCTGCCTGCACTTCGGGGTTGGCAGTAACGTCGGCGGCGCCGTAGGGACAGCGAAGCGGGAACTTGTTTGTTATATTCTCCAGATTAATGTAGTTTTCTTCGCCATTGCCCAGCGCTTTGAGGCGGCGGATGTCATTGTAGGCTTCCGGCGACTCGCCCGACGCGCCGAAGAACGCCAAATACTTTTGTACCATCACTTCTTTCACTGGCATGGCGTCAAATAAAGGCGCTACTTCGTTGTCGAAATAGTTTCCTGCTTCGTCAGCGTCAATGGCATTGGTTATTTCTTCTATATACCCATTATTGCTTGATGAGGCTATACTGGCTTCGGCGTTGGCAATACCGGCTACTACCGCTTCTTTCAATACTGCTTTTGCGCCTGCGTCGTTTTTGCGCGCCAGCACTTCGGCTTTCAGGAACAGCACCTCGTGGTAGCTTAGCAGCAGAGTGGGCGCCGTTTGTGCCCACACAAAGGCAGAGGTGTTATAATAACCAGCCCCTTCCTCCGGCTCTCCGTTAGGGGCGGGGAAATAATTACTGGCATTCTGGTTTTCTACCTGTTCCCAGTCGGCATCAATAAATACCCTGCGGATGCGGGGGTCGTTGCGTGCTATGAGTTTGTCGGCAAGGCTGGTGCTGGCGGCCAATCCTTGACGACTATACTGGTAAGTGAACAAAGGATTCACATTGTTGTCATCGTATATGGCAAAGGCAGCCTGTTCTTCTGCGGAAGTGAAAGATTGATTTATGTAGCCCAGAACTTCGTCATACACGGCTGTTTTGTTTGCAGCCTTGTGCAGCAGGCGCATGGTGTAGCGGGCTTTCAGGCCGTAGGCGAATTTCAGCCATTTGGCTGCATTGCCGCCATATAACAGGTCATAATTACCTATGGCTTGAATGTCTGTGCCTTGCAAATCAACAATGGCGGCATCCAGCAGCTCAAAGATGCCTTTGTAGATGTCTTCCTGTTTGTCGATTTTCGGCGTCAGGTTTACCGGGCTTCCGGTTTCATCTATCAATGCGGCTTCGCTCCAGGGCACATCGCCGAAAAAGTCGGTGAGCAGCGCCGAGTTGTAGGCGGCCAGCACTTCGGCAATGCCTTTGGTGATGTTGTTGCCTTCCTGTGCACCGCCTTCGCTGCACTTGGCAATGGCGATACGGGCGTTTTTCAAGGTGGCATAAATCCCCTCCCAGTTGTTGTTGAACGTGGTGGCAAGTGCGGGCTCGCTTTCTCGCGTTTCGGCAAAAAACAATTGTCCCACTACACCCGCTTCATGTTCCACGTAAGTGGAAAGGTAGGTGTTCATGTCGCCGCCCACGTTCGAGTGGGCAGTGGCTGTAATCACGTCGATAAGGATATATTTTGCATCCACGCTTAAGGGGTGGCTCGTGTCTGTATTGATTTCGTCTAATATTCGGTCGGAGCAGGAAAGGGCACCCCCACACAGGAATAGTATTCCCAAAGCTGTTTTTATGTGTAAAAATGTTTTTTTCATGATGTTTTAAAATTTAAGGTTAATACCGAAACCATAGCTGGTAGTACCCGGCAGCGAGAAGCGCTCGAAGGTGCCCGACATGTTGGTGTTGCCTTGCGAAGCTTCCGGGTCCATGCCTTTGATGGTTGACCACAGGATGATGTTGCGTGCAAAGGCGCTGAGGGTAATGCTGAAGTTGTTTTTACTCCACACTGGGTAGCTGAGCGCGATTTCGCGCAATTTGATGAAAGAACTTTCTTTCACCAATGCTTCATCAATGCTGTTGAGACGAGTGAAGTAGTCTTCTGCTTTGCTCCCGGGGATGAGGATGTCGTTGGGCGTGCCGTCGGCTTTCACGGCCGGTTCTTCAAACAGGAAGTTGTCTTTTTCCCGGAAATCGGCGCTCTTTTGCGATACGCCATAGATATCAACCAGTACCGAGGTGGCGGAATACATTACGCCGCCCTGTTTCCAGTCGAACACAGCCGAGAGGCGCGCTTTGTATATTTCGAAATTGGTGACAAAACCCAGCCGGAAATCGGGCGCGGCGGTGCCCAGTACTGCGGGTTCGCCGGATTGCGGAAATCCATTAGTATCGACCACAATTTCGCCTTTTTCATTGCGTAAATAGCCATTGCCGTAAATTACGGGGAATTTGTCGCCGATGCCGGCGCGTACTTGGGGCGTTACAAAACCGCCTAAGAAGATGCTTTCCACGCCCTCGGCCAGTTCATCCACATAGTTGTCAATTTTCGTGAAGTTGAACGCGAAATCCCATTTAAAGTCTTTTTTGTCGAAGGGTTTCACGCCCAGCGTAATTTCGTGGGCATTGGTGTGTATGGAGCCACCGTTGGTAACCAACTCGCTCGCTCCGGTAGAGCCGGTCAGCGGCACGCCGAATATCTGGTCTTTTACATTTTGCCGCGAGAAGGTATAGTTCACCGACAGCAGGCCATGAAAGAAATCGAGGTCAACGCCCACTTCATACGAGCGGGTGTTTTGCGGTTTCAGGTTCGGGTCATACACGGTGGTGTTGAGCACGTAGGCTGTTGCGCCTTGTATGGGGTACATGATGGGCGTGAACACTGCAAAGCCGCCGCCGTAAGCGGGCGTATCGTAATAGGTGGTGGTGTAATCGCCGGCCTGCCCTACTTCGGCATACGAGGCGCGCAGTTTCCCGAACGTGAGCACGCTGTTGCGTAGCGCTTCAATTTCGGTGAATACCCAGCCCAACGACACCGAAGGATAGGTGAATGAGCGGTTGCCTGCGGGCATTGACGACACAATGTCGTTGCGCACCGTGGCGTTGAAATACAGTTGGTTTTTCCACGCCAGCGCTGCGTTGGCGAAGTTGCCGAACGTACGGCTACGGGTGACTGAGCCTCTGCCCTGATATACGGAAGCGTTGTTGATGTGGTTCCAACCCGGGAAGTTGAAATTCACGCCATACGCTTCCACAAGGTTCCGTTTGCCTTCAATGATTTCGTTGCCATACAGCACGTCGAGTGTGAAGTTGTCTGAAATCTTCCAGTTGTAGGTGGCGGTGAGCAGCGAGTTCAGCTCTTTCTTTGCGATGCTGAAATCGTCTACTTCGCCCGCTGAATCGTTGCTGCCATATCCGTGTAAATCCTCATAATTGGTGGTGTAGGCGTCAATCCCCAACTGGTATTTTACGGTCAGCTTGCTGTTGTTGTCGAAACCGAGTTCATAGTTAACGAACGCATTGCCGAAAAAGCGTTGTGTTTCTTCGGTAAAGGCGTTGTTGTCGGCTGCCCAGCGCGCATTATCAATCCAATGGGGGCGAAACGTATTTTGTGTATAGGGGTCGCCTTCAATGTGTGCGGGTATTCCGTTAAAGTCATAGCTTGGGGGCGCTGTGTAAATAGTGGCAATAAGCCCTTCGTTCGCACCGCTTTGTTTCGATATGTTGGTATTCACGAAGTTGCCGCTAAATCCGCCCGACCAGTGTTTCGAGAGTTGGAGTTCGGCGGCCAGTTTGCCGTTGTAGCGGTCGGAACGGGTGGACGGGATAATACCGGTAGTATTGGCGCTTCCCAGTGAGAGCGACCAGTAGCCTTTTTCCAGCCCTTTCGACACGTTCACGGCGTTGTTCCATGTAAAGCCGGTATCGAAAAATTCTTTGGCATTGTCGTAGGCCTGCGGCTTAGCCCATGGGTCTAAACCGGCCAAAGCTCTTTCGGGAACATAATAATAGCCTTGCTTTAGCCCGCCGGCTGTAGCTGTATAGGTATTGTTCGTATTTCCACCGTATGTGGGGTCGTTGGGCAAATCGGCTATCTTCGGCCCCCAACTTTTACTTAATCCTGTTCTATAAGCGCCACCAGTTCCTTGCGCGTAAGTGGTTTGGAAGTCGGGCAAGGTGGACACCTTGTCGAACGATACGTTCGACGACACATTTACCGCTACCTTGCCTGCACCCGTGCCCTTGCCATTTTTGGTGGTAATTACAATTACCCCGTTTGAGGCGCGCATGCCATAGAGCGCCGAAGCGGCCTGACCTTTTAATATATTGATGCTCTCAATGTCGTTCGGGTCGAGGTCGAACGAGCGGTTCGCATAGTCTGCGCCGCTTGTTGAGTAGCCTGTTGAGACATCCGAAGTGGAAGCAATCGGCAGCCCATCTACTACGTACAAAGGCGTGTTGTTGCCATCGAACGAACGTGCGCCCCGAATGGTAATCTTCGACGAAGCCCCCGGCATGCCCGACGACGACACAATATCGACACCGGAAACCTTACCCTGCAAAGCCGTAACTAAATTGGTGTTGGCGGCCTTGTCCAGTTCCGAAGCTTTTACTTCCTGCACGGCATAACCCAGGGCTTTCTTATCGCGCGAGATACCCAATGCGGTTACTACTACTTCGTCGAGCCGTTGCACATCGCCTTCGAGCGTCACGTCAATGGCGCTGCGGCCGGCTACGGCTTGCTCCTGCGTCTTTAGACCTATAAATGAGAACACCAGCGTGGCGTCGGCGGGTACACTGATGGT
>JAITIL010000128.1 GCA_031279475.1 Prevotellaceae bacterium | reverse complement strand
GAACTTAATTACATAATACAGTTTACGGTCGGTCCATTCACTGGCATAACGGTAACCCGACAGCGTGTAGTTGTCCTCAAATTGTTGCCATGCATCAATGATATTGTTTGATACCGTGTTAATATCCCATTTCACGCCATATTGCAAATCAACAAGCATATTGGCCGACGCCGCATTTGCGTATGTATAGCGATGATAGGACACGTGTTCAGTCGCCGTTAATTCCGTTTTCACATTCACGTCGGTGAGCTTCACGGCATAATAGCCGGGTGTTGCCGTTTCTGTTTTCTTATCATAGGTTGATTTAAAATCGCTACGATCGTAGTTTGAAGCAGTATCTTTGACGGTAGGCATTAGCAAAATATCAGACAGGGAAGGGCAGCCCACGCCGTTGAGGTGTGTCTGTGTAAACCCCCATATATACGGGTCTGCGTACCGGTATCCGGCAAAATGGTCCATTTCGTAAGCATACTGATGGCATTGGTCACAACTGTAATAGTCATTGTACGACTCGGGGCTGGGCTGCACCATCCCCAAAGGGACGGTAGCGCCCGGAAAGCAATGCCCCTCGTGTTGCGTGCCTATGAAAAGATTTACCCATTGGGTGTAATCCTTATTCGTGCCACAAGATGTGATGAACAATAGCACCGCCATCAAAATAAAAAAAGTTAATTTTTTCATCGTCTAAAAATTATTTTATAAGTTTCAATAGCATATTTATCCAATATAATATTTTCCACTTTTCCCAATTCTTCTTCGGTAAGGTTTACTTTCACAATCTTCTCAGGCGTGAAAGCCGGGTTAAGGTTAACGGCAAGCGTTTTATCACTTAGATTATATAACCTGATGATAAAGCTGTCGTCATCCTCGCACTTTTTTATAGCCGAAACCACGATATTTTCATCGTCCATATCGAAGAAGCTGAATGATTCCGGCAAATGCGCATTGCGAAAAACCGGAGGGTCAAAGACTGCCTGTAAGCTTTCGTTTGAGGCGGTTCCGAAACGATAACCATTTTGCCAGCCTTCGGGGTGCGATGTGAACGAGAAATGAAATTGATGGTCGCCATATTGCAGATATTCGTTTCCTTCTCCATGGCAACTTCTTCGGGAAGCAAACAAAATGGGCTGAATAACCGGATACGGCAATGTGGTATCGCTTGGGTCGATGTAATCCACAACGGCCACCGAAGAGCTGAGCGTCAATCCCAATTTTTCTCCAGACACGTTAATCCAGTTGGCTATTCCGCGCGGATGCAATTTGTTGTTGGGCGTGTTGTACCGTTCGCCTGCAACGCCGGGCATTTCATCCTTCCCCACTCTTAATACGCCATACGGCACCTCGTAAGCCACTTCGCCGTTCTTCGCCTTTACAGGCATCGCCATCCTATATTCACGATATAAAATTCCCTCCCAATTGCGAATTGTAATATCAAAGTCTATTTTCTTTACCTGGTGGTAAACAGTAACCGTTTGTTCCACGACCGCATTCCGTATTTTACTTTCGAAAAAGAATGAAGTGTAAACCGCACCCTGTTCTTTCCGCGTCCATTGCGGCGCGTAATGGGAGGTTTTATCAAACCCTTCACATGTAGGTTGTTGAACTTTATCGAACTCTCCGGCTCCGTTTCCCACAGATTGCAAGGTGAAGACCTCTCCCCCCAGGAACTTTGAGGTCTCCAACAATTCTGTGCCAAGTGCTTTATCTTTGATTTGGCGGATTCCTCCCGCCGCAAAGTCAATTTTATAAAAATCATTTTCAAAAGAATTGTCAAATGGAATTTGCGGTGCACCGGCTTCTTTCTTCCGGGGATTCAAATAAAAGGTGGCATACCCTAATGGAGGCACGTTTTGCGGCACAAAGCAAAGCCTGGCCGACTGTATGCTGCCGTCTTCATAGCGGCTAACCTCCGACGTCTGGCAAGGGACAGGTTTTCCCGATCTGTCAATTACGCTTAAATCTTCGGCAAACCCTTTGTTCAACTGTACAGGGATTTTTACGGGCTCGCTGCGTTTCCACGACAGGGTGTTGGTTACGATGACTGGAATGCCTTTTGCTTCATCCGTTTGTACGTATGACGCCAGCCGGCTTGCACTGATGTTAACCAATAATTCGGCTTCCGACAGGGCATGTTCAAATTTTCGGAGAAAAGTGAGGTCGGTGATTTCTCCGCCTTTGCCGCCCCAGCCATGGTCAGGATAAATTTTAGACAGCCAGGCGCTGGAGAGGCGTTGTTGGGGGTAATGTGTGAAATTTCCCTCTACCAGTGCGCCAAATGAAGCGATTTTTTCTGCTGCCGGCAAAAGGATATCACCTTTGCGGCTTGCCGTGATAGCCTGTTCATGAGACGGCCCGTGAATATACAACCACACGTTGGGACGTTCGCCCATAATGGAAGGAAGGTTGATTGTAGAGGCGTCCAAGGCGTGAAAAAAGTCGTCGGCAGTCGCATAACGGAACTTGGGCAAATTTATTTTTGTCTTCTGTTTGCCGTCTTCTGTTTGCATATATCCGATCTTATTCCATTTCGAAGTAAATGGCACGCAGTTCAAAACAGGTTTCGGGTCCCAAATAAACTCATAGTTCAACATCGCCGGCATCACCGCTTTTACATTCGGGCGGTTATTAAACCGCAAATACCAGGGCGCTGCCTCTTTAGCCAGTTCTTTTATGGCTGCCTCGTCGGTTAGCCCCAGCACATTATAAAAATAAATGTAATGTCCCGGAGAGTAGGTGCGCACTTTCGAACCGTCAGGCGCCTCCCAGTGGAATAATCCGCGTTCGTGCCTGCTGATGACCAGGTTGTCTATTCCGGCTTTACGCATTATTTGAGGCATTTGCAATGTCCGTCCCGGCACATCAACATTGAAATAAGAATGTGTAGCATATCCGTCGAAATTTTTTTTAAGCCATCTGCTGCCAAAATAAAACTGGCGTGCCAGCGACTCGCCGGCATACATTTCTTCGTAAGGCTGTATATAGGTGGCGCCCACACAAATTCTCCCTTCTTTGAGATACCGGTTTATCATATCCTTTTTATCAGGGTGCCGGCGAAGGTATTCCATCAGGATTGACGTCTGTTCGATATCCATCCTGAAATCCGGCTCTTTCTCCAAGCGTTCCAGGAAAGGCGTCAACCATAACGTGTCTCTGTTGATAACACATATTTCCGGTTGGTCCAGCCAGCCTATGTCTTGATGCGTAGTGGTGAACAAATAAATTTCACCCTTCCCCAGCCGGGATTTCGACAGCGCATTCAACCCCTTGTATGTTTCATCGTCCACACGGATTGTGTGGCCCTCATTTTGGGCGCACAAGAAAGTCGTGAGCCAACACATTATTACTGCTGTAACTATTTTTTTTGTCTTCATAAATATTAAGTTTAACCGGTTAAGTTTCATTATAAAAAATATTATAAATTAGTTAATTCGTTTGTTAAAACCATGCTTTTTGGCAAGGTCGTTTTTTGTGTGATGTTATCCAGCAAAATATCCATGGCCTTTTTACCAATGTCGTTGACCGGCATGCGGGCTACTATCATTTTCGGCGCCAAAATATCCAGGGCTTCCGTTTCATGGAAACAGGCCAACCTGAAATGTTTATTGTAATTTATCCCCCTCGACAAAAAATAACGAATGGCTTCGATGGCTAAGTAATGCGTGGTAAAATAAAACCCGTCAATGTCGCGGTGCTTTTTAAACAGCGCATCCAATTGTTTTATGATGTCTTTTTTGTAGTCGTTGCGTTGAACTTGAATGATTAAATCGTTGTTACAGGGGATATTTGCCTTTTTCAGGGCTTTTTTATACCCTTTCAGGCGCAAGCCCATGACCAATAAGTGGAGATCGGAGGTGAGCAGGGCTATTTTTTTACATCCTTTTTTTATCAGGACATTGATCAACTGAAAGCTGCTGTCTTCGTTGTCCACCACAATATAGTTGGTGTTTATTTCGGGGAAATACCTGTCGATTAGCACAAAAGGAAAGCCGTCATGCTTCAGGCGTTTGATTTCCTGTATGCTGTTTTTAGTCGGGGCAATGATGAGGCCGTCCACCTGTTTCGACCGCAGTATCCTGATTAGGTCTATCTCGTGATAGCTATTCCCGTCTGAACTGCAAACGGTGAGTAAGTAATTTCTTTTTTCCGCTTCCACTTCTATGGATTGGGCTATCTGCGCATAAAAGGTGTCGTCGATGAACGGGATAATTAACCCCACGGTGTTGGTTGTGCCTAACGACAGGCTGCGGGCAAGCAAATTGGGGTGATAGTTGATTCTTTCCGCATAATCTTTAACCCGTTTGATGGTGGCCTCGCTGAATTTTTTTTCTTCGCCCTTCCCCGACAGTATCCACGATATGGTTGTTTTGGATAGCTGCAAGGCCGCTGCAATATCTTTCATTGATGTGGGCATAAGAAGAAAATCGGTTAACCGGTCAAATTTTTTTGTAAAGGTAATGTTAATTTTTTGTATTACAAATATTTTAAAAAGAAA
>JAITIL010000097.1 GCA_031279475.1 Prevotellaceae bacterium | reverse complement strand
GAATCCTCATCGCACCAGTCCTACAAGGTATGACGTTGAGGAGACGCAGGTTCGCACCACTACTATCTTCTTATCTGTGGAGTAGCCGTATCGCAGCACTCGTTCAAGGTATGACGGGGAGGCGAGACCGTATCGCAGCACTCGTCCGAAGCGCGAGGAGGAGAAGCCGTATCGCACCACTCGTTCAAGATATGACGGGGAGGAGCCGTATCGTAGCACTCGCTCTGGCAAGCCCGTCCGTAAAGAAGCCAGGCTGAAGCCGGAAAAAGAAGAAGTGCGCTTGAATAAATTTATTGCCAATTCGGGTATTTGTTCGCGCCGCGAAGCCGATGAATACATTACGGCAGGACTGGTGTCGGTGAACGGCGAAGTGGTTACGGAGTTGGGCGTGAAAGTAAAACCCACCGACGACGTGCGCTTTAACGGAGAACGGATGAAAGGCGAGCGGAAGGTGTACATTGTCATGAATAAACCCAAAGACTACGTGACAACCACCGGCGACCCGCATGCCGGGAACATGGTAACGGACCTTATCAGTAGCGAAAAGTGCCCGCAGCGGGTGTTTCCCATAGGGCGGTTAGACCGGAATACCACAGGCGTACTGCTTTTTACCAACGATGGAAACCTTGCGGAGCAATTGACGCACCCCTCGTATAACCGGAAAAAAGTGTATCATGTGTTCTTGGACAAAAATCTGAAACAACCCGATTTGAAAAAATTGGTGGAAGGTGTGGAATTGGAAGACGGCTTGGCGCAAGCCGACATGGCGTCGTATGTTGATGGCGACCTCACGCAGGTGGGACTTGAAATACACTCCGGACGAAACCGCATTGTACGCCGGATGTTTGAACACTTGGGCTACAGGATCAAGAAACTCGACCGCGTATATTTCGCCGGCATCACCAAGAAAAACTTAAAACGTGGCCAGTGGCGTCTTTTAACGGAACAGGAAGTCAACATGTTGCGCATGGGCGCATACGAATGATGCATAAGTCGGGCTTTGTAAATATTATAGGAAACCCCAATGTGGGCAAGTCCACCTTGATGAATGTGCTGGTGGGCGAAAAACTGTCTATCATCACTGCGAAGGCGCAAACCACGCGCCACCGCATTATGGGCCTGGTAAACGGCGAGGACTTCCAGGTGGTTTTTTCCGATACGCCGGGCATCCTGAAACCACACTACAAACTGCAGGAGTCCATGATGAAATTTGTCGATACCGCCATTGGTGACGCCGACGTGATTCTCTACGTCACCGATGTGGTGGAAAAATACGACAAGAACAGCGACTACATTACCCGCCTGCGCGACATTGAAATTCCGGTAATCCTGGCTATCAATAAAATTGACCTTACCAATGCCGGCGACCTGGACCGGTTGGTGGAAGCATGGCGAGACCTGTTGCCGCGCGCGGTGATTTACCCGATTTCGGCGCGCGAAAAATTTAATATCGATGGCGTATTCAAACGCATTTTATCGTTCTTGCCCGAAAGTCCCGCCTACTTCGACAAAGACGCCCTCACCGACCGCAACCTGCGTTTCTTCGCGTCTGAAATCATCCGCGAGAAAATATTATTGAACTACGACAAGGAAATTCCTTATTGCACGGAAGTGGTCATTGATCGTTTTAAGGAAGAGGACGACAAATACACCGTTGAAGCGATAATTTATGTAGCGCGTGATTCGCAAAAGGGCATCCTCATTGGCCGGCAGGGCCTCATGCTGAAAAAAACGGGTACGCAAGCGCGCAAAGACATGGAAAACTTTTTCGAAAAGAAAGTATTTCTCCGGCTTTTTGTAAAAGTCAATCCCAATTGGCGCGAAGACCCCAAACAACTGCGCCGGTTTGGGTATATTCAGGAATAAATTTTGAAATCTGTAGCGCCCTCTCAAACGGTGAAAGGGAAAACAAGTGTGTAGGGGCGAACTGCCTGCTGTTACTGCGAACTGCCTGCTGCCGCCGCCAACTGTTGCAGCGCCTGCGCCACAACACTGCGGGGCGTGCCGATGTTCATACGCATAAAACCTTCGCCGCCCGGTCCAAACATGGCGCCCTCGTTGAGCGCCAGGCCGGCTTTGCGCTCAAACAGGTCAACCAGCGCGGCTTGCGGCAGGCCTAACGCCCGGCAGTCGAGCCACAACAGGAAAGAGGCCTGAGGCTTCACCGGGCTGATAGCGGGGATATGCGCGGCGAGATATTGTGCGGCAAAGGTGCTGTTTCCCTCAAGATAGCGCAGCAACCCGAGTCGCCAGGCATGGCCGTGCGTGTAGGCGGCTTCGGTGGCGATGGCGGCGAATATGGTGGGCTCGTTCAGCTCGTTGGCCCTGAGCCACGAGTAGAAGCGACGGCGAAGCGTGTCGTTGGGCGTTACGGCGAACGAACTCACCAGCCCGGCCATGTTAAACGTCTTCGACGGGGCGCCGAAGGTGATACTGTGCTGCGCCGCCTCGTCCGACACGGTGGCGAAAGGCGTGTGCCGGTGTCCATACAGCGCCATGTCGGCATGAATTTCGTCGGCAATCACCGTCACATTATACTTGGCGCAGAGTGCGGCCAGCGTAGCGAGCGTGGGGCGGCTCCACACCGTTCCTCCGGGATTGTGGGGGTTGCAAAGGATAAAAAGGCTGCACGGCTGCCGGCTGAACGTGTATTCCAACTGCTCGAAATCCATTTCATACTGCCCGTTGACGAGTTTCAGGGGGTTGTCCACCGCTTGCCGGCCGTTGGCTTCAATCACCATGCGGAACAGGTGGTACACCGGCGGCTGGATAACCACCCGGTCGCCCTTTCCGGTAAATACCTGCAGCGCCATGCCGATGCCTTTCACCACGCCGGGGATGTAGCACAGCCAGTCGGGGTTTATACTCCACTGGTGGATGTCGTTGAGCCATTTCACAATGGACGGGTAGTAGCCCGGCGGGTCTTGCGTGTAGCCGAAAACAGGGTGTTCCATCCGCGCCCGGAGCGCCGCGGTGATAAAGGGCGGCGTGGCGAAATCCATGTCGGCCACCCACATCGGAAGCAGGTTGGCGTTGCCGTAGCGGGCTTGCAGCGCGTCGAGTTTCAGGGCATTGGTGCCGTGCCGGTCAATCACCCGGTCGAAATCGTATGGTATTTGCATATTCAGTTTATTACAGGATGCAAATTTAGGGAAATGTTTCTATCTGTGAATGGGTAATTCAAAAAAATCGCTAAATTTGCGGCATGAACAAAGAAAATCTATCACCCGAAACGAAAATGCTGCATGCGCCGTATGCGGCGGCCGACGCCTACAACGCACTCAACATGCCGGTATACTACGCCGTGGCCTACGAATTTGAAACGGCCGCGCAAATGGAACTGGCTTTCACCGGAAAGTCGCCGGAACATGTGTATTCGCGCATCACCAACCCCACGGTGCAGTATTTCGAGCAACGGGTGCAAGCCCTCACCGGCGCCGCTGAGGTCATTTCCTTCAACTCGGGTATGGCCGCTATCGCCAACACGCTGGTGGCCGTGGCTTCGGCGGGCGCCAACATCGTAACCTCGCCCCACCTGTTCGGCAACACCTATTCGCTCATCGCTTTTACGTTGAAGGACTTCGGCGTGGAACCCCGCTTCTGCGACCTCACCGACCCGGAGGACGTGAAAGCGCACGTGGACGAAAATACGTGCGCCGTCTTCCTGGAAGTAATCACCAACCCGCAAATGGAGGTGGCCGACCTGCAGGCGCTGTCGGCAATATGCAAGGAACGCGGCGTGCCGCTGATTGCCGACACCACCGTCGTGCCTTTTACCGTGTTTAAGGCGGCAACGTTTGGCGTAGATATTGAAGTGGTATCGTCCACCAAGTACATTTCGGGCGGCGCCACCTCGCTGGGCGGACTGGCGCTCGACTACGGCACGTTCAACTGGGAGCAGTCGCGCAAGCTGCGCCCGCTTGTGAGCGCGTCGAGCCTGTCGGCGTTCTCTGCCAGGATGCGCAGGGAGATACACCGCAACCTTGGGGCGTGCATGACGCCGCAAGTGGCGCACATGCAAACCATGGGGCTCGAAACGCTCAACCTGCGCTACCAACGTGCGGCCACCACATGCAAGGCCCTGGCGGAAAAGGTGGGCAAATTAAACGGCGTGGCCGCTGTGAATTATCCGGGGTTGCCGGGACATCCTTTTTATGAGGTCAGCCGGCGGCAGTTCGGCGAAACGCCCGGCGCCATGTTCACGTTCGACGTGTCGTCGCGCGAGGCGGCCTTTGCGTTTATCGACCGCTTGAAACTGATACGCCGCGCCACCAACCTGTTCGACAATAAGACGCTGGCCATTCATCCGGCCAGCACCATTTTCGGCACGTTCACCGACGACCTCCGCCGGAGCATGGATGTGAGCCAGCACACACTGCGCATATCCGTAGGCCTCGAGGCGCTCGACGACCTCTACCGCGACATCGCGCAGGCGGTTAATTAGTGTCATGTCCTAACCTGGGTTGACAGCAAAAGGAGGACACAAGATGACAAAGATATACAAAGAAAAACTATCGGTATTGACGGATTGTTATTCGCGTGCCGGGACAACCGAATATATCGGATTCCCATTTGAAATAAACCTTTAAAATAAAACACTTATGTCATCAAACATTTCAAGGAGGAAATTCCTCCAAACAGGAGCTACGGCTGCGATTGGATTGGCCGTTGCACCCACTATTGTCCCCAACACCGTATTGGGTAAAAGTCATGGACACGTTGCGCCGAGCGACAGGTTGAACATCGCCGCCGTTGGTATTGGCGGCATGGGGCACGCCGACATCAAGGCAGTGAAAGATACAGAAAACATCGTGGCATTATGCGATGTGGACTGGAAGTATGCAAAAGAGGTATTCGATGAGTTTCCCCGGGCGAAGAAGTATTGGGACTGGCGTAAAATGTATGACGAAATGGGCGGGGACATCGACGCGGTTATCGTGGCTACTGCCGACCATACCCATTGCATCATCGCGGCGAATGCCATGACCCTGGGCAAGCACGTGTATGTCCAAAAACCCCTGACACACTCGGTTTACGAATCGCGTTTGTTAACCAAACTGGCCGCCCACCATAAAGTGGCCACCCAAATGGGCAACCAGGGGGCGTCCGGCGAAGGCGTCAGGCTGGTATGCGACTGGATATGGAACGGCGAAATAGGCGAAGTAAGGCGGGTGGACTGTTCCACCAACCGTCCCGTTTGGCCACAGGGATTGAGCACTCCTGAAACAGGCCAGTGGGTTCCCGAAACCCTCAACTGGGATTTATTTACAGGCCCTGCCAAATTAGTCCCCTACCATTCGATTTATCACCCGTGGAACTGGCGGGGATGGTGGCTCTACGGCACCGGCGCCCTTGGCGACATGGCCTGCCATATCATGCACCCGGTATTCAATGCCCTGAAACTGGAATACCCCACCAAAGTGTGCGGCAGCTCCACCATGCTGATGACCGATTGCGCCCCCACGGCAGAATCGGTACGTTATACCTATCCCGAACGAAAACATCCGGAAATAAAGAAAGTGAAGTTCCCGGAAGTGAAAGTCTACTGGTACGACGGCGGCATCAAACAGGATTTACCCGAAAACTGGCCTGTGGGGAAAAATGTCGACAATACAACCATCTTCTACGGGACAAAAGACACGCTGGTTTGCGACGCTTACGGCGCCAACCCGGTGCTGCTGTCGGGCCGTGTTCCGAAAGCGCCCCGGACGCAGCGGGAAATCACGGTAAGCCATGAAATGGACTGGGTTCGCGCCTGCAAGGAAAGCGCAGGCAGCCGCGTGAAAACGTCGTCCGACTTCAGCGAGGCCGGACCGTTCAACGAAATGGTGGTGATGGGCGTACTGGCCGTGCGCCTGGGCGGCCTGGGCAAAGAACTCCACTGGGACGGCGCGAACATGCAGTTTACGAACATCTCCGATACAGACAAATTCGGCATTACCCGCAAGGATAACTTCAGCGTGAAAGACGGTCATCCCACTTTCGACCGCGACATGGAAGAAGTCATGGCAAAACCGTTTGCCGAAGAGTTAATCAAACACACATACCGTGCCGGCTGGTCGTTGCCGCCGATGCCGAGTTAGTTAAATGTTGAGGGTTACGCGACGATTTTAGGAATGATTTCGCCGCCGCTATTAAAGCGACAGTAGAAGGGCTACACTGCCATATTCTCATGACTGTTTGCGCGCTCGCCGGATGATGATCAGCGCGTTTTTGCACAACTCCGTAATGACAGCCCAGTCCTTTTGCTCGATGGCCGCCTTGGGAAACAGGTTTGACCCCATGCCCACGCATGCTACGCCGGCTTTAAACCATGCCGTTAAGTTTTCCTCGGTGGGCTCTACGCCGCCGGTAACCATGAGTTTCGACCACGGCATCGGGGCAAGTATGTTTTTTACAAACGACGGCCCCCCGGCATTTCCGGCGGGGAATATTTTGACCAGGTCGCAACCGGCTTCCTGCGCAAATCCCACCTCCGACACTGTTCCGCAACCCGGCGTGTAAGGAATGGCGCGGCGATTGGCCGTTTTGGCCACATCGGGGTTGAACAGGGGGCCTACGATAAAATTAGCGCCCAGTTGAATGTACAGCGCCGCCGCCGCCGCATCTACTACCGAGCCGGCGCCCATGACCATGCCGGGACAGTGAGCAGCCGCCCACCGGTTGAGCTCGCCGAATACGTCGTGGGCGAAATCGCCGCGGTTGGTAAACTCAAAAGCCCGCACGCCGCCCTCGTAACAGGCGGCAATCACTTGTTTTGCCGTTTCCGCGTCATGATGATAAAACACCGGCACCATACCGGTTTCAAAGAGGATAGATAACGTGTCTATTTTTGAAAATCTTGCCATATTTTTCGCTTCTTAAATTGTTTTTCCATCGTAAAGGCGCATCAGGGGTGTTTCCCGATGCAGGCCAATATGCCGCCATCCACATAAAAAATGTGGCTGTTCACCAAGTCGGAGGCCCCGGATGCGAGTCGAACAGATGGCGCGAGCCGTCGGCCTGCTTCTAAAGAAAATTTTTGGCTCATATTTCTTGCAGTTTGCAATTGTTGTTATCTGGAAACGCGGCCGGAGCCGTCGCCTTTCATTAATTGTTCAACTTCCGGGACGGTGACTAAGTTATAGTCTCCATAAATCGTATGTTTCAAGGCGGAAGCGGCCACGGCAAACGCTAAGGCTCTCCCGTCGTCGCCGGGATAAGAGAGCAGCCCGTAAATCAAACCGCCCATGAACGAATCGCCGCCGCCCACGCGGTCAACGATGTGGGTAATGTCGTAACGTTTAGAGTGGCGCAAAACGCCTTCCGAATAGATACACCCGCCCCACGTGTTGTGGTTGGCATTGATGGAGCCGCGCAGCGTGATGATTACCTTTTGCGCCCTCGGGAATTTTGCCTGCAACTGTTGGCACACCGACTCAAATTTGGCGGCGTCGACATTCCCTCCTGTGTGCGAAACGTCAAAGCCTTGCGGTTTGATGCCGAATACCTTTTCGGCGTCTTCTTCATTCCCCAAAATAATATCGCAGCCGGCCACGAGCGCAGGCATAACTTCAGATGCGGTTTTGCCGTATTTCCA
>JAITIL010000081.1 GCA_031279475.1 Prevotellaceae bacterium | reverse complement strand
TCTCATACATTGGCGTGCCGGTAAATGAAATGCTGTTGGCGGTCGTATATTCCCCCAGCGGCGGATAATTCGAGGCATAGGCACAGGCGCCAGTGGCAGTAGTAATGCCAGTAAACAGTTGAACCGTTGCCGAAAAACTGGTCACAGTCCTTGCATTACCAACCACCCACACGCCTTTGTCGTTGCCTGCCACAGTTTCCACCCGACTAAATCCGGGGGCGGAAGTCTCGGTCAACGTAGCGCCCGTCGACAACGGCAACCGCTCCATCTTGCCCGCATTGTTGTAATCCACAAACACCCACACCGTATCGCTCCACACCGCCGGCATGCCTGTGTTTTGCCAACTCACGTCGAAGGTCACCGTCCCGGCGTTCAACACAAGCTCCGACACGGTTACGCCGTTACCGGCCTGCGCTGCCAGCGCCACCGGACACAGGAAGAGTAGCAGCAGGCAATAGCAGTGGGCAGCAGGGGCGAACCTGCGTGTCCGCCCGCTCTCCGTTTCCCGCCATGAAGGAAATTTGTTTTTTCTGAAAAATTTTGCTGTCATATTCTATAAAAATTTTATTCTTACATTTTTTGTTCCCCATTCAGGCGCGATAAATCGCGCGTCTACCATGGGCGAACACACAGGTTCGCCCCTGCACCGTTCCCCATCCATGGCCTGTCTTTCATTAACCACTAACCGTTAACCATTAAAAAAGGGCCGCCGGCTTGCAACGGATGATAAGAAGAAAGAAGAACTAATCACCAGCAGCCCTTTATTAACTAAGAAGTAAGCGTTAAGAACTAAGAATTTCATTAGTCACATTAATTAGTCACATTAGCACATTAAACAATCAGTCACATTAGCTAATCACTAATTTCATATATACAATAATACTACATATCGCAAATACACATTGCAACGCACACTGGAAGAGATTAAGAGATTAGGTGATTAAGAGATTAAGAAAATGCAAATATCTTAATCACTTAATCGCTAAATCGCTAAAAGAAATAACGCTTAGTTCTTAACTCCATAAGGGTAGCGCGAGCCCGTAGAATAATTTACTTCGAAAAGAGGTCTATCGAAACCAAACTAGAAAATAAATTAGGCCCACACTTGTCTCTTCAACAATATTATAAATTGGATTGAAAAAAGGAAAATGTGGACGCTAACTTTATTCCTCTACTAGTTATTCAGAAATTTTCGATAGTTTCTTTTCAAAGAGTACTAAAAGCAAGCGCCAACAAATAATAAAAAGAACGGATTAACATCTCACGGTGCAAATATAAACACTATTTTTTAAAATGCAACACGGCGGGTGTTAAATTATGTTATAAAAATCATTTAAAATGCGACAGCCCTGCCGCCCAAATGTATGCACAAAAAAAGCGCAAAAAACGCGCTTTTTTCTGTTCTCTATTGGTTACTCTGCTTTTTTAGCGGGTTTCTTTGCCGGTGTTTTCTTCTCGGCCGGGGCTTTCTTTGGTTTCGGCGCGGCGGCTACGGGCTCTTTTTCTTCCGCCACTGTTTCCGTCACGTTTTCCACTACAGTTTCCACTACAGTTTCCACGTCTTTTGCCGGGGCAGGCTCGGCGGTTTTCTTCGAGCGGCTGCGGCGCGTGCCCGCTTTTTTCGTAGCGGCTTTACCAGAAGCGGCCAGGGCGGCTTCGTTAAAATCAACCAGTTCTATCCGGGCCATGTCGGCGGCGTCGCCGGCGCGGAAGCCCAGTTTGAGGATACGGGTGTAGCCGCCGGGGCGCGCGGCGACTTTCGGCGCCACTTCGCGAAACAACTCCGACACGGCCGTCTTATCCTTCAAATAGCTGAACACGGTACGGCGCGAATGGGTAGTATCGTCCTTCGATTTCGTAATCAAAGGCTCCACATACACCCGCAGGGCTTTGGCTTTGGCTTGGGTAGTTTCAATATGTTTATGCAAAATCAAAGACGACGCCATGTTGGCCAACATGGCCTTGCGGTGTCCCGACTTCCGGCTTAAATGATTAAATTTCTTACTGTGTCTCATCGTTTCTTATTCTTTGTCTAATTTGTATTTAGAGATATCCATGCCGAAATTCAGTTTCAGCCGTTCCAACAAGGCGTCTAATTCGGTCAGTGACTTGCGTCCGAAGTTGCGGAATTTCAACAAGTCGCTGCGTTGGAATTTAACCAGTTCGCCCAGTGTTTCCACTTCGGCGCTCTTCAGGCAGTTGAGCGCCCGTACCGAGAGCTCCATGTCGGCCAGGCGGGTTTTCAGCAATTGGCGCATGCGCAGTGTTTCTTCATCAAACTCGTCGTTGTTTGATTCTTCGGGGGCGTCAAAGGTGATTTTCTCGTCGGAAAAGAGCATGAAGTGGTAAATCAATATCTTTGCCGCTTCCCGCAAGGCGTCTTTCGGATGGATGGAGCCGTCGGTAGTAATTTCCAACGACAATTTTTGGTAGTCGGTTTTTTGTTCCACCCGCCAGTCTTCCACGGTGTATTTTACGTTTACGATAGGCGAATGGATGGAATCAATCGGAATTAAGCCAAATGGCGCATTTTCGGGTTTATTTTCCTCTGCGGGAATATATCCGCGGCCTTTGCTGATCGAAAGTTCTATTTGCAGTTTCACGCCGGGATCTTTTTTGCAGATCACCAAATCGGGGTTTAGCACTTTGAATGATGCAAGCTGCCGGGAAATATCCCCGGCTGTAAATTGATCCTGTCCGGCAATGGTGAGGGAAACATTCTCGCCGTCCACGCCCTCAACCATTCTTTTGAAGCGCACACGCTTGAGGTTTAGAACGATTTCCACTACACTCTCAATGACGCCGGGAATAGTAGCAAATTCATGATCTACACCGGCTATTTTCACTGTAGTAATCGCATAGCCTTCGAGCGACGACACTAAGATGCGGCGCAAGGCATTGCCTACGGTATCACCATAGCCCGGCTCCAATGGACGAAATTCAAAACGGCCAAAGGTGTCACTGGCTTCGAGTAATATTACTTTATCGGGTTTTTGAAACGCTAATATTGCCATAATAATATGATATAAAAAATTACTGTTGGGGACTATTTCGAGTACAATTCCACGATCAACTGTTCGTTGATGTTTTCCGGAATTTCGGTGCGTTCGGGCAGGTTTACCAGTTTGCCTGTAAGCGTAGCGCCATCCCATTCCAGCCAGGGATACTTGCCGGTAGTGCGGCCTGCCACCTGGTCCTGGATGACTTCCAAAGCCTGCGAACGTTCGCGCACACCCACCGTGTCGCCGGGTTTAATGATGCACGACGGAATGTTACATACTTTCCCGTTTACCACAATGTGGCGGTGGGTAACCAATTGGCGCGCCGCCGCACGTGTGGGGGCAATGCCAAAACGATACACCAGGTTGTCGAGACGGCTCTCGAGCAGGAAAAGAAGATTTTCGCCTTTGCGTCCGCGCATGCGCGAGGCTTTCACGAAAAGGTTCCGGAACTGGCGCTCCAGTATGCCGTACGTGTATTTCACTTTTTGTTTTTCTTGCAACTGTGTACCGTATTCCGATACTTTTTTGCGTTTTTTCGCTAAACCGTGCTGTCCCGGAGGATAAGTTTTCCGGTCATAATTTTTATCGGGACCGTAAATAGGCTCCCCGAATTTGCGGGCGATTTTTGTTGTGGGCCCTGTGTATCTTGCCATTTTTGTTTGCCGCTTATACGTTGCCGCCGTGTTTTGTTTAATTATTAAGCGCTATGCTTTAACCTCTGAGTTTCTTCACGGGATAGCGGCAATCACGGTTTGCATTTTACTGCCTACCGCCAACTGCCACTGCCGACTTTCTACACTCTGCGGCGTCCCTTCGGACGGCAGCCGTTGTGCGGCAAAGGAGTAACATCTACTATTTCGGTAACCTCAATCCCTGCGGAATTGATGGTGCGGATCGCCGACTCGCGTCCCGAGCCCGGCCCCTTCACAAATACTTTCACTTTACGCAATCCTAAATCAAACGCAACCTTAGCGCAATCGTTAGCCGCAGTTTGCGCCGCATACGGCGTGTTTTTCTTGGACCCGCGGAAACCCATCTTGCCGGCCGACGACCAACTGATTACCTGTCCTTCACTATTTGCCAAAGTTACAATAACATTGTTAAAAGTGGCGTGTACATGCGCTTGTCCGTTGGCATCTACCTTCACTACTTTTTTCTTCGTCGTTGTGGTCTTTTTTGCCATGTTTATTTATTATTTAGTTGCTTTTTTCTTGTTTGCTACTGTTTTCTTCTTGCCCTTGCGGGTGCGGGCGTTGTTCTTGGTGGTTTGGCCGCGCACCGGCAATCCTAAGCGGTGACGGATGCCACGGTAACACCCAATGTCCATCAGGCGTTTGATGTTCAACTGGATCATCGAGCGCAATTCGCCTTCAATTTTAATGCCCTCCTGTTGTATGAGATTACGAATGGCGGTGATCTGTTCGTCGCTCCAATCTTTTACTTTGATATCAAAATCAATGCCTGCGGTTTGCAAAATGTGCTGCGCCGTGCTGCGGCCCACGCCATAGATGTAGGTCAATCCTATTTCCCCGCGCTTGTTTTTTGGTAAATCAACTCCGGCTATACGTGCCATACTATATTTAAAATTTAATGATTTAAAAATTTAATGATTTAATTATCCCTGGCGCATTTTGAATTTAGGCGTTTTCTTGCATATCACATACAAGCGGCCTTTCCGTTTTACTATTTTGCAATCTTCACTGCGCTTTTTAATAGAAGCTTTTACTTTCATAGCCTTTATGCTTTTATTTGTGTCTGAATGAAATCCTGCCTTTAGTCAAGTCATAGGGCGACATTTCCACGCGCACCTTGTCGCCGGGGAGGATACGGATGTAGTGCATCCGCATCTTTCCTGAAATGTGCGCAATAATCACGTGTCCGTTGTCCAACTCTACGCGAAACATCGCATTGGACAAGGCTTCGATAATTATGCCTTCTTTTTCTATGGCTGTCTGTTTAGACATTATTTATTATTTTTATAACTTACTTCTTAATTCTGTTCTATAAACTCAAATGTGGACAATATGTCCGGTTGCCCTTTCTTTATGCACACGGTCAACTCGTAATGTGCGGAGCGTTTGCCATCTTTGGTGCGCAGCGTCCATCCGTCGTTTTCCAAAAACACCTCCTGCGTCCCCTCGTTAATCATCGGCTCGATGCAGATCACCATGCCTTCGCGCAACCGTTTGCCGTTGCCGCGTTTGCCGTAATTCGGTATGTCGGGTTTTTCGTGCATGTTCCTCCCCACGCCATGTCCTACCATTTCACGCACTATGCCGTAACCAAACGCCTCCACGTGCCCCTGTACCGCCGCCGAAATATCGCCTACCCGGTTTCCCTCAACCGCCTGCGCAATGCCTTTGAAAAGCGACGCTCTGGTCACCCGCAGCAGTTGCCTGGCCTCCTCGCTCACTTCCCCCACCGCAAAGGTATAGGCCGAATCGCCGTAATAGCCTTTGTAGCGTGTGCCGCAATCGACCGACAAAATATCCCCTTCTTTCAATTCGTATCTGGAAGGGATGCCGTGCACCACCACATCGTTCACCGAGAGGCAAAGCGTGTTGGGAAAATCGTCGTAGCCCAAAAATCCGGGCACTGCGCCATGGTCGCGGATAAATGTTTCCGCCAGCTTGTCGAGTTCCAACGTAGTCACGCCGGGCCTTACTTTTTTTCCCACTTCCGCCAGCGTTTTTGAAACCAAAAGGGCATTTTCCCTTAGTATTTCAACCTCTTCAGCGGTTCTGAGTGTTATCATTTTTCCAAAGAACACTTCTTCACTTGTTATAATATGCCGAGAATGTTTCCAGCATATTGTAATCTTTCTGCATAATTTGCACTATATCGTCTGTAAAATTCAATTTAGAATAAACTACAGGGTTTTCATCTGTTGAGTTTTCCCCTAATGACCAAGAAAGGGATTGCCCATAAGTTATATCCTTTTCATTAATTCCTTCTTGCGGAATAATTTCATAAGGAAGGTCATAAATATATTTGGTAGTATCTGTAAGATTAAATACTGTTTCTTTCAGAGTTTGAATTTTTTTCAGCCTTACAGATAATCCTGCAATATCTTTGTCTAATGTGGTTGCATAAGAGAAAATGATACTTGTACTATCTAATGCATTTACAAAAACAATTTTTTTATCTATATCTGTCTCTACTTCATAATGCAAATCTTTATCCGTTCTGTTTATCAATATTTTGTGTAAAGTGTACACACCACTTTCTTGAGAGGGTGCACACGAAAACAGCGGTAGTGCGACAATTATTATTAACCCATTTTTTATCATAATCATAACGGTAGTATGTGCCGGCTCCACCGGCTGCCGGCCGGTAAAAGGTATAAGATTTGTAATTTGTGTCGTTAAATTAGGGTATTTAACGATAAGATTATTTCTAAATTCAACAATAGTATTGACACATAATGATTTTTCTATATTAGTAAACGAACAACCGATAGCTCGCAATTTTTTAAACATCTCAACATATGGACGTAGAAAAAGATTAGTAGTTCCAACATAATTAGGTACTCCTAAATACATCCGTGCTAAATATTCTTCCCTATAATTAGCCCAACCTTCCGAAAGAGCGATTATTTCCCAATATTTTGTTTTCATAATTATTTGTTATAGAGGCTTTGCACTAAGTATATATCATTTATCCGTTCCGTCCCCTTAGACGTCCCGTTTTCATCAAGCCGTCGTAGTGACGGTTGAGCAGGTAACTTTCAATTTGCTGCAACGTATCCAGCACCACGCCCACCATAATGAGGAGTGAGGTGCCGCCATAGAATTGCGCAAACTGGTTGTTGACGCCCAGCATCATGGCGAAAGCCGGCAAAATAGCCACCAGCGCCAGGAAAATAGAGCCGGGCAACGTAATGCGCGACATCACGGCGTCAATATATTCGGCGGTTCGCTTTCCGGGTTTCACGCCGGGAATAAACCCTCCGTTTTTCTTCATTTCTTCGGCCATCATGGTGGGATTAACCGTCACCGCCGTATAAAAATAGGTAAACGCCACCACCATCAAACCGGAAGTGAAGTTGTACCAAAATCCCGTGTAATCGCCAAAGGCGGCCGCTATGCCGCGGGTTGCGTCGAAGCCCGAGAACAGCAGCGGAATAAACATCAACGCCTGCGCGAAGATAATAGGCATTACGCCGGCGGCATTAATTTTTAACGGGATGTATTGCCGCACGCCGCCATACTGTTTGTTGCCGATAATGCGTTTGGCATACTGTACGGGGATTTTGCGCGTGCCCTGCACCAGGGCTATGGTAGCCATGAAAATGAAGAAGAGTATGATAAGTTCTACCACGAGCATCATTAACCCGCCGGTGGTTTCGTTAAAGCGCGAGCCGGCTTCCGCCACGAAGGCAAAGGGCAAACGCGCCAGGATACCCACGGTAATGATTAATGAAATACCGTTCCCGATACCGCGGTCGGTAATCCGCTCGCCGAGCCACATCACGAACATGGTGCCGCCGATAAGGATAACGGTGGCAAAAAGGTTATAGCCGAATCCCTTCAGCAAAAACGCCGCTTCGGGCAATTGGGCGTGCAGGTTGGCGATGTAGGCCGGTCCCTGAAACGCCAAAATGATGATGGTCAGGTAGCGCGTCATTTGGTTCATTTTCCGGCGTCCGCTTTCGCCTTCGCGCTGCAGGCGCTGGAAGTAGGGGATCATCATGCCCAGCAGCTGAATGACGATAGACGCTGAAATGTAAGGCATGATACCCAGCGCAAAAATAGAGGCATTTCCAAAAGCGCCTCCTGAAAAGAGGTTCAACAACGCCAACAAACCTTCAGAGGACTGTGATTGCAAATTCGCCAACTGCAGCGGGTCAATACCCGGCAACACCACGAAGCTCCCCAAGCGATAAACAAGCAACAAAAGAATAGTGTAACCTATCCTTGTGCGGAGTTCTTCAATCTTGAAGATGTTTTGTATGGTTGTAATTAACTTTTTCATCGCTTAAAGTTTGGTAGCTGTTCCTTTATTCGCTTCAATGGCCGCTATCGCCGATTTTGAAAAGGCGTGCGCCGTTATGTTTACAGTAGACGAGAACTCTCCATTCCCGAGAATTTTCACCCGGTTGTTTTTCGACGCCAACCCGGCTTCAATCAGGGTGTCAACCGTAATGTCGCTCACCTTGATTTTTTCGATCAGCGCTTGCAAGGTCGAAAGGTTAATGGCTTTGTAGGCAATACGGTTTATGTTATTGAAACCGAACTTAGGCACCCGGCGTTGCAGGGGCATCTGTCCGCCCTCAAACCCTTTTTTGCGTGAATAGCCCGAACGCGATTGCGCGCCTTTATGTCCGCGTGTAGAAGTGCCTCCGCGCCCTGAGCCCTCACCGCGGCCAATGCGTTTGTTTTTATGTGTAGAACCCGCAGCGGGTTTTAGTTGATGTAAACTCATAATCGTACTATGCTTAAATTTCTTCTACTTTTATCAGGTGGCGCACTTTTTCAATCATGCCATTGGTAACCGCATTGGTCTCACGTTCCACCGTATGGTTAATGCGGCGTAATCCCAGCGATTGCAAGGTGGATTTTTGACGTTTGGTCGCGCCGTTTTTACTTCTCACTTGTGTAATCTTTACTTTTGCCATAGTCGCTGTCTCCTATCCTTTAAATACTTTTTGTATGGGTACGCCGCGCACGCCGGCTACGGTATAGGCGTCGCGCAGTTCGAGCAACGCATTTACGGTGGCTTTTACCAGGTTGTGCGGGTTTGACGAGCCTTTCGATTTGGCCAACACATCGTGAATGCCTACACTTTCAAACACCGCGCGCATAGCGCCTCCCGCCTTCACGCCGGTACCTTCGGCCGCAGGCTTCATAAACACTTGCGCCCCGCCGAATTTAGCGGTTTGTTCATGCGGAATGGTACGTTTATTCAACGGGATTTTCACCAAGTTCTTCTTGGCGTCTTCAATACCTTTGGAAATGGCCGAGGTCACCTCACCGGCTTTCCCCAATCCGTAGCCTACCACCCCGTTTTCATCGCCCACCACCACAATGGCGGCAAAGCTGAAATGGCGTCCCCCCTTGGTTACCTTTGTAACCCGTTGGATTGCCACCAGGCGGTCTTTCAACTCCAAGTCGGTAGTCTTTACTTTTTTTACGTTTGTCGTCATAGTGTCTATTTAGAATTTAAGACCCCCTTCACGGGCGGCGTCTGCTAAATTTTTTACCCTTCCATGATAAAGATACCCGCCACGGTCGAACGACACGGTGGTGATACCCTTTTCCGTAGCGCGCTCGGCGGCCAGCTTGCCTACTAATTTGGCCACTTCGGCGCCCGGTTTGCCTTTCACGGCGTCTGCCAACGATTTATCGCGCGAAGAGGCGGCCGCCAGCGTGACGCCGGCCACATCGTCGATAAATTGTACATAAATGGATTTGTTGCTGCGAAACACCGACATGCGGGGACGTTGCGCCGTACCGCTAACCACCTTGCGGATGCGGTACCTGATTCTTTGTCTTCTTTCAGTTTTTGATATTGCCATAACGCGTCCTCCCTGTTATTTTGCACTGGCCGATTTACCGGCTTTACGGCGAAGTTGCTCGCCCACAAATTTAATACCTTTTCCTTTATACGGCTCAGGTTTGCGCAACGAGCGAATTTTCGCCGCCACCTGTCCAATTAATTGCTTGTCGTGACTTTTCAGCGTCAGCGTGGGATTTGCCCCCTTCTTCACCGCTTCGGCCACCGCCTTTACTTCTTTCGGTATTTCGAAATGAATATCGTGCGAGTACCCCAGGCTGAACTCCAGCACCTGGCCTTTCACTTCCACCCGGTAACCCACGCCCACCAACTCCTGTTGAATGGTGTATCCTTCCGACACGCCCTTCACCATATTCGCAATCAACGCGCGGTAGAGGCCGTGCATCGAGCGGTGGCGGGGCTGGTCGGTAGGGCGTTTCACCGTAACCACATTTCCCTCTACGGTCACCGAAATGTCAGCATCTACTTTCTGCTGCAGTTCACCGAGCGGGCCTTTAACCGCAACCACATTCCCGGGATTCACCTTTATGGTTACCCCTTGTGGCAGGTTTACAGGTAATTTTCCTATCCGTGACATTTTTTATTAATTTTTTATATTCCTAATCGTCTATTATCTATAATCTATTTGCCCATGTTCTAATATACATAACAAAGCACTTCACCGCCTACATTCTGCACCGCCGCTTCCTTGTCGGTCATGACGCCTTTGGAGGTGGACAGGATGGCGATACCCAAGCCGTTCAACACGCGCGGCATGTTTTGCACGTCGGTGTACTGACGCAAGCCCGGTGTGCTGACGCGTTGCAGTTTTTTAATCGCCGGCCGCTTTGTGTCGGGATGATATTTCAACGCAATTTTAATGGTGTTCGAGGGATTGCCCTCAACGATTTTGTAGGCCAGGATGTAGCCTTTTTCATGCAAAATGCGGGTGAGCTCCAGTTTCATTTTCGAAGCGGGAATTTCCACTACTTTATGCCCTACATTCACTGCATTGCGAATTCTTGTGAGAAAATCTGCTATTGGATCAGTCATTGTTTTGTTTTTTTAATTTCAGCGCTCCTGCGCCCGATATCCTTTATTAGTTAAGCGTTAAGCGTTATGAATTTTTATGTATTGTTCACTGTTCATTATTTTTTACCAGCTTGCCTTGCGCACTCCCGGGATGAGGCCTTTGCTGGCCATCTCGCGGAATTGGATACGGCTGATGCCGAATATACGCATATAACCTTTCGGGCGGCCGGTAAGCGAACAACGGTTGTGTAAACGAACGGGGCTCGCATTCCTGGGCAATTTAGCCAATCCGATGTAGTCGCCCGCCTCTTTCAGGGCTTTGCGTTTTTCTGCATATTTTGCCGCCAACTTTGCACGTTTCACTTCGCGTGCTTTCATTGATTCTTTTGCCATAGTTTACTTCTTGTTAGCGTTTTTAAAGGGTAATCCGAATGCGCGAAGCAGTGCATACGCTTCTTTATCGTTCCCGGCGGTGGTCACGAATGAAATTTCCATGCCGAGGATTTTCGTAATTTTATCAATATCAATTTCAGGGAAAATGATTTGCTCTTTGATGCCTAACGAGTAATTGCCGCGTCCGTCGAACTTGTCGGTAATACCTTGAAAGTCGCGGATACGGGGTAATGACACCGACACTAAGCGGTCTAAGAACTCATACATTTTCGCACGGCGCAACGTCACTTTCACCCCAATGGGCATGCCCTTGCGCAGTTTGAAATTTGAAATGTCCTTCTTTGAAAAAGTTTGAATGGCCTTTTGACCGGCAATGGCGGACAGTTCGTTTTGCGCCACTTCAATCAGCTTTTTATCGCCTACGGCGGCGCCCACGCCTTGATTGATGGTGATTTTTTCGAGACGCGGAACTTGCATTACCGATTTGTAATTAAATTCCTTCATCAACGCGGCAACAATTTCTTCTTTGTACTTTTTTTGCAGAGCCGGAATGTATCCCGAGGGCACAGGTTGTTGCGCTCCTGTTGCTTTTGCTCCTTCTTTTTTTGCCATTATTTAATCTCCTCTCCCGATTTTTTCGCGTAGCGTATTAATTTCCCTTTGTCGTTCAGGCGGCGGCCGATGCGTGTAGGCCCTCCCTGTGAAGGGTCAACCACCTGCAGGTTCGAAAGGTGTATGGTAGCTTCCTGTTTGATAATACCGCCCTGCGGATGCTTGGCGCTCGGCTTGGTGTGTTTGCTCACCAAGTTGATGCCTTCCACAATGGCACGGTTTCTTGCGGGCAACACTTCCAGCACTTTGCCGGTTTTCCCGCGGTCGTCGCCGGCATTCACATACACGGTATCGCCTTTTCTGATATGCAGTTTCTTATTCATTTTACAGTACCTCCGGCGCTAATGAAACAATCTTCATGTAATTTTCGCGCAGTTCGCGGGCCACAGGCCCGAAGATGCGCGTTCCGCGCACTTCGCCCTGTGCATTGAGCAGCACGCAGGCGTTCTCGTCAAAGCGGATGTAGGAGCCGTCGGCGCGGCGGATTTCTTTTTTCGTACGCACCACCACGGCTTTCGACACGGAGCCTTTCTTTGCTTCCCCGCCGGGCATCGCGCTTTTCACGGCAACCACAATTTTGTCGCCAATGCCGGCATAGCGGCGGCGCGTTCCCCCCAGCACGCGGATGCAAAGCACTTCCTTCGCCCCGCTGTTGTCAGCCACCTGTAAGCGTGTTTCTTGTTGTATCATGGCTATTTCACTTTTTCTACTATTTCTACTACTCTCCAGCGTTTCGTTTTGCTCAACGGGCGCGTCTCCATGATGCGTACCGTATCGCCTTCGCTGCACTCGTTCTTCTCATCGTGCGCTACGAACTTTGTGGTTTTATTTACGAATTTGCCGTAAATAGGGTGCTTCACCTTGCGCCGTACAGCCACAACAATCGACTTTTGCATCTTGTTGCTTACCACCAGCCCTGTTCTTTCTTTACGAAGATTTCTTTCCATCGGAAACCGTTATTTGTTGTTCTCGTTTTTTTCTTTTTGGCTCAGTACGGTGAGCATCCGTGCAATGTCTTTGCGCGCCTTGCCTATTTTCGACATATCCTCGATGGGCGACACGGCATGATTGAGCCTCATGCGCACATAATTGACTTTCTCCGTCTCAATGCGTTCTTGCAGGTCTTTCACCGATAATTCGCGTATTTCAGCAGCTTTCATGATTCAAATTGTTTTATTCGGTATAATCTCTACGTACTACAAATTTTGTGGTGACCGGTAATTTTTGCGCGCCAAGACGCAGGGCTTCTTTCGCCACGCTGATCGGAACGCCTTCGGCCTCAATTAAAATGCGCCCCGGCGTAACAGGACAAACAAATCCTTCGGGGGCGCCTTTCCCTTTACCCATCCGCACTTCGGCGGGCTTCTTGGTAAAGGGCTTATCGGGAAATACGCGAATCCATATCTGGCCTTCACGCTTCATGTAACGTACCACAGCCTGGCGGGCAGCTTCAATCTGCTGGCCGGTGAGCCAACATTCTTCCATCGTTTTAATGCCAAACGAGCCGAACGAGAGTTCGTATCCCCGGTGGGCAATTCCTTTCATACGGCCCTTTTGCTGCCTCCTGAACTTGGTTTTTTTAGGTTGTAACATTGTCTTCTAAACGTTTAACGTAACACAAAATAGCCAAATAAACCCGCACTATTTAACTAAATATCATAATAATAAACACATACGCAGTCTCACACAGAAAAAGCGGGTTGCAAAGGTAGTAAGATTTTCGGAATTTACAAACAAGATTTGAACATTTTTTTATTTTTCTTTGAAAAACAAAGGGAGAAGTCCGTTTGTGAAAATATAATATATTGAATATTAGCATAAACCAACTACGCATATCCTATTATTAACTTCGGGTCAACATGCAGGCTTTGATAAAGTTTTCGGTCTGAACTCATCGACAACTTCCTTTTCCCATTCATAAACAAGCTGAAGGGTAGATTCAACTACTGAATGCAACTCGGCTTTTGCAAATTTAGGAAGAAAATTTCTTTAGGTGAATAAAAATTAAATTTTTCTCTGGGTCTATTATTGATTTTGTATTGTATCTGTTT
>JAITIL010000064.1 GCA_031279475.1 Prevotellaceae bacterium | reverse complement strand
AGCGGCTAAATACATTGATTGTGGTGTTTGTATGTTCGGCAAAGATTTGAAAAACATCTAACGCTCTTCCCATAAACGAAGCAGCCGGTGAGTTACCGGCTGCTATCATACGAGAGAATATTGACGATTTAATGGAAGAACCTAACGAGACGGGCAATTAGTCCATCGGGTTTTGTTTCAGTAGCCCATTTGCTTTTACTACATCATCGGGATTGTAAGGGAATACAATGTCTGTTGCCGGGTTGAACGTTCTGGCAGGACGTATTTCTGTTACTATCCATCCAGAGAGAGGGTCACTCCGGTTATCATATAGCCGTCCCTCTTTGGCGGCGTTCAATTTGTCCCATTCTCCCCACCGTTTCAAGTCCATAAAGCGGTCGGTGAACTCAGCGCCCAATTCACACCGGCGTTCATGTTTCAAATCATTCATGGTGGCGGTAGCATATTTATTATCCCCCAAACCGGCACGTTTGGCTAATCTGTTCAATTCGGCAGCGGCGCCTGCAGCATCGGGCGACGATTTCATAAGTAACGCTTCGGCTTTGAACAGTACCATTTCGGCATGGCGTATAATAGGCACATTCAAATCGGTAGTAGGCCGGTCGCCGTTGGTCGATATTACGTCAGATACTCCTTTCCCATCCATTATATCACCATAGGTATAAGGCTCCATGTATTTTGCCACTTGGAAGCCAATAGCAAGGTCAGACGTAGAATAATACCTCCGTGTTTCGCCGAAGATAACAAATTCGTCATTATATGCCAGCAGGGTAACGCCGCGGCGCAGGTCGTTGGCGTCAAATTCATCATAAAGGCCTTTGGTAGGTTTAAGGCTACCCCAACCGTTATATAATCCCCATGCTTTATTCTCGAGCATAATACCTGGAAATATGCTGCCTGCATAATTATGACCGGATGAATTAACCGACCAGATATACTCCGACGTCCAGTTATTGGCAATGGTGAATACATCGGCATAGTCCGTTAATAAATCCCGGTGTCCTTCCGTTTCAATTTTATTAACCAATGCCGGAATTAAATCCCATTTGGAAGCATCGTGTTGCGCCCAGTAGGCATAGGTTTTTACAATATAGGCCCATGCGGCGGCTTTGTGAGCGCGTCCGTAATCTTCTTCGCCATATTCTCCAAAGAAAGGCAGCAAGTCGGCGGCTTTTTCCATATCTTCGACGATGAGCCGGTAGTTTTCCATAACGGTGGCGCGCTGTTCGGGAATTTGGTATTCATACGGCGAATAGTCTTCATAGCGGTCGAACGGCACACCCTGGTCGGCGCGGCCATACCGGTAGGCAATGAAAAAGTGACAGAAAGCGCGCATAAAATAGGCTTCGCCCAACCGGTTTTTTTCAACCGGAGTCAGTGCCTCTTTTTTCAGCAGGTTGTAAACAACCCAATTCGCGCGGGCAAGATATTCATTAAATAAATTCCAGGCTGTTACCAACCCACTTTCCCTTCCTGTGAAATTAAACTCGGCCATTGTTTTACGCCAATCACCCCTGGTTGTTCCATATTCTATGTCGTCTCCGCAAGTTTGTTCCCAAAAAAGGTCACGACCAAAAGTCTCTTCCATGTTTAAAATCGCGTAACAAGCATCGATAGCGTCGGTAGCATCCTTATCGGTGGCAAAAAAAGCGCCTTCGCTGGGGTTTTTCTCGGGGACCACATCCAAAAATTCGTTACACGAGGTGAAGATACCCGCAAAAATAAATAATATGATAATATAACGTTTCATGTTTCTTGTATTTTAAATGATTATTAATAGGTAAGTTTTACACCAAATGAGAAGACCCTCGGTACGGGATAGCGTCCGCCGTCGAGGCCGATGCCGCCCACTTCGGGGTCCATGCCGGTGTATTTGGTGAACGTATATAAGTTGTCAACACTCAAATGCACCGATAGCGCACTCTTTCTTTCTTGCAGGCGCGAAGATGCCTTATGCAATAGGTCGCTGAAGTCATACGAAATATTGAGGTTTTTAATCCTTAAATACGAGGCGTCTTCCAGATACCAGTCGGAATTTGTGCCGAAATTACTATTAGGGTCATTTGCCACAATACGTGGAATATCGTTACCATTGGGCCATGCGTTTAAAATCCGGTTATCGCGGTTAAAATTTTTATCTGCCTCATTCAAGGTACCATACTTCCACGCGTTGAATGCTTTTGCGCCGCCTATGCCCTGTAACATCACACTAAACGACAGTTTTTTCCATGTGAAGCCTCCTGTAAAGGCATAGGTTGTTTTCGGGAAGTAGGCGCCCATATACACCCGGTCGTCATCATTGATTTTCCCGTCGCCATTTTGGTCGATAAATTTCAGGTCGCCCGCCTTGGCATTGGGTTGAATTCTGTTGCCATCTTTATCGACATACTCGGCTGCCTCGGCGTCGGACTGGAACAGCCCGGCGCTCTGTATTAGCCAATACGAGTAAATAGGGTCGCCTTCCCTTGACCGGAATGGTTGGAGGGTTCCTCTAAAAGTATCACTCCATCTCCATACAGGTTTTTCCCCCGTGTTGGGGTCGGCGGGGCCTATGTCGTAGATGGTATTTTTGAGGGTAGCTAAGTTGGCATTCACAAAGTAGCTCCAATCGCCAATTTTGTCTTGCCAGCCCACCACAAATTCAAATCCGGTGTTACGCACTTCTCCTTCATTGATTAGTTTTGCTGACAATCCGATATAAGAAGGCCATCCGCTGTCTTGTTGTTTAATAAGGTTATAGGTTCTCTTTTGGAAATAATCGGCAGAAAACGACAGGCGGCCTTTTAAGAATTCGGCGTCTAACCCGATGTCGGTTTGTTCAGAGGTTTCCCAGGTTAAAAACGGGTTAAAAGCAGTACTGTTATATACCATATTTGCCACCAATGGATTCGTGGCTCCTACTTGGCCGCCCACATCATTTGAATTACCTGTACCCAATGTCGGATTTCCATAAGCATAACCAATAGAACCGAGATTCCCGATTCTTCCCCAACTGGCCCTGAGCTTTAAGAACGTCAGATATTCCGTTTTAGGCATAAACGGTTCTTCCGATATTTTCCATGCACCGGTTATGGCCGGGAAATCCCCGTATTTTTTGCCTTCGGGCAACCGGCCGGCATAATCGCGCCGGTAGGATGCGGTAGCGAAATACCGGTTGTTCCAGCTATATGATAGCCGGCCTACTACCGATACGTTGTTGTCGGGGTCGACATACGCGTCTGAGGGATTAATATAAGTACCGGCATAATTCAGGTACTGGTAAATTTCTTCTTCGCTTATAAACGATTGGGCGGAAACACCAAAACTTTTTCCACGCTGTTCGTTGGCTGTAGTGGAAATAAGCGCGCCCAACAGGTGTTTTCCGAACTCCCGGTCGTAGTTGAGGGTGTTTTCTGCTTCCCACCGCGTTGAACGGGCTGCCGAGTAAGTGAGTGTATTGGTCAACATGGGCTTACCAGGCTCCGGACGTGTAGGATTGAAATTTTTATAGAAATTATTTTCTAATTTATAGGTAAACCGGCTGGTGAATTTCAATCCGGGAATGGGGTCGATAATTTCCAGGAAAGTGGACGAATGTGCCGCCGAATATTTATCAAA
This sequence comes from Prevotellaceae bacterium, assembly GCA_031279475.1. Classification (GTDB taxonomy): domain Bacteria; phylum Bacteroidota; class Bacteroidia; order Bacteroidales; family UBA932; genus JAIRLC01. The sequence continues at coordinate 1,298 of JAITIL010000064.1, read as the reverse complement.
CTGGGTGCTTGCCGCCAATGACCGGAGGGGGTTGACGACATCGCCGTGGATGTCCGCAAAATTACTCCCATATTGGGCGATGTAGGCCTCGTCTTTGGGCGCCGTGCCGCCATACGTGCCATCGCTGTAATACGCTTCGGCATTTCGGGGCATCATCAGCGCCGACAGGATAACGCCGCTTTCCCCGCTTTCCGTATTGGCGCCCCGGCTTTCCCAGTTGTTCCAGAAGAAATCCTCTCTTATTCGCACGTGTTTGCTTATTTGGTATGTAGCGTCGTAGCGCAGGTTTAAACTTTCGTTGTAGGTGCTGATGAGTGTTCCCTGGTTATTCGTGTACTGCAGGTTTAACCGGTTGGCAAACTGGTCGGTACCGGACGATAAGGCCACATTATGCCTTTGGAAAGGCGCTACGCGGGTAATTTCGTCAATCCAGTCGGTGCGCGTTTGCCCGATGTAGGGGTTTTTCGTTACGTCCCAGCCGTCGGGAAGCGAACCGCCCGCTGCTTCCAACGCTGTTTTCCTGACTTGCCTTTGTTCCTCAATCGTCAGCGATTGCGGCATGTTCACCGCTTGCGACAAGCCGAAGCTGCCTTCGTAGCTCACCGACGGCGCGCCGGCTTTGGCACGTTTGGTGGTTACCAAAATAACGCCGGCCGAGCCGGAATAGGCGCCATAAATGGCTGCCGAAGCCGCGTCTTTCAGCACCACGATGGATTCAATGTCGTTGAGGCTCATTGGGGCGCCGGGCACTCCGTCAACCACCCATAGCGGGCTTTCGCCGGCTTTTGAGCCTTGTCCACGAATAACAATGGACGCACTGGAAGAAGGGTCGCCGCCATTATTCCGAACGGTTACGCCGGGGATTTGCCCTTGCAACATTTCGGTGGCTCCCACCACAGGGCGGTTTTTCAGTGTTTCCACACGTTCCACAATGCCGATAGAAGCCGACAGGTCGGCTCTTCTCGTGGCTGCACCGTAGCCAATCACCACCACCTCGTCGATGACCGTGGCGGTTTCTTCGAGGGCAACGTTGATGGTAGTGCGTCCATCGACGGCGATTTCCTGGGTGGCATAGCCGATAAAAGAGAAGACCAGTCTGGCGTCGGCGTCGGGCGCGTTGATGGTGTAGTTTCCGTTGACGTCGGAGATGGCTGCGTTTTGCGTGCCTTTGACAGTGATCTCACTCCGGGGAGCGCTCCGTTGTGGTCGCTGACTGTTCCTCGAACGGTCAGGTTTTGTGCTGCAAGGCCGCCATTGAAGGCGATCCACAGGCAGCAGAGAAGGATTTTTTGTTTTTT
>JAITIL010000049.1 GCA_031279475.1 Prevotellaceae bacterium | reverse complement strand
AAAACAGCTTTTAAGCCTCCCACGTGAGAGATAACCGAAACGCAAAATCGGTTAATGTATAAAATCCTATAAAATTATCCCGCTACACACAGCTTTGCCCGAATTTACTGAATATCCCTCATTTATCGCGTGACGTATTAAAGCCTGTGTGCTTGCGGGGTTTATCGGCTATTTGCTTCTGTATTTGTAGCCCCGCTAACGATGTTTGAAAATTTTTAGTGTAAACGGTTTTGGGAAACTGAAAAATTTTATGCAAACAGAAATAAACTAAAACCCATCACGGCCATGCCAGCTACCAATCCGGCGATAGAGATGTGGTGCTCGCCATATTTTTCGGCCGAAGGCAAGAGCTCATCCAAAGAAATGAAAACCATGATACCAGACACCACGGCTAAGATAATGCCGTTAACGGACGACGTCCAAAACGGCATCAGGAACAGGTAAGCCATTAGCGCGCCCACCGGTTCTGCCAGGCCGGAGAGGAAAGAATATACGAAGGCCTTTTTCCTGTTGCCGGTGCTGTGATAAATAGGTACGGAAATGGCTATTCCTTCCGGGATATTGTGGATAGCGATGGCGATACTAATCGGTATAGCCACCTCTAAACTTCCCAGCGCTGTGGTGAAGGTGGCAATTCCTTCGGGGAAATTGTGAATGGCAATGGAAAGCGCCACAACAAAACCTACACGGTGCAAAGGGTCTTTCTTGTCCATGTCTTCCACGCCGTGTATTTCGTGCGGGTTGCCGGATTCGGGCACAAGGAAGTCGATTAACGTAATCAATCCCATGCCTCCCAAAAAAGCAAGGAGCAAGTACAAAATGCCCATTCTATCCCCAAAGGCGGAAACAAGTTCTTCTTTGGCCGAAGGCATCATTTCCATAAATGAAACATAAATCATCACCCCGGCGGAAAGCCCGAGTGAAAAACACAGGAATTTCTTATTCGTTCTGTGGGCGACAAATGCAATCAAACTCCCAATGCCGGTTGAAAGTCCCGCCAATGCTGTCAGTATGAACGCCGTTAAAATGGTTGGAACATCCATTTTCCGCCGAAATTATTTCGACGGCTTGGTGATGTTTTCGCGCATATCGGTATCGGCTTGGATGTTGCGCATCTTGTAATAGTCCATAATGCCTAAGTTCCCGCTGCGGAACGCTTCTGCAATGGCCATGGGGATTTGCGCTTCGGCTTCAATCACTTTGGCGCGCGCTTCCTGTGCCTTGGCTTTCATCTCCTGTTCGGTGGCTACGGCCATGGCGCGTTTTTCTTCGGCGCGGGCCTGTGCAATGTTTTTGTCGGCGTTGGCCTGGTCCATTTGCAGCACGGCGCCAATGTTGCGTCCAATGTCAATGTCGGCAATGTCGATAGAGAGGATCTCGAAAGCGGTGCCGGCGTCCAGGCCTTTGTTGAGCACCACGCGGGAAATGGAGTCGGGATTTTCCAATACGCTTTCGTGCGAGTCGGCCGAGCCGATGCTCGACACGATGCCTTCGCCCACGCGCGCCAGGATGGTTTCCTCGCCGGCGCCGCCCACTAATTGTTTGATGTTGGCGCGTACCGTTACCCGCGCTTTTGCAATAAGCTGGATACCATTTTTCGCTACGGCCGTTACGGGTGGCGTGTTAATCACTTTCGGGTTTACCGACATTTGCACGGCTTCAAATACATCGCGCCCCGCCAGGTCAATGGCGGCGGCCATTTTGAAATCGAGCGAAATATTCGCCTTGTCGGCCGAAATAAGTGCGTTCACCACTTTCGGCACGTGTCCTTTGGCCAGGTAGTGGGCCTCCAGCGCATTGGCGTCTAATTTCAATCCGGCTTTTGTGCCTGTGATCATGGCCATGACGATGGTGCTTGGCGGCACTTTCCGCCAACGCATGAGTACCAGTTGCAGCAATGAGATGCGTACGCCCGAAATCAGCGCCTGAAACCATAAAGTGATAGGGAAAAAGTACATCAGGATAAAAAATCCGACTATCGCTACTGCAGCCCAAATGAAAAATGTTGTGTCCATAATTTATACGTCTTTTGTTTTTACTATAATTTTCGCTCCATCTATTTTTACCACCTCTACCGTTTGCCCGGTGTTGATGATTCCTTCACGTGAAGTGGCCTCCACGTCTACGGTGTTTATTCGTATCTTCCCCATGGGGGCAAGGCGTGTGAGCGCTATGCCGCTGTCGCCTGTTTTGACGCCCTTTTCTTCGGGCAACACATCTATTTTGTCGTCAATATTTGTTTTGAGTGAAATCCTGTTCCACGTTTTGGAACGCATGATAACCCATAATGCGACGCCGCAGCCTGCGAGCGACAAAAACAAAGTGAGATGCCCCGCCGTTGTGCCAAGCGTGGTATACGACAACACGATGCCGCCTGTCAATGCGGCGATGCCGAGAATGCCTGTCACCCCAAACCCCGGAATGACCAGCAGTTCGAGCAGTAACAGCACGATGCCTATAACAATTAATGTGATAATAAGTCCCATTGCGGAATGATTACTTCCCCAAAGGTAAGGATAATATTTTTTTAATCAAAATTCAGGCGAGTTCAAATTTTATATTTTCTTTTTCAAAGAAGGACAATATGTCTGGCGCCAATATAATACGATGGCTGCGCGAAAACACATCGGTCAATATATCATTCTGTGTATCAATAAATTTTATGCGCAGTTCCGTGTTCCCTTTACATGCTTCCGCCTGCCGGGTAAGTTCTTGTATGAAGGCAGGCGTGAGTTCCAACACCGAAAGTGATAAAGTAATGGCTTTTACATTGTTCTTTACATTGTCAAGCACCTGCATTGATTTGATCCGTGCCTCCCATTCCTCCGGACGGGTATCGTCTTTGGTTCGCCAGCGTTTTTGCATCGCGCAGCACACAAGTACGGGAATTCCTACTTGAAAATATTGGAGAAAGCTTTCATAGTCTTTTCCGAACAGCATGAACGAATGTGTTCCAGAATAGTCTTCGATGGTGATGTTTCCCCAAGGCTGCCCTTTCTGTGAGGTTCCGTTGCGTACTGCTACTACTATGCCGGCTACCGCCACTTGGCGGGATTCCATCTCGCTTAATGTTTTTTCCTGTTTTTTTTGCTCTTCCGTATTTTCTTCTAATTCCTCTATTACTTCTGCCGGTATGATTTCCTCCGTATCTTCTTCCGTTTTGTTATTTTCATTTTCGGCAACCTGTCCTGTTTTTTTCCATGCAATGAATTTTTCAATGTCTTGCATCGTATGTGTGGTGAAATGTTTTACTTCAAAACGGTAGGTGTCTAAAGGATGGGCGGATAGGTACATGCCTACCAGTTCTTTTTCCTTTTTGAGCAATTCCGAAAGGTTGTGTTCCGGCGCCGGCAAAATTTTCGGTTGTTTCTTTTCTACAATCTGCTCGCCGGCAAACAGGGAATTGAGGTTTTGCCGTTTATCCATTTGCACCTTGCTGCCGTAGCGTAATAAGGCGTCTATGAAGAATTCGTTTTTATTGTCGTGCAAAAAATATTGTGGGCGGGTAATTTCTTTAAACCTGTCGAAAGCGCCGGCATACACCATGGCTTCCATAGATTTGCGGTTCACCGCCGTGAGATTTACCCGTTCCACGAAATCGAAAACCGACTTAAATGGCCCGTTGGCGTCGCGTTCTTCGGTAATCATATCCACGGCATTGGCGCCCACGCCTTTGATGGCGGCTAATGCGAAGCGGATGTTCCCTTCGTCATTAACCATGAACTTGCAGTAACTCTCGTTCACGTCGGGTCCCAGCACTGCGATGCCCATTTGCTTGCATTCGTCCATGCCTTTTTTGATTTCGTCAATCTTGCCCATGTTGATGCTGAGCGCCGCCGCCATATATTCGGCGGGGTAGTTGGCTTTCAGGTAGGCGGTTTGGTAGCCTATCCAGGCATAGCAGACAGAGTGCGATTTGTTGAATGCATATTCGGCAAATTTTTCCCAATCGCTCCATATTTTGCCGCATATTTTCTCGTCGTGGCCTTTCGCCGTAGCGCCTTCAATAAACTGGCCTTTCATCTTGTCGAGCTCGCTACGCTGTTTTTTGCCCATGGCTTTACGCAGCTTGTCGGCTTCTCCCTTCGTGAAGCCGGCTAATTTTTGCGACAGCAACATCACTTGTTCCTGATAAACGGTAACGCCATACGTGTCGCGCAGGATTTCTTCCATTTCGGGCAAGTCGTATTGAATGGACTTGCGCCCGTGTTTGCAAGCAATAAAATCGGGAATATACTGCATCGGGCCAGGACGATACAGCGCATTCATCGCAATGAGGTCTTCAAAGCGGTTGGGGCGCAGTTCGCGCAGCCACTTGCGCATGCCGTCCGATTCAAACTGGAATGTGCCCACCGAGTCGCCACGGCTAAACAGTTCGTACGTTTTTTTGTCGTCAAGCGGGATAGCATTGATGTCGATGGTTATGTTGCGCCGCTTCCTGATGTTCTCCACCGCTTCTTTTAATATAGACAGGGTGCTTAGTCCCAGGAAGTCCATTTTCAGCATGCCTACTTCTTCGATACACGAGCCCTCATATTGGCTGACCCACATTTCTTCCCCTGTTTTTTTGTCTTTTGCCATGCTGATGGGAATGTGTTCCATCAGGTTGTTGCGGCCTATGAGGATGGCGCAGGCATGCACGCCCGTACTGCGTATGGAGCCTTCGAGTTGCGCGGCATACCGCATCGTATTGAAGCGCTTGGGGTCTTGCGACTCCGCCGCGGCTTTTAATTCCGGAAAATATTCGATACAATTTTTTATCGTAATCGGCAGGCTTTTCCCTTCTTTTGTTTTTTTATCCCACCTTGCCGGAATGACTTTAGCCAGTGGGTCGGATTCCTTCAGCGGTAGTTTTTCTACCCGCGCCACATCGCGGATGGCCGATTTTGCGGCCATGGTGCCAAAAGTAATCACGTGCGACACATGGTCTTTCCCGTATTTCTCTTCTACGTATTTGAATACTTTCGAGCGGCCTTCGTCGTCGAAATCAATATCCATATCGGGCATGGAGATACGGTCGGGGTTAAGGAACCGTTCAAACAGCAGTCCGTATTTCAGGGGGTCAATGTCGGTAATTTCCAAACAATAGGCCACCACCGATCCGGCTGCCGAGCCGCGTCCCGGTCCCACCCACACGTCCATATCACGTGCAGCCTTGATGAAATCCCATACAATCAGGAAATAGCTTGGGAATTTCATATTTTTCACCGTGTCGAGTTCAAAATTTATACGATCTTCGATGTCCGGCGTTATTTCCCCATATCGTTTTTTGGCGCCTTCGAGTGTCAGGAAACGCAGGTAGTCGTCGGCGTCGGTGTAGCCCTCCGGTAGCGGAAAATCGGGCATAATCGGGTCGTTGTCGATGTCATAAACCTCAATTTTTCCCGCAATTTCCAGCGTATTTACAATCGCTTCCGGTATGTCGTTGAATATCTCCGCCATTTCCGCCTGCGTTTTCATATACTCCTGCTTGGTATATCGCATGCGTTTTTCGTCTTCAAGGTCGGCGCCGGTGTTCAGGCATATCAGCCGGTCGTGCGCCTCGGCGTCGTCGGCGTTCACGAAGTGCACGTCGTTGGTGGCAATAGTTTTAATGCCGTGTTTTTGCGCCAACGTCAATATTCCTGCAATGGCTTCCTGTTGCTGCGGATACACGGTGCGGTCGGTGGTCATATCGGAGGTTTCATGCCGTTGTATTTCCAAGTAATAATCGTCGCCGAACAATTGTTTATACCACAACACAATTTCTTCCGCCTTATCCGGATTGTTTGTCAGGATAGCCCGCGGCACTTCGCCGGCTATGCAAGCCGAGCAGGCAATAAGCCCCTCGTGGTAACGTTCCAGCAGTTCATGGTCAATTTTCGGCTTGTAATAAAAACCCTCAATGTAGCCATACGACACCAATTTCACCAGGTTGTAATATCCTGTAAGGTTTTTGGCCAGCAGGATAAGGTGGTTGGCGCCCTGGTCTTCCTTGCCGCGCTTCACGTGCCGGCCTTCGGGGTTTACGTATACTTCGCACCCGACCACCGGTTTTACTTCTGAAAATTTTTTGGCTTGTTTCAGGAAATCCTTTACGCCGAACATATTCCCGTGGTCGGTGATGGCCAGCGCTGTTTGTCCGTCGGCCCTGGCTTTTTCGAACAAGGCATGGATGGGCGCCGCCCCATCGAGGACGGAATACTGGGTGTGTACGTGCAGGTGAACAAATTGCGACATGAAAGCGAAAAAAATTATGTTTGGTATACTTTACAAATATAGTTGAAATTTTTCATTTTACCCACAGGCGGATTAAAACTGGAAAGAAAAAAGGCTACCTTTTGAGACAGCCTTCATTTGCGCTCCGGTAAGAAGCTATCATATTTGGGGTACTGGTTGATTGATAGTTATGTTTCCCTGTCGTTTTTTGGATTACTTTTTTCCTTTCTCAAAAATTCATAATTCTCAGTGGGTTCGTGCAAAGGTAAAAATATTTTCTAAAATACAAAGGGATAATGTTTAATTTTTTAATTGAAAAAAAAACCGTATATTTGAAATAACGGAATCTAACATCCGAATGTCTAACATCTGAATATCTAATATCTGTATATGGAACTTCCTTTTGCCGAAGCGTATAAAATCAAGATGGTGGAGCCACTCCGGCGCAGCGCGCGCGACGAGCGCGAGCAGTGGCTGCAGGCGGCGCACTACAACATGTTTCAACTCAAGGCCGAACAGGTGTTCATCGACCTGCTCACCGACTCGGGCACCGGCGCCATGAGCCACCGCCAGTGGGCGGCCATGATGACCGGCGACGAAAGCTACGCCGGCGCACGGTCGTTCTTCGAGCTTAAGGAGACGGTGCAGGCCATTACCGGCTTTGCGTATTTCATCCCCACGCATCAGGGGCGCGCGGCCGAAAATGTGCTCTTCTCGGCGCTCGTCCGCGCCGGCGACGTTATTCCCGGCAACTCGCATTTCGACACCACCAGGGGACACATCGAATCGCGCGGCGCCACGGCGCTCGACTGCACCGTTGACGAGGCCTGCGACACCTGCCTCGAACATCCTTTCAAGGGAAACGTCGACCTGCGGAAACTGGAACAGGCCCTGGCGCAATATGCCGAAAAAATTCCTTTCATCATCGTGACCATCACCAACAACACGGCCGGCGGACAACCTGTGTCGATGGAAAACATGAAAGCCGTGCGCGGCCTCGCCGACCGCTTCCAAAAGCCCGTGCTGTTCGACTCGGCGCGCTTCGCCGAAAATGCGTACTTCATCAAAATGCGCGAAAACGGCTACCGGCATAAAACCATCAAGGAGATTGCCCGGGAAATGTTCGCCTGCGCCGACGGCATGACCATGAGCGCCAAGAAAGACGCCATCGTCAACATGGGCGGTTTCATCGCCACGCGCCGCGCCAACTGGTTCGACGCCGCCAAGAATTTCTGTATCCCTTACGAGGGATACCTCACCTACGGCGGCATGGCAGGCCGTGATATGGCCGCGCTGGCCGTGGGGCTGGACGAGGGCACGGAATTTGAAACGCTCGAAACGCGCATCAAACAGGTGGAGTATCTGGGCAGGAAACTGGATGAATACCACATTCCCTATCAACGGCCGGCCGGCGGGCACGCCATTTTTGTAGACGCGCTGAAAGCGCTTCCCAACGTGCCGAAAGAGGAATTTCCCGCACAAACACTCACCATAGAACTGTATCTCGAAGCGGGCGTCCGCGGCTGCGAAGTCGGCTATTTGCTCGCCGACCGCGACCCGGTAACCCGCGAAAACCGCTTCGGCGGCCTCGACCTGCTGCGTCTGGCCATCCCCCGCAGGACATACACCAACAACCATATCGACGTGGTGGCGGCCGCGCTGAAGAACGTGTTCGACCGGCGCGACACGGTCACGCGCGGCGTGCGGATAATCAGCGAAGCGGCGTTCATGCGCCATTTCACCGTGGAAATTGCACGTTGTGGATGAAAATCCAATTTTTTCGTGTAAATTTGTGGGATTGATTTAATACGGAACGAACGATGGAAATGGAAAAAGAATTGACAGCAGGCACGCAGGTGGAGCACGAACGCTACGGTATGGGCTTTGTGTATCGCACGTCGCTCACCAATTACGAGATTATTTTTGAACGCGGCGGGAGGATATCCCTGTCGAAAAGCACCGCGCTGAACGAAATGAAAGTGCTGGAAGAAGCGCCGCCGCCCGACGACCACAAACAACTGTCGCTGGCCGAAGTGGAACAGGCCCTGAGCTACATCCTGGACAAATACAACGGTTTGGAACACGAAGTGGACATGGGCGAACGCTGGAACGGCGGCACGCTCGTCCTGCAGCCGGCCAACGACTCGCAGCCAAAGGAAATACCGCTCGAGATATTCTTCCACAAAATTGTGATGGTGCGCGACCGCCTGCGGGTGCTCGAACAAAACATCAACAGCCACAAGAAACTCACCGACGGGGATAAGGTGGAGTTACAACAGTATATATCGCGTGTGTACGGCAGCCTGACTACGTTCAATGTGCTGTTCAAAGACCGGAACGACTATTTCGTGGGCGCGGGAGGAAAGGAATAGCGTGATGGAACACATATTGCCTTCAAAGTTGTTGCATGCCGCCGTGGATGAGTTTTCGCGGTTGCCGGGCGTGGGCCGCAAGACGGCGCTGCGCCTGGCACTGCACCTGATGAAGCAACCGGCAGCCGACGTGGAGCGCTTCGGCCGCGCGTTCATCGCCATGCGCAATCAAATAAAGCGCTGCAGGGTGTGCAATGTGCTGTCGGACGAGGAACAGTGCGGGATATGCCGTAATCCGCGCCGCGACCGCACGGTGGTGTGCGTCGTGGAGAGCATCCGCGAGGTGCTGAGCATCGAAAACACGCAGCAATACAACGGGCTGTACCATGTGCTGGACGGCGTCATCTCCCCGATGGACGGCGTCGGGCCTAACGACCTGAAGATAGAAGAACTGCTTGAACGCGTGAGGGGAGGGGAGATTCAGGAGGTGGTGCTGGCCCTGAGCACCACCATGGAAGGCGAAACCACCTGTTATTACCTGTACAAGAAATTGTGTAACTGCGCCGTTCGCATCACTACCATTGCGCGCGGCGTGGGCTTTGGCGACGAGCTGGAATACACCGACGAACTTACCCTCGGCCGTTCTATCAAGAACCGCCAGCCGTTTGTTCCGTCGGCGTGAGGACGCCCGATGCGCTGATACCGTACAGCGGCACATTCACCATCCACTTTTCCACTATCCACTTTTTTCAGGATAAAAGTGCTGTATGGATACGCTTTTTTCAGGATAAAAGTGTATTATCGGGAAAAAAGGGGGATTGTTCGATGTCAAAAATTGGCAAGAATTGGCAAAGATTGGCAGGAAAAAGAAAAATCGGTATGCCTGTAAGCCGGATTCTGTCGCGTCCTATCATTTATCTGATGCAGCCCACCCTCCGGCATCGGGCGCGCAACCCTCAAGCGCCGGTTTACATGGCCTTGCAACCTGCCGGTACGTACGGCCGCCGGCATCGCTGCCGGCGCCGGTGGTCTCTTACACCACCTTTTCACCCTTACCATGCTTGCGCATGGCGGTTATTTTCTGTTACGCGCTCCATAAACTTACGCCTATCTGTGCTTTCCACAGGGCAGCGCGCTGTGTTGTCCGGACTTTCCTCCCCCGCAGCCATACAGCTTGCGGGAGCGATAGAACAACATACCGATTTGTCAAAACACATTTATTTGTTCCCTTTGATGGCGGCCTGTGCGGCGGCCAGGCGCGCAATGGGCACGCGGAAAGGCGAACAGCTCACATAATTCAGTCCTATCTGGTGGCAAAACTCTACCGACGACGGCTCGCCGCCGTGTTCGCCGCAGATGCCGACTTTCAGGTCGGGGCGCGTGGCGCGGCCTTTCATCGTAGCCATGCTGACTAATTGTCCCACGCCTTTCCGGTCGAGGATTTCAAACGGGTCGTTCTTCAGGATGCCTTTTTCGAGGTAAATGGGCAGGAACTTGGCCACGTCGTCGCGCGAAAAGCCGTAGGTCATTTGCGTGAGGTCGTTGGTGCCGAACGAGAAAAATTCGGCGCTCTCGGCGATGCGGTCGGCCGTGAGGGCTGCCCGCGGCACCTCAATCATCGTGCCCACTTTGAAATCAATCCGGTCGTTGTATTCGTCGAACACTTTCTGCGCGGTGTGGCGTATTATTTTTTCCTGGAGCTCCAGTTCGTGCAGGTTGCCGGGCAGCGGCACCATAATTTCGGGAACCGCTTCGATGTTTTTCTTTTTCAGATTCAACGCCGCTTCAATGATGGCGCGGGTTTGCATTTCCGTGATTTCGGGATATGTGTTTCCGAGACGGCAACCGCGGTGTCCTAACATCGGGTTTACCTCGGCCAGCGCCAGCACACGCTCATGCACTTCGGCCACGGGGATGCCTATTATTTTCGCGATTTCCTCCTGCCCCTTTTGGTCGTGCGGCACGAACTCATGCAAGGGCGGGTCGAGCAGGCGCACCGTCACCGGCAGGCCGTTCATGGCTGTGAAGATGCCTTCAAAGTCGTTACGTTGCAAGGGCAGCAGCTTGTCCAGCGCCTTGCGCCGTCCGGCTTCGTCTTTGGCAAGAATCATTTCGCGCATGGCCTGTATCTTGTCGCCTTCAAAGAACATGTGCTCCGTGCGGCACAGCCCGATACCTTTGGCGCCGAAATTGCGCGCCACTTTGGCGTCGTTGGGCGTGTCGGCGTTGGTGCGCACCAGCAGGCGGGCGTATTTGTCGGCCATTTCCATAATTTTTCCGAAATCGCCGCTGAGTTCCGGCAAAATGGTTTCCACTTTTCCTTCATACACCGCGCCGGTTGAGCCGTTCAGCGAAATCCAGTCGCCCTCTTTATATATTTTCCCGCCAACCGTCATGGTGCGGTCTTTGTAGTTGATGACTAACGAGCCGGCGCCCGACACGCAGCACTTGCCCATGCCGCGGGCTACCACGGCCGCGTGCGAGGTCATGCCGCCGCGTGCGGTGAGGATGCCCTGTGCCACGTTCATCCCTTTCAGGTCTTCGGGCGAAGTTTCTATCCGCACGAGGATTACTTTGGCGTTCCGGTCTTTGTTTACCCGCGTTTCCGCTTCGTCGGCAAAGAATATGATTTGTCCCGTAGCCGCGCCCGGCGAGGCCGGCAAGCCTTTCGCAATGGCTTTTGCCGTGGCTAACGCTTCTTTTTTGAATACCGGGTGTAACAGTTCGTCGAGTTTATTCGGCTCACAGCGCAGTACGGCGGTGGGTTCGTCAATCAGTTTTTCATGGAACATGTCCATGGCGATTTTTACCATAGCCGCGCCTGTGCGTTTCCCGCTACGGGTTTGCAGCATCCACAGTTTGCCGTCCTGGATGGTAAATTCGATATCCTGCATGTCGGTATAATGCTTTTCGAGCTTTTGCTGAATGTCGAACAATTCTTTATATACCTTGGGCATTGTTTCCTCCAACGACGGGTATTTGGCGCTGCGGTCGGCTTCGCCCACACCGGCCAGTACCGCCCAGCGTTTCGAGCCTTCCAGGGTGATTTGTTGCGGGGTGCGGATGCCGGCCACCACATCTTCGCCCTGTGCGTTAATGAGGTATTCGCCGTTGAACAGGTTTTCGCCGGTGGCTGCGTCGCGGGTGAAAGCCACGCCGGTGGCCGAGTTGTTGCCCATGTTGCCGAATACCATCGATTGTACGTTCACGGCGGTGCCCCAGGCTGCGGGTATTTTGTTCAGTTGGCGGTACAGGATGGCGCGGTCGTTCATCCACGAGTTGAACACCGCCATCACAGCGCCCCACAGTTGCTCCCAGGGACAAGTGGGGAAGTCCTTGCCTGTACTTTGTTTCACGGCGGCCTTGAAAGACGCAACCAGCTCTTTCAGGTCGTCGGCGGTGAGTTCCGTATCGTGTTTGACGCCCCTTTTTTCTTTCACATGGTCGATGATGACTTCAAACGGGTCTTCGTCCTCTTTGTTGGCGGGCTTCATGCCCAGTACCACGTCGCCGTACATTTGTACGAAACGGCGGTATGAATCCCAGGCGAAACGCGGGTTGCCGCTTTTTGCGGCCAGCGTTTCCACCGCTTCGTCGTTCAGTCCCAAATTCAAAATCGTGTCCATCATGCCGGGCATGGAGGCGCGCGCGCCGGAGCGCACCGACACGAGCAGCGGGTTTTTGTTGTCGCCGAATTTCGGGCCGTCCACCGCGGCTTCCACTTTCTGCATGGCTTCTTCCACCTGCGGTTTTACCAGACGGATAATTTCCGCTTCGTCGCGCTCAAGCGCGAAGTAATCGTTACATACTTCTGTGGTAATCGTAAAGCCCGGCGGAACGGGCATCCCGATTAAATTCATTTCTGCTAAATTGGCGCCTTTACCGCCCAGCAGGTCTCTCATTTTTCCATTTCCTTCGGAAGTTTTGTTGCCGAAAAAATACACACGTTTTTTTGAGTTAGGCATAGCTTTTTGGTTGAAATTTTAGATAGTTACAAATATAATTAAAAAAATAGGATATACAAAATTATCCGAACAATGTTTCTACAAATGCGCGGGCGTCGAATACCTGCAGGTCGTTAATTCCTTCGCCTACGCCGATAAATTTCACCGGAATGTTGAACTTGTCGGCGATGCCCAGCACTACGCCGCCCTTTGCCGTGCCGTCGAGTTTGGTGATGGCCAGCGCCGTTACATCGGTGGCTTTGGTGAAAGCTTCCGCCTGCTGGAACGCGTTCTGTCCGGTGGAGCCGTCGAGCGCCAGCAGCACTTCGTGCGGCGCATCGGGGATTACCTTGCGCATCACGTTGCGGATTTTCGTCAGTTCGTTCATCAGGTTCACTTTGTTGTGCAGCCGTCCTGCCGTGTCGATGAGCGCCACGTCGGTGTGGTTGGCCACAGCCGACGACACGGTGTCGAAAGCTACGGAGGCGGGGTCGGCGCCCATCTTCTGCTTCACAATGTCCACGCCGGCGCGCGCGCTCCATACCGTCAGTTGATCTATGGCGGCGGCGCGGAACGTGTCGGCGGCGCCCAGCAGCACGGTTTTTCCCTCCTGCTTTAATTGGGCGGCCAGCTTGCCGATAGTGGTTGTTTTGCCCACGCCGTTTACGCCTACCACCATGACTATGTAAGGCTTTTTGGTGAAATCGAAAGGCGCTTCGTTCTCGTTTTTTTGGTTGGCCGTGAGCAGGCTCGCGGTCTCTTCCCGCAAGATTGTATTGAGTTCGCCGGTGCCCACGTATTTGTCGCGCGCCGCTCTTTTTTCAATCCGTTCGATGATTTTCAGCGTCGTGTCCACGCCCACATCGGCGGTGATCAGGGCTTCTTCGAGGCTGTCGAGCACATCGGCGTCTATTTTCGACTTGCCGGTAATGCTGCGCGAGAGTTTTTCGAAAAAACCCCGTTTGGTCTTCTCTAATCCCTTGTCCAGCGTGTCTTTGTCCTTTTTTGTAAAAATTCCCATGATGTAATGTTCTCAATTTTCGATTTTCCGGATTGCGGTTACAAAAAAAGCCCCTTGTTGCAGGAGCTTTTTGTATGTTGTCCGGTCGGAAAAATTACTTTTGCGAGAAAAAGTTTTTTACTTCTTCGGTAGGTACCATTTCTTCCTGGAAAGCATAAGCTCCTGAGCGTTCTGCGCGAACCATACGGATACATTTAACGGTGTTTTTGCTGCCACCGGCCTTACGCAATGTGGCTACTACTTTTTTTGCCATAACTTAAACGGTTTTATTTAATTTCCCGGTGAAGGGTTACTTTTTTCATGAAAGGGTTATACTTCTTGCGCTCCAGGCGGCCTGTCGTATTCTTTTTGTTCTTCGTGGTAATGTATCGCGACATACCCGGAACGCCCGCTGCGCGCTGCTCCGTACATTCTAAAATCACCTGTATTCTGTTGCCTTTTTTTGCCATAATCCAGTATCTTAATAAATGTTAATCAGCCCGGCAGCTTTCGCTTCTTCCAAGGCTGTTTTTAATCCTTTTTTGTAAATGGTGCGTATGCCCGCGGCCGACACTTTCAGCGTAACGTAGCGGTTTTCCTCCTCCAGCCAAAAACGTTTGTTCTTGAGGTTAGGCGCAAATTCGCGTTTCGTGCGGCGTTTCGAGTGCGATACGTTGTTGCCTATCATTCTTTTCTTTCCGGTGATCTGACAAATTCGTGACATGAGCTTTCGTATATTATTTTTATTTCCACATTTATTTGGGGCTGCAAATATCGGAAGAATATCCGGAATAAGCAAATAATTTTGAAAAAAAATCGTTTACCGGTATTTCAGCAATGTCCAGATTGCTTTCAGCCCGTCGGTCCATTTAATTTTTTTGCCGTCATCCATGGAGCGCGGGTAATAGTTGACAGGCACCTCCCTGATTTTTATGCCGCGCTTAGCCACCTTTGCTGTGACTTCGGGACAAAACTCGAAACCGGTGCAGCGTAGCGGGATGGACTTCAGGAATGCGGCGTCGAATAGCTTGTAGCATGTGGGTTCGTCGGTGAGCCGCTGGTTATAGAGCAAGTTGGCCACGAGCGTTACTATCCGCCCGCCCAAGTAGTACCAGTGCGAGATGTGCCGGTTTTCCCGCCTCAGGAAACGGGAGCCGTAAATCACTTTCAGATTTTCCTGAATGAACGGCCTCAGGAGCGTGTTGTAATCTTCGGGATCGGTTTCCAGGTCGGCATCCTGGATAATTACGCCGTCGCCGGTTACGAGTTGCAGTCCTTGGCGGATGGCCGCCCCTTTCCCCCGGTTTTCGGGCTGCCGGAAATACAGGGCAGGAGCTTCCGGGTGCTGCGCGTTATAACGCACAACCTGCTGCTCCGAGCCGTCGCGCGAGCCGTCGTCAACTACAATAATTTCCTTTTGGATACCATTTATCAACTGTACACCGGCCACTTTTTGCAGAAGCCGGAAAATGGTTTTCTCTTCGTTGTAGGCCGGTATGATTACCGATAGCGTGTGCATGGCTGTTTATTTTCGTTTGACTTTTTCGAAGAACAGGAGGTTGTCTATCTTGTCGAACAGGCATCTCACACTGCGGCCGGCGGCCATGTAGAACCACAGCAGCGGCACGAACGAAAACAGAAAGCGTTTGTACGAATATTTCATGACGTTTTCCAGCAAGTCCCAGACATAGTCAATCTGGTAAATCAAAATCGTGTAGAACGCCCACGACAGCACGATTAGCAGCAGCGTGACAAGGTGGTCGCGCTGCTTGAAAATAGCCCATGCGTTGAGCAGGAGAATCACCGGGAACGCTGTGAACGTAAGGCCATAAAAAGAGATGGACTTAAACAGTCTCCACATTTCCGTGGCGATGACGGCTATTTTCCCGCCGTCCCAATACGGTTTCAGAATAAGGGCTTGTGTGGCTTCCATGTGATGTACTTTCAGGAACATGTTCCAGAAGAGAATGGGAAACAGGCACAATCCGGCGAACAGCAACAGCTTTTTGTATTGTTTGGTTTGGATGCTGTGCCACAGCAGCACAGCACATGCCGCGCCGATAAAGGCAATGCCTTCGGTGCGCGTCCAGTTGTTCAACATCAGCAGAGCGGCCGACATCCACAGCAGCGACGGGATTTTCCTGTAATACCACGTCACAAAGCATAAAATCCCCAGCGAGGCATACACAGCGTGTGCGAAATTAGTGCCCGACATCGACGAAAACCCCAACATTTCCGGGGTAAGCAGGGTCATCAATGTGGCGATTGCCGCGAGCGTGTGTGTCGCAAATCGGCTTAGCAAGCCGTAGAATACGGCAATAAATGAAAGAAAGAGGAGTGCATTGACGATTTTCGATGTGGCGGCGCCCAACAGGTACACGTAGGCGTAGGAGAGCTGCAGGAGTGGCGCATAGATCATGGTTGATGCGGCGCCATGCATTTCCGGGTAGTTACTGTCGGTAAACAGGCCACAGCCTTTGAATGTGCCGTCGTGCGCCACGGCCAGGCCTATGAGGTTAAACCCGCGTACGCTGTCGTCGTCGAATGTGGGGTAGTAGATGGTTTTGATTACGTTCGCCGTTGCCACCGTCACAATGGCCAACAGCACAAGCAGCCATAGCCAGCTTATTTTCGGACAGGTGAAGGTTCGCACGTATGTCCACCATTCCTTGAGCAGCGCGCGCCGGATGTACAGGTATGCCACAAGTCCGGCGACAATTGACAGGGAGAAAATAAAGACAGGTGTCGCTGTCAGGCGCACGCCTGCCCAATCGAGACAAACCATGAGGAAGGTCTGTAGACCCATGCCCAGCGGGAACATGAGCCCCAGCACCTCTATTAATTTCAGGCGGGGCGAGATGCTTAGTGTCATGCAGGCGCCAAGTAGGATAGTAATAAGCAGTCCGGATAAAATCATTTCGAGAGTAATTAAAAGTCGGTTATTGTTTTTTCGGCAGTATGGTGAAGTAGGTTCGTTCGCTCACCCGGTAGTCCAAATCCTCGTAGCCGTGTCCGGCCACGATGGCCACGTGTGTTACGTCGTTATAGTGCGGGTTGATGTCCTGTTCGTCCTTATACAGCACCCTGCGCGGATACACGAAATGGGTCACCCAGTATTTGCTGTTGGTCCTGCCGGTCAGTTGGCTGTTGCCGGCTTTTTCCGTGTTGTGCTCTTTCAAAGGGAACAGGATTACAGCGTCGTCGGGGGTGTGTTGCTTGATGAAGTTCCAGAATACGTAGTCGAAACCCAGTTTCATTTGGTAACGTTCGTCGAGTGTGGCGGTACGGTATTGCCATATTGTCTCCATGTTACCTTTTAGCAGTTTTTCGTATACCCACCAATAGCCTTTGTTCTCGGTGATTGTCCAGTAAAGCAGCAGGCCCCCGGCCACTGCTATCATCAGGCTTTTGAAGCCGAACGCTTTTTTCAGCCCACGTAAGGCTGTTTTTCCGGTGTCTTTCAGGTGCCCGGGCGTTTGACATTTTGTTTTGTTGACAGGTTTGGTCATAATCATTATAAAGTTCCAAATAGTTATTACATATCCTCAAAGGTAAAAAAAAAAATTGAAAACCGCAAACCGAACTTTCAGTTTGAAACTTTTTCATCGTTTATTTTTGATATTTGAATTTTTTTTATAGCTTTGTGGTATTAATCATAACGAGATTTTACTATGGCAATGAAAGGAGCAATTGTAGTGGACCGTGAAAGATGCAAAGGCTGTGGCGTTTGTACGGCAAACTGTCCGGTGCAGGTTGTGGCGCTCACCAAAGAGGTGAATAGTAAGGGCTATCCCATGGCCTACATGGCGCATCCCGAGGCGTGTACCGGCTGCACAAATTGCGCTACGGTGTGTCCCGACTCGGTTATCACGGTGTACCGGGTTAAGGTGTAGTTAAACGTCGAACTTAAAAAATCTAACATGGCAGAAAAAATATTACTTAAAGGAAATGAGGCTATTGCTATTGCGGCCATCCGGTGCGGGTGCGACGGGTATTTCAGTTACCCGATTACGCCCCAGTCGGAAATCATGGAAACGCTGATGGACAAGCAACCGTGGGAGACTACGGGCATGGTGGTGTTGCAGGCCGAGAGTGAGGTGGCGTCGATCAACATGCTTTACGGCGGCGCGGCGTGCGGGAAGAAGGTGATGACCTCGTCGAGCAGTCCGGGCGTCAGTTTGATGTGCGAAGGGCTGAGCTACCTGGCGGGCGCCGAATTGCCGTGCCTCGTGGTTAACGTGGTGCGCGGCGGCCCGGGACTGGGCTCCATACAAGCCTCGCAGGCCGATTACTTCCAGGCGGTGAAAGGCGGCGGCCACGGCGACTACCGGTTGATTGTGCTGGCGCCGGCCTCCGTACAGGAAATGTACGACTTCGTGGATTTGTCGTTTGAACTGGCGTTCAAATACCGCAACCCGGCCATGATTCTCGCCGACGGCGTAATCGGGCAAATGATGGAAAAGGTGGAGTTGCGCGAAGAAAAACCCCGCCTGACCGACGCGGAAGTTGCGCGCCTGTATGGCAGCTGGGCTACCACGGGAAAGCCCAAAGACCGCAGGGAGAACGTGATTACCTCGCTGGCGATGGATCCGGAAATACACGAAAAATTCAACTTCAAACTGATTGAAAAATACAGGCAGATTAACGAAAACGAGGTGCGCTTTGAAAAAATAGCCTGCGACGACGCCGAACACCTGATTGTGGCTTACGGCTCGTGCGCCCGCATTTGCGAAAAGGCTGTGGAACTGGCGCGCGAGGCGGGCATTAAAGCAGGCCTGTTGCGCCCCATCACCCTTTATCCTTATCCCTCGAAAGCGATTAATGAGATGACGAAGCAACTGAAAGACGTGCTCGCGGTGGAAATGAGCGCCGGGCAAATGGTGGAAGACGTGCGGCTGGCAGTGAATGGAAAAATCCCGGTGGCGCATTTCGGCCGCATAGGCGGCATTATCCCCACCCCCGAAGAAGTGGTGGTGGCGTTAAAGAATATGATACAATAAAAAATGGAAAGACAATGGACATCAATGAAATTATAAAACCCGAAAATAAAGTGTATGGGAAATCGCCGGTGCTGACGGATGTGGTGATGCACTACTGCCCGGGTTGCAGTCACGGCGCCATCCACAAGTTAATCGCAGAGGTGATTGAGGAAATGGGCATCCAGGAGAAGACCATCGGCATTTCGCCGGTGGGGTGCGCCGTGTTTGCCTACAATTACCTGCATATCGACTGGCAACAGGCGGCGCATGGGCGCGCGCCGGCGCTGGCCACGGCAACCAAACGGCTGTATCCCGACAAGTATGTGTTTACGTACCAGGGCGACGGCGACATTGCCGCAATCGGTACGGCGGAAACCATCCACGCCTGCAACCGCGGGGAAAATATCGTTGTTATCTTCGTGAATAACGCCATTTACGGGATGACCGGCGGGCAAATGTCGCCCCTGACACTCGAAGGACAAATTACCGCCACTACGCCCCACGGGCGCCGCGCCGACCTGAACGGGCATCCGCTAAGGATTACCGACCTTGTGGCGCAACTCGAGGGCACGTGTTATGTGACCCGCCAGTCGGTACAAACTGCGGGGGCCGTGCGCAAAGCCAAGAAAGCCATTCGCAAGGCGTTCGAGAACTCGGCCAACGGCAAGGGCACGTCGTTCATTGAGATGGTGTCGTCGTGCAATTCCGGGTGGAAACTCACGCCGGTGGCCGCGAACAAGTGGATGGAAGAAAATTTATTCCCAGTCTATCCGTTGGGCGACCTGAAAGATAAATAATGTATTAAAACAATTCAACCATGAAGGAAGAAATTATTATAGCCGGTTTCGGCGGGCAAGGCGTGTTGTCGATGGGGAAAATTTTAGCGTACTCCGGCATCATGCAAGACATGGAAGTGACGTGGATGCCGTCGTACGGGCCTGAGATGCGCGGCGGGACGGCCAACGTCACCGTGGTGCTGAGCGACAAGCGCATCAGTTCGCCCATTGTGCACAACGTGGATACCGCCATTATTTTAAACCAACAGTCGTTAGACAAGTTTCAGGACGCGGTGAAGCCCGGCGGGTTGCTGCTCTACGACCCCAACGGCATCACGCATCCGCCCACACGGAAAGATGTGAAGGTTTACAAGGTTGAAGCGGCCGAAGCGGCTGCAAAGTTAGGCAACGCCAAGGCCTATAACATGATTGTGCTGGGCGCCTTCCTTAAATTAAAGCCATTGGTGAAGATGGAAAACGTCATCAAGGGCTTGAAGAAGTCAATTCCCGAACGCCACCACCACCTGATTCCGATGAACGAGCAGGCCATCCAGCGCGGCATGGAGGCAGTAATAGTGTGCAGCGTGCAGTAGCAGTATCCGCTGTCAGCCGGTTTTCAATCATCCGGTTATTGTATTGTTGCAGGAATGCTTTGAGCAGCGTCTCGGCCTTTTCCTGTGCGTCGGGCTGCGTGCCGAGCAGGTTTTCGCCCAATCCGTTAAATCCCCGGTGCGCCCAGCGGTAGAAGCCGGTGCTCTTTTCGCCGTCAGACAGCAGCAGGCAGTCGTCGTGTAATAACTGATAGCCGCCGTTATACGTAATGACGAACGGTTGTGTTGTGCTGTCGGCCGCTTGGCCGTAGGCAAAGTAGGGGAGGTCGTAGTTTAAATGGCGGAGCACCGTGGGCATGATGTTGATTTGCTGGGTGGGGATGGTGTCGAGCATGGCTTGTTCCATGCCGGGATGGTAGTATATCACAGGGATGGCCATTGCATTCATCGGGTTGCGGTATTCGGCGCAGTTTTCAGACCAGTTGGAATGGTCGGCGGTGAGCGCAAACAGCGTATTTTTGAACCACGGCATTTTCGAAGCGGTATCGAAGAAGCGGCGCAGCGCATAGTCGGTATAGCCTATGCACTGGTGAATGGGCAGCGTTCCTTTCGGGAATTTCCCTTCCATGTGCGCCGGTATTTTAAAGGGATGGTGCGACGAAAGGGTGAATACCGCCGAGGCGAAAGGTTGTGGAAAACCGTTGAGCGTGCGGGCGAAGAATTGCAGGAAAGGCTCATCCCAAATGCCCCAGATGCCGTCGTAGTCGTCGTCGTTATGATATTCGGTGCGTCCGAAGTAATGTTGGAAACCCAGCAGGTTTACGATGGCGGAGAACCCCATGGAGTTGTTTTGTGCGCCGTGGAAGAATGAAGTATGGTAACCTTTCCGTTGCAGTAGCGTGCCGAGCCCTTCCACTTCGTTGAGCGCGTAGGGCGTGAGGACGTATGGCTCTTCCAGCGTAGGAATACTGCCCAGTATTGATGGAATGGCGTCGATAGATTTTGCGCCGTTGGCAAAGGCGTTGTTGCAGGCATGGCTGTGTTGTATCAGGGAATCGAGGAACGGCGTGTAGCTCACCATGCCGGGCATATCGGCGTTGAGTGCGCCGATGTGGTAGCGGGCAAAACTTTCGAGGATGATGATCACCACATTGTCGGCGCGAAATTCGCCGGCCGGCGCCGGTTGGTGGATGGGGGTGTAGATGTGGTCGAGCGCCTGTTCCGTGGCGAAGAAGCGCTGGGGCTTGAGTCGTTTTTTGTCGATGGTGCGGTAAATGCAGAACGGCGTGTTGAGCACGAGGTGGGTTTCGAGCGGTTGGGTCACATACACGCCGGCGTTGCTCAGCGTGATGGGGCGGGTGCTGGTGCGAAACCCGCCGCGCGCTCCGGCTACGCACAGGCCTATGCCTGCCGCCATGATGATGGTGCGGGCGGCGTAGTGCAGTATCACGCTTCGTGAGGAATAAAAAACTTTGCGGACGCATTGTAACCTGCCGTAACCGAGCCACAACGCGGCCACCAGGGCTATCCACAGCAGGAGGAGATACCAGTGGGTTGTGAACGACGCAGTGATGATGTCGCCCAGATTGTTGTCGTGACTAAATTCCTGGAAGAACGAGAAGGTGGTGCGGCGCAAGGTAAAGCGGAAATAGGCCATGTCGGCAACATTGGACGCGAGCGCTATGCCGTTGGTGGCGACAAACAGCGCTTTCAGGGCGTTTTGCAGCGGCCGGGTGTAGATAAAACGGAAAGGGAGCAGCGCCACCACGATGTAGAGGAGGTTGGTATAGATGATGGCCGTGAGGTCGAAGCGGAGGCCGCCGCCGGCGATGCGCATGTAGCGGCCGAACGTCATGTCGGGGTACAGGTCGCTGTTGAGCAGGAAAAAGCCCGTGCGACAGAGCGTGAATAGCAGGAACAGCAGCGCTATTCTCCAAATCAGCAAAATGTAATGATTGTTGTATTTTTTCATGCCGGCCTTCACCATTATTTTTCACAAATATATGAAAAATATTTCACTCTTCCCGCCAAACACCGCCGTCTGCCTTTGCGGGCGGCGTTTCAACATTAAATCTTTAAATTCTGAAACATGATTTTCCAAAAAACAACCTTAGTAGATTGGATATGGGGTATATTGGTTTATACAAAAAATTGGCCGTACGAAAAAAAAAATGTACTTTTGTAGCCGAACAAATCAAGTATTTTATTATTATGCAGACCTATCAAATAGATGCAGATGTTTCAGATAAGGGGGTAATTAATTTACCTTCCATGCCTTATCTGCACAATAAGAAAGTGAAGTTGATAATCATTCCAACCAAAGACAATACAACGGAAGCGGAACTGCGTAAACGCGCCATGAAACGGCTACTGAAAAGACAAGACGCCATACCATTCAGCCATTGGTCGGACGATGAATTAGACAATATGCGATATGAATGTTTGAATGAAAAGCATCGATGAAAAAAGTATTGCTGGATACGAACATCGTCCTTGATTTCGCGCTGAAACGGGAGCCATTTTATGAAAATGCCCACGCGATTTTTTGCGAAATAGTCAAAGAAAACCTGGAGGGATACATTACGGCATCTATGGCTACCGATGTTTTTTATTTGTTACAAAAAACAAACGGAAAAAAGTTTGCGAAAGATACTTTTGCCGATTTGCTCATAATAGTAGATGTGCTGACTGTTTACAGGGAAGACATTTATATTGCCCAACAATTGGGATGGGATGATTTTGAAGATGCCCTTCAAGCACAAGTTGCCATACATAGCGCTATGGATGCCATTGTTACCAGAAATAGCACGGATTTCAAAAAAGTGCAACATTTGGATATTGTTCAACCTGCGGATTTGATTCAGTATTTGAGGAGATAATACTTGCATTTACGGCACCTTAAAAACCCCGAGGTCTTTTTCATTCCACTCCCCCCACAAAACACCGCCGCCCACACATTGTGCGGGCGGCTCATGAATTATCCGTTATCTCTTTGCCTCAAAAAACCAATAGGACGGCGATTTTCAGTGATTTGCTTTCGCTCCAACAATTTAGTTAATGCCTCATATAATTCATTATACTGCACATCGGTAATCACTTCAAGATTTTCAATTTGCTTTTCCAGTTCTGCTCTCACAACGTCTAATTCCTGCTTGGTCACCGGACGGTGAATGGCATAGCCTTTAAGCAAATACTCCTTAAGCACCCTGCTCGCCCATTTGCGAAACTGTATGCCACGAGCCGATTTCACACGATAGCCCACAGATATAACCATATCAAGATTATAATGCTCAAGCGTTCGCTCCACTTGTCTGTTTCCCTCGAGTTGAACTGTCGCAAATTTTGCGACAGTTGAAAGGCCAAATAATTCTTCATTCGAAGCATTATTGATATGCTTTCCTATTGTCTTGACATCCCTGTCAAATAATTGCGCTATCTGTTGACGAGTCAGCCACACCGTATCATTCTCCAAGTCTAAAAACACACTTACCGGCTCTCCCCTACCATCGTTGTAGT
The DNA here is from genome assembly GCA_031279475.1 of Prevotellaceae bacterium. Taxonomy (GTDB): domain Bacteria; phylum Bacteroidota; class Bacteroidia; order Bacteroidales; family UBA932; genus JAIRLC01. Next base: position 382 of record JAITIL010000049.1, on the reverse strand, counting down.
GCAAGATTTCTTTAGTATTTTTGTCCATGTAATATAAATTTGGTGGTCGATGCAAATGTAGCTATAATTTCGAAAATACCAAAATTTTATGGCACGCAAAAACAAACCGCCCGCAATTGTGGGCGGGCGGGTGTGCGGCGGCGGGAAACAAAATCCCGGCAGGGATTTCAGTTCGATAGCAGGATGCGGAAAAATGCCCCGCGCATGCCGTCAGGTATGCGTACAAATTACACAAATGTCGCATCCCTCCGGGATGCCGTTGATGTGGCGCCGTCGCCGTTTCTACCGGTCGTGCAACCCAACGGGAAGCCCCAACCGGGGGGGGAAAAAAAAAATAACCGGCTAAACGGCACGGGGAAAAAAACCCAAGGGCGATCCGGGC